>PNKC01000029.1 GCA_013822275.1 Anaerolinea sp. | reverse complement strand
AAGTCAACGCAGCGTGGACCTGGGCAAGACTGAGCCAACCGAATACATCCCGTGCGATCTCCTCGGCTGTCAGCCCCTCATTGCTAAGCACGGCGATCCGTTGCACCGACACCCGCGTACCGGCAATCACTGGACGGCCATCAAGGTGACCGGGGATGCTCTCCAGGAGGCTCCCTATGTCGAACGCGGTCGTCGCCATGGATTTCAGTATAGCAGCGCTGAATGGACAGCAGCCCCCGCGCCGGTGGCGTATACTCGCCGCCATTGGGGGTGCTCGATGACTACCATTCTTGACCCGACCGACGAACGCGTGCCCGTGCGCCGCAGCCTGACGCCGAGGCCCGAAGCCATCACCGGCGTGGTGGGGCTACTGAACATCTCGAAGCCGCGCGGCGAAGTGCTCATCGCGCAGCTCGAAACGCGCCTGCGCGAGCGGCTGCCGAACGTGGAGTTCCGTCACTATGCGAAGCCCACGTTCACCAAGCCCGCGCCGACGGACCTGCGCCGGAAGATCGCCGAGGAGTGTGGCTTCGTCATCGAAGCGCTCGCTGACTGAGGGTCCTGCACAACGTGCAGTGTGCACGACACGACGTGGTTCGAAATCCAGGGCAAGCCTTCAGTCTTCATCGCCTCCAGCGCCTTCATCGACGCCGCGCAGACGCAATCGGCCGCGCTCGGTTTGCCGGAGGTGCGCCGCATCTTCGTCCCCCACCCGATCCAGGATGCGACGGACGACGAGATGCGCGCGAAAGCGGACGCTATTGTGGACCGCGTGATCGAAGCTTTGCTGGATTGACGTTGCCCAGGTAGTGGCGGATGGAGATGTCCTCGTGGGCGGCGCGCCGCAGGGCGAGCAGCACGGGTTCGAAGAGGAGTGTGCCTCTGACCACCGCTTCCAGCGCCGCTTCATCGTCAGCCTGATCGTCGTCGCTGAAGTCGCCGAGTTCGGCCTCCGCGATGGCGTGGGCGAACGTCGCATAGGAAACGAACGCACCGGCGGTGATGCGGGGCATATCGCGCCGAAGGGCGGCGAGCGTTTCGGCGAGTTGGATGCGGGCTGCCGCGTTGGGCCGGACGAGCCAGCCGAGCGTGGTGAAGAGTTCATCTATTTCCGCCAGCGCGCCAGCCCGCTCCGCCTCCGAAATCCGCACTTCGGGGCGCCCGCTGCCGAGCGCGTCCACGGCGGTGCCGAGCAGTTCGATGCGTGACTGGCGGCCGACCGCCCCGACCACCTGGCGGATGGTGCTGACGCTCAGGCCTCCGAGTTCTCGCAGCGAGCGGATCAGCCGCAAGCGCCTGAGGTGCGATTCATCGTAGTCGGATTGGTTGGGCCCCCTGGCCACGCCGGGCTGCAGCAGGCCTTCCCTGAGGTAGAACTTGATCGTCGCCAGGGGCACTCCGGATTGGCGGGCGAGCTCGGATATCTTCATCGGTGTTGACAGGATAGTCTTTCTATCCGATAGTGTCACTATCCGAACAGGGAGAGGCCCGATGCCCGATCCCGCGATCGAAATCCGGGGACTGCGCAAACGCTACGGAACGTTCGAAGCCGTCAGCGGCGTGGACCTGACGATCCCCACGGGCGAGGTGTTCGCCCTCCTCGGCCCCAACGGCGCGGGGAAGACGACCACGGTCGAGATCCTTGAGGGGTACCGCGACCGGAGCGCCGGCGAAGCGCGCGTCCTGGGGGTTGACCCGGCGCGCGGCGACGCGGCCTGGAAGAGCCGGATCGGCATCGTCCTCCAGTCCACTGGCGTATTCGACGCCCTCACCGTGGAGGAGGTCATCGCCCATTTCGCCTCGTTTTACCCCCGGCCGCTGCCCCTGGAGCGGGTGATCACCATGGCCGGGCTGGAGGAGAAACGCCAGGCGCGGTGCAAGAGCCTCTCAGGTGGGCAGAAGCGGCGCGTGGACCTCGCGCTCGGGCTGGTCGGGGACCCCGAACTGATCTTTCTCGACGAGCCGACGACCGGGTTCGACCCCGCCGCCCGGCGGCAAGCCTGGGAAGTCGTCCGCGAGTTCACGCGCACCGGTAAGACGGTGTTGCTGACGACGCACTACATGGACGAGGCGGAGCATCTCGCCGACCGAGTTGGCGTCATCGTGGCTGGACAACTGATCGAGGTAGGGACGCCGCGGGAGATTGGCGGCCGGGCGGCGGCCGTGGCCCACGTCCGCTTTCGCGCGGAAGGGACCCTGGCGACGGCGCCGTTGCCAGCCATGCCGGGCAGGGTCGAGTCGGGACCACCTATCGTCGCGGTTGCGACGGGCGAGCCCACGGCGACGGTTTCGGCGCTGATCGCCTGGGCAGCCAGCCTCGGCGTCAGCGAAATCCCTGAGCTTTCCGTGACGCGCCCCTCGCTGGAGGACGTCTATCTCCGGCTCATCGAGGAGCACAGTGATGCCGCAACCCGGGAAGGCGCGGCATGACGGCGGACAACGCGATTCGGACCGATGCGGCCCCAAGAGGCGGGAACATCCGCCAGGTGATCCGCCTCAGCATCGCCCGGACGGGGATGGAGCTGCGTGCCTTCTACCGGACCCCGGAGCTCGTGTTCTTCACCTTCCTTCTGCCCGTGCTGTTCGTGGTCATCTTCTCAACGGTGTTCAGCGGCGTCATCCGAGGGCCGGCTGGCGAGTCGGTGGGGTTTCCGCAGTACTTCGTGGCGGGCATGATCGCCGCGGGTGTCGTCTCCACGACCTTCACCAGCCTTGCAACCACGATCTCCATCGAACGGAGCGAAGGCCTTTTGAAGCGGCTGGCGGGCACACCGCTGCCGCGCAGTTCGTACTTCATCGGCAAAGTCGCGCTCGCGACGATCACGTCTGCCATCCAGGCGGCGATCATCCTTGCCATCGGCGCACTGCTGTACGGCGTGGAACTGCCCACGGGCCCCGTCCCCTGGCTGGTATTCACGTGGGTCTTCCTGATTGGGGTTGCGTCCTGCTCGCTGCTTGGCGTGGCTTACACGCGCCTCATCCCGGACGGGTCGTCGGCCACCGCAATCGTCCAACCGCCCTACCTCACGCTCCAGTTCATCTCCGGCGTCTTCTTCCAATACTCGGAAATTCCGCCCTGGCTCAAGTTCGTCGCCTCGCTCTTCCCGCTCAAGTGGATGGTCCAGGGCTTCCGCTACGTCTTTCTGCCGGACTGGGTGGCGGTGGATGACTACGGCGGCGAATGGCACATGGAGCGGGTGGCGGCGGTGCTCGTGGCCTGGACGGTGGCGGCCTTCGTCCTTTCGCTCGTGTACTTTCGCTGGGAGCGCCCCGGCGACCGGTGAGCGGCGAGTCCGGCTTCGGACGTTGCGATCTCGTACCTTGACGTGCGCGTTAACGTTGATAGACTAGCTTTTGAACGACATGGACGACGATCAAGGCCACGCCTACCTCCAGATCGGTGAAGCCGCCGAACGCGCGAAACTGACCCAGCGCACGCTGCGCTACTACGAAGAGAAGGGCCTGCTCAGCCCGCCAACGCGCATGGAAGGCGGCTTCCGCCTCTACTCCGCGGAGGACATCGAGCGGATCGACAGGATTCGCCAACTCAAGGACCTGCTCGGCTTCTCCCTGGCCGAAATCAAGGAGATGATCGAGTCTGAGGACGTGCGCCTCCAGATCAAGGCCGAATGGCGCAGCGACGCGGATACCGCTGAGAAGGCGGAGAAGATCCGCCGCGCCCGCGAAGTCACCCTCCAGCAGATAGCGCTCGTCGACCAGAAGATGGAGAAGATGGCGGCGATGCGGGACTCCCTGGCCGAGCGCGTGCAGAAGTACGACGCCTGGCTGCTCGAACGTTCGCCGGAATCGGCCAAAACCTGACGGCGGCCGGGACGCACCGCGGGCCGCGAACCGTTATGCTGGCCCGAGCATGTTCCCACCACAATGCGGTAGGCTTGTCCCATGACGCTCTTCGATAGCCGCCGGCGTCCCTTGCGCGACCTGCGCATCTCCGTAACGGACCGCTGCAACTTCCGCTGCACGTACTGCATGCCGAAGGAGATCTTCGGGCCGGACCACGCCTTCCTCCAGCGCGAAGAGCTGCTCAGCTACGAAGAGATTGCGCGGCTCGCCCGGATCTTCGTGGCGCACGGTGTGGAGAAGATCCGCCTGACTGGCGGCGAACCCCTCGTCCGCCGAGATCTCGACCACCTCGTCGTCCAGCTGCGCGCAATCCCCGGCCTCAAGGACCTGACGCTGACGACGAACGGTTCGCTGCTCAAGGCCCAGGCCAGGGGCCTGAAGGACGCCGGACTCGAACGTATCACCGTCAGCCTGGACTCCCTGGATGACGCCGTCTTCCAGTCGATGAACGACGTGGGCGTGCCCGTCGCCGTCGTCCTCGGGGGCATCGAAGCAGCAGCCGCGGTCGGGCTCTCCCCAATCAAGATCAACGCCGTGGTCAAGAAGGGCGTCAACGACCACACGATCGTGGACCTCGCGCGCCACTTCAAGGGCAGCGGCCACATCGTCCGGTTCATCGAATTCATGGACGTGGGCGCGACCAACGGCTGGCGCATGGACCATGTGGTCACCGGCAGCGAAATCGTGGAGATGATCAACGCCGAGCTACCGATTGAGCCAGTGGAAGCCAACTACCGCGGCGAAGTGGCCCGCCGTTGGCGGTACGCGGACGGGACCGGTGAGATTGGCGTCATCACGTCGATCAGCGAACCGTTCTGCGGCGACTGCACGCGGGCCCGCCTTTCGCCGGAGGGCGAACTGTACACCTGCCTCTTCGGCGTGCGTGGACACGACTTCCGCGCGCTGCTGCGCGCCGGAAAAAGCGACGAGGAGATCGCAGCGTTCCTCAGCTCCGTGTGGCGCGTCCGCGACGACCGCTACTCCGAGATCCGCTCCGAAGACACGGTGGGCCTGCGCAAGGTGGAGATGTCCCACATCGGCGGTTAGCGTCCGGTGGTCCGCAACAGGCGTCGGGACGCCGGCCCGCCTGTTAGACCGGCAGCCAGTACAGGTGCTTTCCGCGGACGACCTTTGCCACGCGGCCCGTTTCGAACAGGTACTCCATGTGAGCCAGGGTCTCGCCGACGGCGGCGCGCTGCATCCACGGTTCGAAGTCTGCCAGCGAACCCGTGGCCCACTTCACGCGGCCGGCGACTTCCCAGGCCGTGGAGCCGCCCGAATCGACGCACGTCACCATTTCGTCCAGGCGGAGTTCGTGGTGGTGTTCGATCTCCCGCAGGCGCTTCTTCAGGTCCTTGATGTGGAATTCGTGCGCCGGGAGGACGATCTCCACGTCCAGGTCTTCGAGGATTTCGAGCGACCGCATGTAGTCGCCAAGCGGGCTGCCGTGGGTTTGGGTGTGGATCGAAACGTTCGGCGTGATCGTCGGGAGGACGTGGTCGCCGGTGAGGAGGATCTTGCGGTTCGGTTCGTAGAGGCAGATGTGCCCCGGCGAATGGCCCGGCGTCCAGATGATTTCGAAGTCGAAGTCGCCGACCTTGAAGGTCTCGCTGCCTTTGACCTGGGTATCGGCGGGGACGGGCGAAACGTTGGCGAGCATACCCATGGAGCCCATCGACATCCCGGGCGAGGCGAGCGCGGGCACGCCGTTGTGTTCCATGAACTTCGACATGTCATCCGTCAGGCCCCTGGGGGCGAAGTAGCGGGCGGTGATCACCTCGGCGTCCTTTTCGTGGAGGACGATTTCGCAGCTTGAGAGCTGCTTCAGCCGCCCGGCCATGCCGTAGTGGTCCGGGTGGACGTGGGTGACGACGAGCTTCTGGATCTCGGTGGGATGCGAGCCGTGCTCCTTCATCCCCTCTTCAAGCGCCAGGTAGGCACTGTCCGTGTTCCAGCCGCAGTCGACGAGGATGGTGTCGCCGCCGCTCTTGATCATGTAGGGAAGGACGTACGGCAGCCCCTTGGTGACGCGCGGATGCTCTTCGAGGTCGCGGCGCAGTGCCTTCGCATCTTCGGTGGTGAACTGTGGGAAGGGCGTAAGTAGCTGGTAGATGCCTTCGATGATCTGCATCGGCGAGTCCCCGTCATGGTGCTCGCCGTCCCGCGACGGGGTTGGCGGCCTTCCGCCGATACTACGGGGTTGGTTAGGGCGAGGCAAAAGAAAGGGATGAGGAATGAGGAATGGGGAATGAGAGGGGGCCGGGGCTGCCGGCCGCCAGCTTCCAGCCGCCAGCGATTGGGATGCGTTTTGATTTTGCGTTCGTAGTCCTTCCCCGGAAGGATTGGCGCGCTGTGGCGTGATTGGCCGGGCGGCCCTCAGCCCCTGCCCTCCTCCTCCTTCCGCGGAAGGACCGGGAGAAGGGGGCTGTCGTGCGGCGGTACGTGGGCATTTGGGACAGGGTTGCACGGGGCGGGGGTCATGGCCGAGGGGCCGGTGGCACTCGCGGGCACGAGGCATGAGGCATGAGGCAAGGGGTACGTTGGTCATGGTGCTCGCCGTCCTGCAACAGGCTGGCGGCCGTCGGCCGATGGCGCGCGGTTGGTTGGGGGAAGACACGATGGCCGGAGTGCCCGGCTCGTCTAGACGAGCGAGAAAGGGCGAGGTCAGTCGTCCATGTTCGCATAGTCGTCTTGCATCCTCCCCTGCCAGTCGAGGAAATCTGGGAACCCATCTTCGGACTGCATGGCCTGGCGATAGAGGTTCCGAGCCTCAGGCGAGAAGACTGGATCGAGGCCAGACTCCGCGAACATCAGGCCGAAGCGGATACGGGACTGAGCAAGGAGCTGGTCAACCTCATCGATCCGTTCACATATACTCTTGAAGGTGGCCGGAGGGATGTTTGACACGAGCATCTCAGGTGTGGCGCTGTACGCGGAGAGCTTAGCCGGCAACGCACACGTTGCTCCATCTGCGTGGAAGAAGAAGGAAGCCCCTCTCTTCTCAAAGCCGCCATGGGCCTGGGGGTTTCGAAGCTCGTCCATGAGCTGACGCAGTGTTCGATACGCCGTGTGAGCTCCACGGTCCGCGTTGATGTCGAACACCGTTTTGAATTTCGAATCCCAGGTGTCGCCCACGAATCTGGTCAGCGCTCCGTTGTCAGGAGCGAAGTCGACGAAAGGCAGAACCAGAACCAGCAAGTGTTCGAGCTTGCTGAAATATGCTTCGAGCATGGCACCGGCCAGGTAACCGCCTTCCGTCACATTCGCGAACGGGGAGAACGTCCAAGCCGTTGGGGTGCCGGACTCGTCGGACTTGAGAATCACCGGCGGTTCTTGCTTTTGCTCATAGGCGCGTTCGGCGGCACGGCGAAAGTATCGATACGAACCGTCGAATCTGCCCAGGCGGTTTTCGATCGTGACGTGACCGGCGGAGATTGCCACTTCTGCGAGGGCTCGCAGGTGAGGAAGCGCGACCTTCGCTGCCTTCTGAATCAGCTTCCGAACATTGTTGACGTCCTCCTCCGGCGTGCCGGAAGGAACGTACAGCCTCAGGCCGAACTTTTCGAGCACCAGGACCGCCACGGTCGAACCGAATCTTCCTGAAATCTGCCACCGCATCTTTTCGCGCGGCCGAGATGACCTGAAGCCAAGCAGTCTGGTGCAGGTGAACAGTACAAGGTCCGGGATCGCGATTTCGTTGACACCGATGGTGTGGCCCACCCATTTGCCCCCCGGCGGTTCTGACTCGATGACTTCGGGCAACGCCCGACGAGCAAATTGACGCGCTCTTTCGAGGTCCACGCAGGTAATACCTCCAGCTAGCCCGATTGGGGGGATTCTAGCGAACGCCTCCATCCGACACAGCTGAACTGGGAGGTCGCCAGCACCTCGGACGGTTTCGCTCTCTGAGTAACCTATCGTGGTCAGAGGCCCGTGAGGGAGCGCTGATCTGCGAGAGCACAGTTTGGCTCAGGCCGTCGTGTTGGTGTCGGGTTCCCGTATATGCTCGCCGGGGAGAGGGCGAATGCTTCAACACCTATCATAGGGCTGAGATGGATCTGTCAATAACGCCAAGCCGCGAGGCGGTCAACGCCTCGCTCTGGGAGTGGCAAGCTCCGACGGGCTGACCCCCTGCCGTGAGGAGGCAACGTTGAGCAGTTACGCGCACGTTTTTGTCTGCGGGCGTGAGGTCATGTCGTTCAGGAACGGGGTGGAGCCTACCTTCATGTTCCTGTTCCGCGCCGATGACCTCGTCCGCACGGTTCGAACGGGGACAGACCGGCCGTCGCTCGGCTACAGTGCCGATGAAGAGTACGAGGCATGTGAATTTGTAGTTCCGTCGCGAGAGATCAGGGACCGTCTTGACCTGCTGGGGATCGGGCGCGCCGTTGCGGCCGAACACTTTCGAGAAATCGTGGAGCATCAACTCGAACTGCATAGTCGCACCCCGTTCACGCTGCCGGAGTCCCTCATCCAGTTCTACAAGGAAGAGTCCGAACTCCTCCGGAGTCTCAGTTATGACGCCTGGCTGGGTTGTGTGCGGGATTCCGTTGCGGGCCCCGATCGCGATGGCGGGAGATTAGATATCGGGAGCCTGCGCTGGCTCACGGAGCTTTGGGAATATGTGGATTCTCGGGTGACGCTTCGAGCGTTCGCTGATGCTTTCCCGGACGATCTGGTCACGCTGGATGTCACAGATCTCGAAGGAGGTGGGTGGCTAGAACCCGGTGTCGCGCCTCAGGAGGCCGCGATCCAGAACTTCAGTTGGGCCATCGCCAACGGAGCGCCCGCCATCGTGCTGGCCGAAGGAAGAACCGACATCTCGGTGCTTCAAGAAGCATTGCTGGTTCGTCAACCACACTTGGAGGGCTTCCTTCGATTCGCGGACTTCTCGTTCGGTGCAGAAGGTGGCGCAGCGTCGTTGGTCCGGACAGTTCGGTCGCTCGCGAGTGCCGGCGTCGCGAATCGGGTTGTGGCCATCTTCGACAACGACACCGCAGCGGCCGATGCACTAAAGACGCTCGATGGGGTTCGGTTGCCGCCCAATATCATGGTGATGACTTACCCCCAAATAGATCTCGCCACAAGGTACCCAACGATCGGCCCCACTGGACCGGCTCATATGAACGTCAATGGTATGGCGGGGTCGATCGAGCTATATCTTGGAGAAGATGTGCTACGAGATCCTACTGGTGATCTCCGTGCTGTTCAGTGGACCGGTTATATCGCGCGGATGGGCCGCTATCAAGGCGAATTGGTGGACAAGCAGTCGCTTCTCAAGCGGTTTGAGGCGAAGGCAGCATTGGCCCGCGACGACCGGGCATATATCGATACTCAGGATTGGTCCGGGCTAGACTCCATCTTGGACGGCATCCGTCAGATTCTCGCCGCCGGCGTTGACCTCCCCGGCCGGTAGCCCCCGCCCCCATCACCCCAACAGCACTCCACCCGCTCGCAGCTCCTCAAGCGCCGCTTCCACCGCGTCCGCCACGGTCAGCGACTCGCCTTCTGGCACCGTGGGGAGGGTGAAGCGGCCTTCGGCGATGGCGGTTTCGACGAGGGTGCAGAGGGCGGCGTGGTCATGGGTGCCGTCCAGGTGGGCGAGGACGAAGGCCGTGAGGCGCGTGGGGTCGAAGCTTTCGTGGCGCAGGCTGGTGCCCTTGTGGTCGGCGGCGGCCTGCAGGCGGGCGAAGGCGCTGGCCCGTGGCCGGTCGTCGACCACGTGGGCGATTGGCGGCGGCTCCACCGCTGCCTCCACGACGTCCGCGCTGAGGCAGCTCACCAGCGCCCGGCCGAGACGGAGGGCGTCGTCCGCCGGGTCGCCGTTCTCTTCGCCGGCCTCTTCGATCCGGTCGCGCGAGATGGCGAGCAGGTCATCGAACGAAACCCACGAGGGCGCGACTTCGAGCAGGTAGCCAAGGGCCACGTAGCTGAGGAGCGAGTTCATGGAGACGATGGACCCGCCCCGGTGCGAGCGCATCTTCGGGATGTCTTCTGAGTATGCGCTGTCCCCTTCCAGCACCGGGCTGGCGTTGCAGGTGAACGAGAGTCCGAACACCGAAGAGCCGTCCAGATCGCGTGAAATCGGCTGTTCGCGGTGGCAGATCAGCGAGTTGCGGAAGGTCCGGTTGGTGACGAAGTCGCGGTACTGTTCCATTGCCACGAAGTCGGGCGCCAGCGCCTCAAGCTGCTCCAGCACGTCCGGCGGCAGCATCTGGGCGGTCATCGTCGAAAGGCGGACGTCGCCCAGGTAGGCGAGGCCCTGCGAGGCGGCGCGGGTCACGAACTCATGCACGTAGCAGGGCTCGTTCACGCCTTCCAGGTGTTCGTGGACGAAGTAGTGGCGCGCGCGCCCGTGGAGCATGCTCATTTCGCGCTCAAGCACCTTCGCGTAGACCGCGAGGTCCTGATACCGCGGTGCCATCTCTTCGGCGGCTTCCTTGATGAACTTGAGCAGCGCGACCGAGCTATCCACGCGCTCATCGGTCGAACCGAGGCGGCGGGAGTGGTAGATGAACATGTCGCGGACCATGCCGCGCATGTGCCAGCCGGGGTAGGTGTTGTAGCTGACGGAGGCGATGCCCATCGGCGCGAGCTGGGCGCCGCAGATCTCGAGGATCTTGTCGCGCACGGGCTTCGGCACCCAGGAGTAGACGCCGTAGCAGATGATGTAATCGAACTGGCCGAAGGATGCCGGGAAGTCGAGGATGTTCATCTCCTCGAAGCGGATGTTCGTCAGCCCAAGCTGCCGCGCCCGCGACCGCGCCATGCCGATCTGGACGCCGGAGAGGTCGATGCCGGTGAACTGGCTGCCGGGGTACATCTCCGCCATGGGCAGCAGGTTCGCGCCGGTGCCGCAGCCGAGTTCGAGCACGCGGCACGAAGACGGCGGCGCCGGGTCCAACCCGAACAGCTTCGCGATGACCGCCGTGGATGAAGGATGCGTATCCGGCAATGCGGCCCCGGGGTAGGGGACATCGTCGTAGCTGACCTGCGTGTTCTCGAGCGGCATGGGCTGCCATTCTCGCCCAGCGCGACGAAGTGTGCAGGGGATCGGCCGGTCAACAGTAGGGCCGGAGGGTGGTTGAAGCGGGCACGTAGAGCGGGTGGTGGGGGTGGCCGAGTTTGGTGAGGCCGAGGCAGGCGAGTTCGCCGTCAAGGCCGGGGCGGGTCGCCCGCGCGCCGTTGTTCCCCCAGGCGGCGACCACCAGGCTCGAGGCCGCGCACGCTTCTCGCAGGTGACGCGCGTTTTCGCGCCCAACCGGGTCCGCTGCGGCGAAGAGCGCGGCCGGCCGGTCCGCGCGGTAGGCGAAGAGGTTGACGACCTCCAGGCGGCCGAAGCCCCAGCGTTTCGCGAAGCCGGTGCAGCGCCGGATTGTGGGGTCATCCGTCGTAGCGTCAGCAGTGCTCGGGTTGAGCATGATGAAGGTGACGGCGGGCAGCGATGCGTCCCACTCCCGCCAGAGCCGGTAGCGGTAGGCGCCCGTCGCATCGAAGGTTGCGCCACCTGTCATGGCGAAGAGCGTAGCAGCACAGGCCGTCGTTGCGTAGGATTCGCGGCCAGTGTTGGAGGGTGATCATGGAGTTTCGTGAAGTCGCATCCGGGCTTGGTTTCCCGGAGGGCCCACTGGAGTTGCCCGGTGGCGACATCCTGGTGACGGATATCCGGGGCGGCACGCTGCTCCGCATCAACCCCGCCAACGGCGCCACGAGTGTCTTCGCGACGACCGGCGGCGGCCCGAACGGCGCGGCAATCGGGCCGGATGGCGCGATTTACGTGACCCAGAACGGCGGCTTCCAGTGGGCCGAACGCGTCCACCCTTTGACCGGCCAGAAGGGCCTCTTCCCGGGCGAGCAGCCGGAGGACTACATCGGTGGCCAGATCCAGCGCGTCAGCGCCGATGGCACGGAGGTCAGCACGCTCTATCGCGAATGCAACGGCGAGCGGCTCAAGGGCCCCAACGACCTTGTCTTCGACGCCGAAGGCAACTTCTACTTCACGGACCACGGGAAGACGCGCCCCCGCGACCGCGACCGCACCGGCGTCTACTACGCTTCACCTGACGGGAAGATGATCAAGGAGATCGTCTTCCCGATGGAGGCGCCGAACGGGATCGGCCTCTCGCCTGATGGCAAGACGCTGTACGTGGCGGAGACGCCGACGGGGCGGCTCTATGCCTTTGAACTGACGGGGCCCGGCCAGGTGGGCGGGCGGCGCGTGGTGGGGACGCTCCCGGGCGCGGCGCCGCTGAACCTCGCCCTGTGTGATTCGCTCTGCGTCGATGGCGAAGGCAACATCATCGTCGCAACGCTGGTCAACGGTGGGGTGACGTCGTTTGCGCCGGATGGCTCGAAGGCGGTCCACACGCCCTGCCCGGACGTGCTGACGACGAACGCGTGTTTCGCGGGGCCGGACCTGCGGACGCTGTACGTCACGCTCAGCACCACGGGCCGATTGATCGCCTTCGACAACTGGCCGACGAGGGGGTTGAGGCTGCACTTCCAGAGGTAGGGCGGGGATGGTTTGTGGTACCCTTTCAGGTATGGACAGCAGCACCGCCCGGATCACGATTGACCCTCGCGTAATGAGTGGCAAGCCTTGCATTCGCGGTTTGCGAGTGACGGTAGGGATGATTCTCGGGCAACTCGGCGCCGGGCATTCCATCGACGACGTTCTGGCGGCGTACCCCTACCTGGAGCGGGAGGACATCCTCGCGGCCCTGACCTATGCCGCGGAGCACGTTCCCGGGGTTGAGCAGACCGCTGACGCGCGGTGAAGCTCCTGCTCGATATGAACCTCTCGCCGTTGTGGGTCGGCTACCTCCACGCTCTGGGGTGGGAAGTCGAGCATTGGGGTGCCCTGGGCGATGGCCGGGCGCCGGACGAGGAGATCCTTGCATGGGCGCGCGGTAATGGCTGGGCGGTGGTGACGGCCGACCTTGATTTCGGCCGGCTGACCGTTGAATCGGGCTTAGCCAGCCCGAGCGTGGTCTTGCTCAGGACGGGGGGCACGCTCCCTGTGGACATTGGCCCGGCACTGGCGGCCAGTTTCGAACGGAATCGGGACGCACTGGACACAGGGACGTTGCTTGTGTTTGACGGTGAGCGCGAGCGTCTCCGGCCTCTGCCCTACTTCGGCTAAGAGGAACCCGCTCCTTTGCATGCTTGATGTCGAACGAGGGGGTTGAGGCCGCACTTTCAGGGGTAGCGGCGGAGAGTCAGCGGCTCATTCCCTGGACGAAGGCGGTCAGGGCCCGAGCTACGGTCGCCGCGTCGCCGTCGTGCAAAGTTCCGAGAGCCCTTACGATCAGTCCGGAGTGGATGGTTGCAAGCTTCTGTAGCCTGATGCAAGACGGCGCCAGGAGGCCCGCAGTCTGCCAGTGAGCGACTGGCACGTCGGACGGGCTGGCTGCCGGCCGCGTGGAGATTCTGGCAAGGAGCAGGTCGCCGTCGCCTGCGTCAGCGAGCACGAGGGCTGGCCTTCGCTTGGTGGTGGCCGAGTCGGCGAACGGAAATTCCACGAGCACAACGGTGGCGAATTCCGCCGTCACACGAGTGCGTCGTAGATGGCGTCGGCCTCGTCATAGCCCGCGAGGAACTCGGCGGCCGTCAGCGTTTTCCAGTCGCGGTCCTCGTCACGGTCGCTGACGAACAGGACGACCTCGGCGCCCGCGGCTTCTTCCGACAGGAGTGCTCGAACCTCGGCCGGCAGCTTCAGGTCACCGGTTGACGTAAGTTCAGGCTTGAATTGGTATGCTCTCACGCCAATCAGTGTAACCCGATCTGCGCCACGGTTCCGATTTCCGCCAACGCCGGACCATTGCCCTTGATTTGTATTCGCCTTTCGCGATATAGTGCCGCAATCCGATCAGGAGGCGCGGCAGGTATGGCATCACCCATGTTCGTCCTCGGCATGTCCCGCACGCGCATCGGCGCGCCTCTCAGCGGCCGCCCCAGGGTGCCCATCGGATAGTGACCTGACATAACGTCGAGAGTCGCAAGCCGTGGGCCACACCAAACGCACCACGGCTTTTCTGTTTCCAGCCGGAAACGCTTCCCAAGAATGCCGTGGGTCACGCCTCCGGTGTCCGCACCTTTGCGGCGCCGTCCGGACTGCCAAAGAGGACGAGATGACCACCAACCCGGCAACCACCGCCACCGCACCACAGATGGAGGCACCCATGACAACCGCCACCCTGGCCGAGCCAGCACACACTCCCGCCCGGCCCCTCAGTGACACCATCGCCGTCGAAGTAAACGACGTCACGAAGGTGTTCACCAGCCGGCCGGGCCTTTTCAACCGCAAGAAGATCGGCAAGCGCGTCGTCGCCGTCGACCACATTTCGCTGACCGTGCACAAAGGCGAGATCTTTGGCGTGCTTGGCCCCAACGGCACCGGCAAGAGCACGCTTATCCGGCTGATGTCCACGCTCCTGATGCCGGACACGGGCAGCGTCCGCATCTTCGGGTTCGATGTGGAGAAAGACGAAGCCGAGGTGAAGCGGCTGATCAACCGCGTCTCCGTCGAAGCGTCGTTCTTCAAGAAGCTCTCGCCGATGGAGAACCTGATGTACGGCGCGCGGCTCTACTCGGTCGAACCGGGTCTCGCCCGCCGGCGCATCGCCGAGATCCTTCGCAGCCTGGGGATCGAGGAGCACTCGATCTGGTCGCCGATGGAGGACATGTCGCGCGGGATGCAGCAGAAGGTCGCGATTGCGCGGGCGTTCCTCACGGCGCCCGTGCTCCTGTTGTTGGACGAACCGACCACCGGGCTGGACCCGCACTCCAAGCGCGAAGTCCAGGCGGCCGTGCGCGAAATCCGGGCGACGCATGACGCGACTGTCCTCCTTACCACCCACGACATGCAGGAAGCGGACGAACTCTGCGACCGCATCGCCATCGTCGATACCGGGCGCGTGGTCGCGCTCGATACCCCGGCCGCCCTCAAAGCCATCGTCCGTGAACCAGGCGGCCCCGAACCCTCACTCGAAGACGTCTTCCTGAAGCTCACGGGCAAGAAGCTGGAAGACGCGGACAAGGTGGATTAAGTGACCCTCGCGGCACCAATGCAAGAGCTCCGCGCGAGCTACGCGTTCGTCGAACGCAACATCAACCTGACCAAGCGGTACTGGGGCTGGGAAGTGGTGTGGATGCTCTACACCATCGCCAACTCGCTGGCCGTCGTCTTCATCGCCCAGAGCGTGAACACCGCCGTGGGCGAAGACGTGCTCACGAAGGCGACGGAGCAGGAGCTGATCCTCTTCCTCGCCATCGGCGCGCTCGTGTGGCACTACCTCGCGGTCGTCTTCGAAACCGTGAGCGACATGATCAGCTGGGAGCGCTGGGAGGGCACCATCGAATACACGTTCATGGCGCCCGTGAAGCGCAGTACCCACATGGTCGGCACGGCGCTCTTCTCGCTCGTCTACGGCCTCATCCACACGGCGGTCGTGCTGGTCGTCATCGTGGTCGTCTTCGGGCTGGACATGGAGAACGCCAACTACCTGTCGGCCACGCTCGTCCTGGTGGTTGGCAGCCTCAGCCTTGTCGGCATCGGGATCATGGGCGCCATTTTGCCGCTGCTGTTCCCGGAGAAGGGCTCGCAGATGACGCACGTGGTCCAGGCGGCGCTGGTGCTGGTTTCCGGTGTCTACATCAAGGCGAGCGAGATGCCCGAGCCGCTGGCGACCATGTCCGTGTTCTCACCCGCGCGCTACGTGATCGATGGTATCCGCGGGGCGCTGGTCGACGGCAAGGGCGTGGTGGACGTGGCGCCGACGCTGGTGGGGCTGTTCATCAGCGGCGCGGTGCTCATCCCTGTTGGCGTCTACGTTTTCTCCATCGGCGAGCGCTACGCCAAGCGCACCGGCCGCCTGAAGAGGAACGGGTAGAGGGTGGAACGCTGGGAGCGCAGGGCGAAGAAACTGGAGGCGAAGCGCGCCCGGATGCACGTATCCGGGCGCGGCCTCCTGACCATCGTCGAAAAGGCGAGCAAGCCGCCGCGGCGGAAGCGGAAGCGGCGCGGGCGGTGAGGGGGCGGGGGCGCCAGAGCGAGCTTGACAGCCGCTGTACCGTGCAGGTGTATGCCGAATGGCGCGCATGACGCGACATTTGCGGTCACGGCAAGGTATCCCATGAGGCTACGAAGACGCATCGGGTTCCTTACCGCCGCTGCGGTCGCCCTTGCGGGCCTGGCAGCGGGAGGCTGGGCCATGCTGCGGGACGACGGCAGTTCGCCGCCCGATGATGATGCAGTTGCGCTGTGGTCCCCGCCGAGTACCTGTGCCGAGGCCGTCGCAATGCCGCCCCTGGGCCCTGATGACCCGGTCCGGGTGGGGCCCGTCTCGTTCGAGACCGGACCGGACGCCATCTCCGGCCCGGAGATCCGCTACTTTGACAAGGGCAAAGATGGCTACGTCATCAAGATCTTCATCGTGATCGAGAAGTTCAGCAGCGGGCAGTTGACGCTGACGGGCAAGCACGTTGTGAGCGGGGCCGCGCTCACCTTCGACTATCCGCAGGAGCCGATGGGAACCGGTTACCAGCGAGAGATGGTGTTCCCCGCGGACCGGATGGACTACCTGTCGCTGCGGCCCCCAGCCGGTGTACCCGTTCCGCCGTACTGGGCAGCGCCCGGCGCCTGGATGGCCCCGGAACTTGGCGCATACGAGATCACCGTCGAGAACGATCGTGGCCAACGATGGAGCACGAACGTGTTGATCTGCCGCCGCCTGCCAGGGATGGGCCCCCTTTACCCTAACTAATAGCGCGGATGCGGGACGGCGGCATTCGCGCGGAGCGCACCAGGCCGTTGGCGCGTCCTACCTCCAGAGCTACGGGAACGAATACGCCTTCCGGTACAACCATCAGGGACGACCGGGCCCCAATGTTCGTCGCGCTCAAGGGCCGGGCAAAGGCCGCGCCGCACGGGCGCTTGGCGAATACGCGGGCCGGTGGGGGAGTAAACTAAAAACGCCACCTTGTGGCAGAGGTGGCATATCCGACGGGCGGTGACGTTGGGCCTAGTCAGTCTCGTTTGTAGAAACTAGACTAGCAGCCCCAGCGTAGCGGTGTCCACGCTCGGGCGGCGGGAGCACAGAAGTGGTCGCAGTAATGGCCGAGGTTCAACCATGGGAGCGGCGGCTCTACATCCCCACGTATGCCGTCAAAGAGGCCGCCGCGTACGCCGGAGTCCACTCTCAGACCGTTGCTTATTGGCAGCACGGGCGCAAGGTAACGGTTCGGCCGGGACGCCGTACGCTGGAACCGGCCATTCCCGGCAGACGCAAAGGGGAGCAGCTCTCCTGGCTGGAACTTGTCGAGGTCGCCGTGGTCGCTACGTTCCGGCGAATGGGGATGCCCCTGAAGGTGCTTCGAGAAACCCACGAATACGCCACCCAAGAACTCAAGTCTGAATATCCGTTCGCTGAATACAAGTTCAAGACGATGGGGTGGACCCTGATTCTGTCGCTACAGGATGTCCTCCCTAAGGCAGCCAAAGACGTGCTGGTCGTAACAAACCGTTATGGGCAGACTGGATGGGCGGAACTCCTTGAGAATCGGTTCCTCGAGTTCGAATATTCTGTTGGAAAGGCAATGGTTTGGCACCTCGGCGGAGACGAGGCCCCGAACGTGGCTCTCGATCCACGAATCAACTTCGGGGCTCCTACTGTCGAGGGTGTGCCTGTGTGGGCGATCGCCGGGCGAATCGCGGCTGGCTGGGACGACGACGAAATTGCTGAGGAATTTGGGATTGATGTGAGGTTCGTAACGGAAGCGACGAACTTTGCAGATCGATTTCAACTCATAGCCGCGTGATCATCTTTTTCGATCGGAGCGCGGGTCGGAAGATGGGTTACGCCCTCAAAGGTATCCGCAAGTTCCCGTATCGATTGGAACTTCACCATGAATACTTCGCGCCAAAAGAGCGCGACGACGTTTGGTTGGCCCAAGTCGGACAATGGGGTGATGGTCATCGGCCAAGATTACAAACACCACGAGATCGCGGCGGAACTAGACGCGATTGTGAAACACCAGGTTGGAGCCTTCTATCTTTGGGGCAGCCAAGAGCCTCAATGGGAGATATTCAAGGTCCTAGTAAAGTCGATCGACAAGATGGTAGCTTTGGCTGAAGTCACTCCGCGACCGTTCGTGTTCCGCGTGGAAAAGAGCGGGCAAATTAAGCCGGTTCGCCTACCCGGCGCTTCGGTGCGAGCGCGATCAAACGGTTAAGCTCCTCGGATGTGGCCGGTGAGCCGCTCTGTTGCGTCTCAATCCTTCCTTGATCGCGTAACTCGCCATCCTCGTATGAGGGCCGGGGTTTGCATTTGCCGCGCGGTGTTCCAGCCATGCCGCTACGATATTACAACCGGGTGCGCTCCCGATCGGCCTTCTGAGCGGGGTCGCTATCACTCCGCATGCCCTGCACCTCGTGCCACAGACCCGCGCGCAAGACGTGTTCGCAAGCCGCGGCGAACGTTTCCCGGTAACTCGGTCGGGTAAACCGGAACGTCGCCGTGCGGTTAGCAGCCTGCCAGTGCTTTTCCTTGGTGTTTCCCCACGGGGTTGAGCGGCTTCCTTCGCCCTGTGCGAATTGAGAAAGGCCTCGCAGGGCGTGCAGAACAAGTCGTCGGTCGCAATCCTGATGCTGTAGTGGTAGTCCTCGCGTTCGGTCATATTGAGACTCCTCCACAGCGAGCGTACCGCTTACGTGCTCTCAGGGTATCGTTCCCGCCGGGATTCGCGAATCGCTGCCCGTCCGCCCGCGCCGCCCCTCCCCTTCGCTCCACTCTCGCCATGGGCTACCCTCTCCCTGCGGAGGTGCGTGATGCGCGAGCAACGGATGTTTGGGCTCTGGAAGAGCCCGGTTTCGGCGAAGAGCCTTTCGGTGGCCCTGCGCCTCAATGAGCCCTGCTGGGATAGCGATGGCAAGACCGTCGCCTGGGTGGAAGGGCGCTCCGACCGCGGGGTGATCGTCGTCCGCGACCTGCACGACGACGCCGTGCGCGACCTCACCTCCGACATCTCGGTGCGCGCGTTCGTCGGCTACGGCGGCGGCGACTTCACACTCGCCCACGGCGCCGCGTACTACGTTGGCCAGGCGGACCAGCGCATCTACCGCCAGGAGCTGCGGGGTGGCGAACCCCGGCCGATCACCCCGGCGTTCGGCGCCGCCTCCACGCCGGCCGTCTCGCCGGATGGCCGTTGGGTGGCCTACGTCCACACCTACGAAGACGTGGACGCGATCGCGATCGTTGACAGCCAGGGCAAGCACTGGCCAGCGCGCTTCAGCGAAGGGCGCGACTTCTACATGCAGCCCGCCTGGCACCCCTCCGGCGACCGCCTGGCCTGGGTGGAATGGGACCACCCCAACATGCCCTGGGACGGCACCGAACTGAAGGTCGCGAACGTCGCCTGCCCGGAGGGCGGGCTGCCGGTGTGCACCAGCGCGGCCATCGTCGCGGGTGGCGCGGAGACCGCCATCTTCCAGGGCACGTTCAGCCCTGACGGGAAGTCGCTCGTCTACATCTCCGACGAGACGGGTTGGGGCCATCTGTACCGGCGCGGCCTCGAATCGGGCGCGGTCACCAAGCTCACCACCGGTGCGCGCGAGTTCGGGGCGCCCGCCTGGAACCAGGGACAGCGCCGCTTTTCGATCACGGCCAGCGGCAACATCGTGGCCGTCTCATCGGAGATGGGCTTCGACAGGCTGACATTGATTACGCCGTCCGGAGAGGTGCGGGACCTGGGCAAGTCCCACGAGGGGTACGACGTCATCGGTCACCCGGCGACGAACGGTTCGAACGAATCTGTCGCCTTCGTCGCGGCCGGCGGGACGCAGCCGCCGCGCGTCGTGACGTTGAACCTGGCGGAAGCGGCGCCCAAGGGCAGGGTGCTGCGCCGATCTGATAGCGAGGCTGTCCCGGCGGCGGCGCTCTCCCAGCCCCAGGCGGTGAGCTGGACATCGTTCGATGGCGAAGAGGCGCACGGACTGTACTACCCGCCGGCGAGCCAGCACTTCACGGGGACGGGCGCCCCACCGCTGATCGTCGTTGTCCACGGCGGCCCTACAAGCCAGGTGACGGCCGGCTGGGCCCCGGCCGCGCAGTTCTTCGCGACGCGCGGCTACGCCGTGTTGCAGCCGAACTACCGCGGCAGCACCGGCTATGGCCGCGACTACATGCTCAAGCTGCGCGAAAGCTGGGGCATCTACGATGTCCAGGATGCGAAATTCGGCGCCCAGGCCATGGCCGAACGCGGCCTGGCGGACGCGTCGCGGCTGGTGATCATGGGCGGCAGCGCGGGCGGTTTCACGGTCCTCCAATCGCTTGTCGAGATCCCGGGCTTCTACAAGGCTGGCGTGTGCATGTTCGGCGTGGCGAACCAGTTCACGCTCGCCAGCGACACCCACAA
This sequence comes from Anaerolinea sp., assembly GCA_013822275.1. GTDB lineage: Bacteria > Chloroflexota > Dehalococcoidia > Tepidiformales > Tepidiformaceae > PNKC01. The sequence goes on along the minus strand of PNKC01000029.1, from coordinate 11,789 downwards.
GTTCGAGCAGCGCTACCTCGATTCCATGCTCGGCCCGCTGCCAGAGGCCGCCGCCGTCTACCGCGAACGCTCTCCCATCTTCCACGCGGACAAGATCAGCGACCCGATTGCCGTCTTCCAGGGCGAAATCGACCGCGTGGTGCCAAGGGAGCAATCGGACACGATCGTCGCCAGCCTCCGCGCGCGGGGAGTGCCACACGAATACCACGTTTACGCGGGCGAAGGGCACGGCTGGCGCAAGACGGAAACGATCGAGGAGTTCTACAGCGCCGTGGAGCGGTTCTTGAAGCAGTACGTCCTCTTCGGGTAGAGGGACGGCCGTTGCGCGGCCCCGTACAATCCCGCCTATGAACGACTGCCTGTTCTGCCGCATGAACCGCGGGGAGATCCCGGTTGAGAAGATCGCCGAGAACGACCACGCGTTCGCAATCCGCGACATCAACCCGCGGGCGCCGGTGCACGACCTGATCATCCCGAAGACCCACGTGCCGACGGCGCGGGAGATCGAGTGGGTGCATGGCGACCTGCTCGCGGGGTTGCTGGCCCTGGCGAGGGAGGTGGCGCGGCTGGAGGGTGTGTTCGATGGGGGCTACAGGCTCGCATTCAACGTGGGCGACAACGCGGGGATGACGATCTTCCATTTGCACTTGCACCTCCTCGGTGGGCGCAAGCTTGGCCCCGAAGGCTGATGGGCCCGGAGATCGAGGCCCAGGTCCGCGCGATCCAGGCCGCGTTCGCCGACAGGCCGGCGGGCCTGGTGCGCCACGTTGAGCGCGTTGTGGACGAGGCTGTGGACCTCGCGGGGTATTGGGACGTGGACCCGGAGCGTGTGCGGCTTGCGGCCTGGGGACACGACCTCTTCCGCGCCCTGTCCCTGGCCGATCAGTTGAGCCTCGCCCGCGAAGCCGGAGTGCCAGTCGGGCCGGAGGAAGAAGCGGAACCGGTGCTCCTGCACGGCCCGACTGCCGCCGTGGTCCTTCGCCAACGGTTCGGCGTAATGGACGACGAGGCGCTTTCCGCCATCCGCGACCACACCCTGGGCGCGCCCGAGATGCCTCTCATCGCGAAAGTCATCCTGATCGCGGACAAAGTCGAAGAGCGCAAGCGGAGGCGGACGCCGATCATGCGGGAAGTCCGGCGGCTTGCACGGCGAGACCTGGACCTGGCGTTGCTCTGCTGGGCGGACTGGAAGTGGGTCGAAGAGCGCGCCCACGGCTGGGACAGCCATCCGCGCCACTGGGCGTCCCGCCAGGCCTGGGTGCGCGAGCACCACAACGAAACAGGCCTTCCGGCGCGCGTCGCGGAAGGCCTGTTCGAAACGGAATAACACCGGGGGCTAGCGGAGTTTCAGGACCTGGCCAGGCTGGAGGCGGGTGCAGTCGTCCTCGGTCATCTGGTTCGCGGTCAGCAGTTGCTGCAGCGTGATGCCGTTGTCAGCGGCGATGGTGCCGCAGATGTCGCCAGCCTTGACCGTGTAGGTGCCGCCGGCGCCCGGGGTTGTTGTGCCCGTGGCGGGCGTGCCGGTGCCCGGGGTGCGGGTCTGCCCGGGGGTCTGCCCGGCCCCGGGCGTCTGGCCGGCGCCCGGCGTCAGGTTCGTGGCGGTTGTGGTCTGGGGCGGCTGAGTCTGCTGACCCCCGCCGGCCCGCGCCGTCTGGGTTGCTTTCAGCGCGACCTGCGTCCCGGTCACGTCCGCCGGAGAGATCTGGCCGTCGTCGCCATTACCGCCAACGAAGCTGTTGATGGCGAAGGCCAGGGCGACGACGACGGCGGCGAGGGCGAAGAGCCCGATTGTTGCCACGGGCATGCTCACACCACCCGAGCGCGGGCGCGGACCGAGGGATCCAGGCGCCGGGCGGCGGGCGGGGCGGCCGGCTCCCCCTGGTTGCTGGCTTTCAAACGGCCGCCGCGCCGCCGGGCGCTGTTGTCCCGGCTGAGGACCACGCACTGTGGCCGAGGGCTCAGGCGGGCGGCCCGCCGAGGACGGCGCGAACGGCCCCGCCGCCGCGGCGGGGGGACGCGGCACGCCTTCGCCGAGGTACACGGGGCAGGTCATATGGTTGGCGCCCAGGCAGTACGTTTCCTGGTGCGGGGGCGCGATCCGCGTGGGGTTGGGGAGACGGTAACAGCGGTGCGCCTCTGTCGCATACGTGGCATGCGAATCGGCGTCATCCGCCAGCCCCAGGTAGGGGCAAACGGCCGAGAAATCTTCCTGGGTCACACGAGCTCCTGTCCGCAGGGCTGGTCCACCACCACGCGTATGGTGGCACGAGATTCAGGAACAGGGAACAGGCCATTACGAGGGAGTTAACAGGACGCCTCTTCCTGTCCCCGATCGGGCAGTATCGCCGCTCAGACAACAGGCCTACGCTGAGAGGATGAGAGGTGGCGGCGGGCACGATGGCAACTGGATCGAGCGCAGGCGCGCCCGCCCCCAGAGTCCCGTTTGGCCGACGTTGCGGCGGGCCCTGCTCCTCCACCGTCCGCACCTGGGCATGGTTTCGCTCCTCCTTCTGACGATCACCGTGTCTGCTGTCGCTGGCCTGGGGCCGCCGCTGCTCATCCAGCGGATCATCGATGACGCCCTCCGTCCTGGGGATAGCGATAGCGGCCTGTTGAACCTGTTGATCGCGCTGATGCTGGGCCTCGTGCTGCTCAGCGCGGTGACGGACGTAGTCCAGGCCTATCTCAGCAACACCATTGGCCAGGCGGTGATGTTCGACCTCCGGCGGGCGCTCTACCGGCACCTGAGCGGCATGTCGTTGCGCTGGTTCACCGCGAACCGCACGGGCGAGGTGCTGAGCCGGGTGAGCAACGACGTGGGCGCGGTCCAGGGCGTGGTGAGCGACACCCTTGGCGGGCTGGTCGGCAACCTGATCACGGCGACGTCAACGTTCGTCCTGATGCTCTACCTGGATTGGCGGCTGGCGTTGTTTTCGGTCGCGTTCTTGCCGGTGTTCATGTTCCCGGCGCGGCGGGTCGGCCAAATCCAGCGCGACCTGATCGGCGAGTCGCAAGAAGAGTTGGCGCACATGAACGCCCAGATGCAGGAGACGCTCTCCGTGAGTGGCGCGCTGCTGGTAAAGACCTTCGGCCGCCAGGCCGACGAGATTGAGCGGTTCGAAGAGAAGGCGATGCGCATCCGCTCCTTGAACATCCGCCGGGCGATGGTCGGGCGCGGGTTCAACGTGATGTTCGGTCTCTTTGGGGCCATCACCCCGGCCGTCGTCTACTGGTACGGTGGCCACCGGGTCATTGGCGACCAGGCAACGCTTGGCACGGTCGTAGCCTCGGCGGGCCTGCTCGGGCGGCTTTTCTCGCCAATCTCCCAGTTGTTGAACCTCAACATCACGATCCTCAGTTCACTCGCCCTCTTCGAACGGCTTTTCGACTACCTGGACCTGAAGCACGACATAGCGGATCGCCCGGGGGCCGTGACGCTGAAGGGGGCGCGAGGAGACGTGCGGTTTGAGGGCGTCAGCTTCAGCTACATTGCTGGCAGCCCGACGCTCCAACGCGTCTCGTTCGCCGTGCCGCCGGGCAACTTCGCCGCGCTGGTTGGGCATTCAGGGGCGGGCAAGACCACGGTCGCCTACCTCGTCCCCAGGCTGTACGACGTGGACGAAGGCCGGATCACGATCGACGGCTACGACATCCGCGACATCACCCTCGAGTCACTCGGCGCAACCATCGGGATGGTCAACCAGGAGCCGTACCTCTTCCACTCCACGATCAAGGAGAACCTGCGCTACGGCCGGCCGAATGCCACCGACGCGGAGATAGAAGCGGCGGCCCGCGCGGCGAACATCCACGACTTCGTTGCGGGCTTGCCTCATGGCTACAACACGATCGTTGGCGAACGCGGCTACCGGCTCTCCGGCGGCGAAAAGCAGCGCGTTGCGATCGCGCGGGCGCTGCTCAAGGACCCGGCGATCCTGATCCTGGACGAGGCCACTTCAAGCGTGGATTCGGAGACGGAGCGCGCGATCCAGGACGCGCTCGAGCGGCTGACGAAGGGGCGCACGGTCATCGCGATCGCCCACCGGCTTTCGACGATCCTGGCGGCCGACCTGATCGTCGTGCTGGACCACGGCGTGGTGGTCGAACAGGGGCGTCATGCGGAGCTGCTTGCCGCGGACGGCGTGTACGCGCGGCTCTACCGCCAACAATTCGCGCAAGAAGCGGAGGGTGTGGTGGCTGGCGGTCGAGCACCGTAGCGACACAGCTCGAGGCCCACGCGCCCTGCCACTCAGCGGGCACCGAAGTCCGGGGCGTCAAGCATTGAGAGGCCGGGCACGCGCTCGAACTCAGCGCGGTTCAGGGTGATCAGGGAGTGCCCGTTGGCGATGGCGGTAGCCGCGATGAGCAGGTCGCGCTCGCCAATCCGGTGACCCGAGCGGCGAAGTGCGACGAAAAGGGCCGCTGCCTCCTCCGCTTCGCGTTCCGCGAAGGCCAATACGGGACACCGCGCAGTGACGTCGGCGAGACACGACATCCGGCCAGCGCGCCGGTCTTCGGTCTCACCGAGCAACGCTCCAATCCGAAGCTCCATCGTCGTGACAGCGGAAACCCACGAGTCCCCGGGCAGGAGCCGTTCGAGCAGATCGGCCGCGCCTCGGGGCGGCGCTGACCGTTCAATGGCGATGAGGACTGAGGAGTCGACTACGACTCCCACGGGTCAGTCATCGGCGCGTTGAGCATCCGCCGGACCTCTTCGACGTCGTTCAGGAAGTCGTCGTCCAGCGGTGGGGCGTTGCGCCGAAGCTCCCAGTACTCCCGCCACGAGATTCGCTTCGGCTCAGCGCGGACGCTGGCCACGAGTTCGCCATCGCGCTCGAACTCGACGATGTCGCCCCGGTTCAAAGCATCAACGACTTCGGCAGGCAGCCGGTCCACGTCCACGCGCACGGTCACACTGCTACTTTAGCGCAACAAGGCCGCCCGCGGTTCATGCGTCAATCCAACACTGCTGCCGATGGATTACTGGGATTCGAGCGACACCGCGCTCGCTCTCGCGCACGTCCGGGAACCAACAGGCGCCCGGAGGTGTATTACAGCAGCGAGCGGAAGCGACGAGAGGCAACCGGGATGAAGGCGGTACCAGGACCGAGACTGGTGATGCTGGCGGCGGCGCTCCTCGCGACAGCTGGCGGGGCCTGTTTCAACGGAAGCCGGGAGGTGCCAACTCCCGCGGCAGGGCCATCGGCCACAATGGTCTTGCCCGGCGCAACGCCTTCCCCGGAACCGGTCCAGTTGGAGCCGCTTCCGCAACCGGGGGCGCGCGTTTCGATGGGGACGCCCGGCAAGACGACGTCAGGCGTTTTCCTGCTCGACTATGCCGGGCTGGGAATCCCAGGCGCGCTTTATCCGCTCGACGGGCGCACGGGCGCCGGCCTCGCCGGCTTCAAGCCGATCGAAGTGGGCCATGCGGCACGGTTCTACCCGGCTCCAACGGGCAACCTCATCGCCGCGCGCAGTACGGCAGGGATCTATCTGCTCGACGCCAGGGACTGGTCAGTCACGTTCGTCACATACGAATCAGTATCAGATTGGTGGAGCCCGTTCTGGTCGCCGGATAGCCGCTTCCTCTTCAACATCAGCCGGGAGGCGGAGAACCAGAACCTGGAGCGCATCGACGTGGCCACGGGCAGCAAGGACACCGTTGCCAGCCTCGGCGACTGGTGGCCCGTCGCGGCGCGGTTTCACCCGGACGGGCGGACACTGTTCGTCCTGGGGATGAACTCCTCGGACCCGCGGACCAACCTGCTGGACGGAGACCCCTTCCTCGTCGCCCTGGACCCCTTCACCGGAGCTGAGAACGGGCGTGTGGTCCTGCCAGGGCTGGTCGTCGGTCAACGCCGGGAGTCGAATGCCGGGCGCACTTGGTATGGCCAGTACTTCACCGACATCGCTGTTTCGCTGGACGGCCGGAGGGTGTTCGTCCCGCATCCGGAATCTGAGTCTGTCACGGTTATCGACGCGAAGAGCATGACGCGAGAACGGACTATCGAACTCGCGGCGACGAAGCGACCCTGGCGGCGAGCTCTCGACGGAATGACGGGCTGGTTCGTGACAAGAGCCGTCGCAAAGGGCGGGCCGGTCAGCCGGGTCCAGGCCCAACTCTCTCCGGACGGTCGCTTCCTCTACGTGGCGGGCGCCCGTGACGTTGGCTGCGACGGCCCCCCGAGCTGCGAGGAGGGTCGCCCACTCGGGCTGCGAGTGATCGACACCGAGTCGCTCAAGGTCGTGCATCGCGAGCCGGGGATCTCGTCGTTTGTGGTCAGCCCCGACGGACGCACACTCGCCGGCTGGGCCGGGGGATGGTGGGGACCAGAGGCAACACCCAACGGCGACTACGTCCGGCATGGCGACGGCGTGAAGGTGGTCGACGCGCGCGAGCCACGCGTCAGGCTGCATCTGCTTCCGGGAGAGCCGGTGCAAACCGCCGCAATCGCTCCCAACGGCAACGTCCTCGTGGCTATCCCTGGCCCCGGCCTCGCGAGCGCGATGAGGAATCAGGGCAAGTGCGCCGAGGCGTGTTACTACCTTCGATTGTTCGAGCCGGCGCGGGGAGAGCTCACGGGAGAGCGGCTGTTGTACTCGGGCATTTTCGAACTGTTCACGCAGGGCGATTGAGCATCCCCGGACCTCTTTGACGTCGTTCAAGAAGTCGTCGTCCAGCGGTCCGGGCTGCGCTCCCAATGCCGCCACCGCAATCAACCCGCGGAAACAGGCGACCAGGGACCTCGCCGAGTCACCATCCCAGCACTCCTTTACAGTCGTGCTACTGATCAGCCTCGCGAGCAAGCCGACCTCTGCCCGCCGCAAGCGAGAACTTGAGACGCACCCGCGGCTTATACGCCTCGTAAGCGCGGCTGCCGATAATCCGGGAGTGGGCAAGATCGGCCTCCTCTTTGTGATCCTTGCGCTGTTGACCACGGCGCGCTGCTACGACACGGACCTCGCGGCGTCGCTGGCGGGGATGCCGATCGTCGGGCCGATGGTGGAGCCGCCAACTACGCCACCGGCCTACGTGGCCACGATCGGGACGCCGGCGGCCTCGGCGCTGCCGGAAGCCGACTTCGCAACCTGGTTCCCAACGGACCCGGCGGCTGACGCCTACAACCCGGCGGTTTGGAAAGCGATACAGGGCTACATGGCGCATGCGAAGACGCAATCGGGCTGGGCCGAAGTGTGCAAGAAAGTTGGCGCCGCCGCGGGCGGGGACCGGAGCGCCAACTCGGCCCTGGGGGCGCTTGCGTGCAGCAGCGATGGGACAGTCACGGAGTTCCAGCAGTTTTCGGCGCAGGTGCTGGCCACGCGCGCGGCGCTGGCGCTCTGGGTGAAGGGCGCGCCCGGCGGCACGATTGGCGCGATCCAGGGCCGCCAGGGTGAGATCCGCGTGCTTTGCGCAACCTCCGTGCTTGCGCGCCAGGGTCCCGCCAGCGCCTGGCCGGCGGCCTGCGCCAAAGCGCTGGACGTTGCGTACCTCAGCGGCGACGGGGCGACGACGTTCGCCGCGCTGGCGGAGGCCTACACCATTGCCGCCGCCGAGATCGCAAAGCTGGACCCGACGGTTGACCCGGAACCCGGCTACTTCGCTGAGGCAGCCAAGAAGTAAGGGTCCGGCATCCGTAGCCTCCGGGGCGTGTACGCTGGATTCGTGGCCCTTCTCGCGACGCGTGACCTGACCAAGCGCTACGGTGCGCACGTCACCGCGCTGGACGGCCTGAACCTGGAGCTGGAACCGGGGATCATCGGCCTCGTGGGCGCAAATGGCGCCGGTAAGAGCACGCTGATCAAGATCCTCCTCGGCCTGCTGCCCCCCACAAGCGGGAGCGCCACCGTTTTGGACCTGGACGTGGATCGCCAGGGGCCGGAGCTGCGCCAGTTCGTCGGTTACATGCCCGAACACGATTGCCTGCCCGGCGACGTGAGCGCGACGGAATTCGTGGCCCATATGGCGCAGGTGAACGGACTCCCCCGCTCCGCGGCCCGCGAACGCACCGCCGAGACGCTCCGCCACGTCGGCCTGTTTGAAGAGCGCTACCGCGAGATCCGGGGCTACTCCACCGGCATGAAGCAGCGCGTGAAGCTCGCCCAGGCACTGGTGCACGACCCCCGCGTGATGTTCCTGGATGAGCCCACCAACGGCCTTGACCCGGCCGGCCGGGACGAGATGCTGGACCTCGTCCGGCGCACGGGTACGGAGTTCGGGATCGCGATCGTGATGGCCTCGCACCTCCTGGGCGAAATCGAGCGGGTGTGCGAGCACCTGGTCGTCATCGATGGCGGCCGGCTGTTGCGTTCGGCGCCGATTGGCGACTTCACCGGCCAGACCCAGGTCCTTGCGGTCGAGGTGGAGGGCGACGCCGCGGTGTTCTCGCGACGCCTCGAAGCGCTCGGTCTGCGGGTGAAGGCGGAAGGCCGGCTGATTCTCGTCGGGATCCAGGATGGCGGCGTCTTCGACCAGATCCGGGACACCGCCGTGGACCTCGGCGTCGGCCTGGTGCGGCTGGAGCAGCGCCGCCAGAACCTTGAAGACCTCTTCCGGCCCGCCGTTGAGGAGGGTGCCGATGCAGCCGCAGTCTGATGCCACCGGCAGCATCTACGACCTGGGCTACCGCCGCTACGACGGGGTACGCCTGGGCCGCCAGCACGCCGTCATTGCGCTCTACCTTTACACGCTGCGCGGCGCCTTCGGGCTCGGGCGGCGCACCAGCAGCAAGATCATCCCGGTCATCATCACGGTGATCGCGTTCATCCCCGCGCTGGTCCAGTTGGGGATAGCCGCGGTCGCGAGCGGCGTGGTGGAGATCTTCGCGCCGGAGAACTACTTCGGTTACGTCCAGGTCACCGTCGCACTCTTCTGCGCGGCAGTCGCGCCTGAGATCGTGGGCCGTGACCAGCGCGCGCGGACGCTCTCGCTCTACTTCTCGCGGGCCTTGCGGCGGAGCGACTACGCATTTGCGAAGCTCACGGCGTTCACCACCGCGCTGCTCCTCCTCACGCTGGCGCCCCAGGCCGTGCTCTTTGTCGGCAACACGCTGGCCACGAAGGACACGGGCGCGTTCCTCCGGGACAACTGGAGCGAAGTGCCGCGGATCGTCTCCAGCGGGTTGCTCATCGCTGCGCTCATGGCGTCGGTCTCGCTTGCAATCGCCTGCCAGACGCCGCGGCGCTCCTACGCCACGGTCGCCGTCATCGCCCTCTTTCTCGTGACCACGCCGCTCGCCGCGATCTTCGTGCGCGAGACCGGCAGCTGGGGCCACTATGCAATCCTCCTCAGTCCTTTCGACCTCTTGAACGGGACCACTCTTGCCGTCTTCGACATCGTCCCCGACCCCGACACCAGCCTGGAGATTGCGGACTTGCCCGCCTGGCTCTACCCGGTGGTCACGGCGGGCTACACGATCGTGGGCGCCGGGCTCGTGCTCCGCCGCTATGCAAGGATCGCGGCTTGAGCGCCGCGCAGGCAGCCACCGGGGACAGCGCCCCCGAAGCGCCGGCCGCCGCCATCGAGGTGGTCAACGTCTCCCGCTGGTACGGGAATATCGTGGCGGTGAACGACATCTCCTTCAGCCTTGGGCCTGGGATTACGGGCCTGCTGGGGCCGAACGGCGCGGGCAAGTCGACGCTGCTGCACATGCTCTCCGGGTTCCTGGCGCCCTCGGCCGGCAGCGTGCGAGTCCTCGGGGAGCCCGCCTGGCAGAACGAAGCGCTCTACGCGCGCGTCGGCCTCGTGCCCGAGCGGGAATCGGTCTACCCGTTCCTTAGCGGCCACGACTTCGTCCTCTTGAGCGCGCGACTGCACAAGTTGCCGGACCCTCGCGCCGCGGCGGCGAAAGCGATTAAGGAAGTGGACCTGGAACCGGCCCAGCACCGCGCCGCGGGCGGCTATTCGAAAGGCATGAAGCAGCGCCTCAAAGTTGCCGCGGCCATCGTCCACGAACCTCCCGTCCTCCTCCTGGATGAGCCGTTCAACGGCGCCGACCCCCGTCAGCGCCTGCACATGATGGACATGCTCCGCCGGATGGCCGCGGAGGGCACGACGATCGTCTTCTCGTCTCATATCCTCGAAGAAGTCGAACGGCTGGCGGAGAACGTCCTGGTCGTGGTCTCCGGGAGGCTGGCGGCGGCCGGCGACTTCCGCCACATCCGCCGCCTGATGACCGACCGCCCGCATACCTTCACTCTCCGCACGAGCGACAACCGCAGGCTCGCCGCGGCGCTGGTTGGCGACCCGGCGGTCTTTGGCGTGGAGTTGCAGGACGGAGCGCTGAGCGTGCGCACCTCGGATTTCGCCGCGTTTACGCTCGCGGTGGCGAAGGTAGCCAAGGATGCGGACGTATCCCTCCTCGAACTTCGCCCGACGGATGAGTCGCTGGAGAGCGTCTTCTCCTACCTGGTGAACCGGTGAACGCTGCCATCGTGGGGCTAACGGTGCGCCAACTGCTCGGCGCGAAGCGCACCATGCTGCTCGTCCTTGTCGCACTCATCCCGGTGGTCATCGCCGCCATCCGGCGGTTTAGCGGCAATGACGTGGACACGGACCACTGGACGGCCACGACGCTGCTCGGCCAGTTGGTGGTCGGGACGCTGCTGCCGCTTGGGGCGCTGATCTTCGGCACGGCCACCCTCGGTTCCGAGTTCGAAGACGGCACGGCCGTCTACCTGCTTTCCAAGCCAATCGCGCGCTGGCGGATCGTGGCCTCGAAGCTGGTGGTGGCCTGGGGTGCGACATCGTTGCTGGTCCTCGTCTCGACCGTGGCCTCGGCGGCCGTCTCGCTGGAGAGCGTCGGCGAAGGGGCGATCCTTGCGGGGTTCGTCATCGCCGTGGTGCTGGGCGCGCTGGTCTACTGTTCCTTCTTCGTCCTCCTCAGCATCCTCACCAGCCGGGCGCTGATCGTTGGACTGCTTTACGTCTTCATCTGGGAGGGTGTGCTCACGCGGCTGTTCGGCGGCCTGCGCATCCTCAGCGTGCGCAAGTATGCGCTGGGCGTCGCGGACCAGATCATCACGGCGCCGTCCACGGTCTTCGAAGCGGACCTCGGTGGGGGCCGGGCGATGTTCCTCATCGTGGCGGTCACGGCCCTCACGTTCGTCTACGCCGCCAGGAGGCTGCGAAGCTGGGAGATCGGCGAGAGCACCTGAGCAGAGAGCAAAGAGCCGAGAGCCGAGCACATCTGAGCCACGCCCGCAAGGAAGCGCTCTGCCTCGCCTTGCTCCCAGGCCCGTCCATCGCCTACCGCCAAAGTCTGAGCCGCATCGCTACCGCGACCGCGGGAACGGGGGGATCTTTCTCTCCGCTTACCGTCCCCAGACCCCAGACCCCAGACCCCAGACCCCGGACCCCGCATGCCGATCGCCTATCGCCTACGTCGAGCCACACCCCGCCGTAGGATGACGGCGTGTCCGAAGGCGAACGATTCCACCGCGACAACGTCCCAGCCGCCCGGCGCCTGCGGCGACCAATGACCGACGCCGAGGCGCTCGTCTGGGATCGCGTCCGCGACCGGCGATTCCGCGGCCTCAAGTTCCGCCGACAGCACCCGATCGGCGCCCTCGTCGCCGACTTCTACTGCGCCGAACTCGGCCTAATCCTCGAAGTCGATGGCGGCATCCACCTGGAGCCCGAACAGCATGCCCGCGACCGCGAACGCGAACTCGTACTGCAATACCTCGGCCTGCGCGTCGTCCGGATCACGAACTCGCAGGTCACCGAAGACTTGGATGGCGCTCTCGACCGCGTTCTGCGGTAGTCGCAGGCGAACCCTCACCCCCTGGCCCCC
>PNKC01000028.1 GCA_013822275.1 Anaerolinea sp. | reverse complement strand
GTGCTGCAGGTCGATGCCCTCAGACAAACAGTCCGTGGCGACCAGCACGCGCTTGGCTGCCTCACCGAGCAAGTCGACGCGCTGCCTCCGAACCTCGGGTGGAAGCACACCGGTAACCGATTCGACGGTTACCGCGGGCCGGCTACGGCGATTCAGGCGTTCCCCGAGCTGGTCAGCGACGTGGTTCGCAGTCGCGATTTAGTGGCAGAACACAATCGGGCTGAAGCCCTCGTTTAGCAGGGACTCGACTTCAGTTGCGAGCCTCGTCAGTTTGCGGTCGTCGTCGCCGGCAAGCTTCTCGGCGTCGCGCGCCATTTCCAGCAGGCGGCGCCGCTCCCGGGCGTCCGGAGCTTCGGCCTCGCCGTTCAAATTGAAGAATTTCAGAGCTCGGTCGAGTTCCGGTGTGAGGGGCGGATGCAAAACGCTCAGATGGGTAGTCCAGCCTGTCGGCCGGGCGTCCTCCAGCCACGTGAGCCGATAGGCGAACACGTTGTCTTCGCTAGATTTGAGCAGTTTGATCGCGGCAGCCGTGTGCCCATCGCCGTGAGGCGAGCGCCGCTGCCCGCGAAGAAAGAATCCACATTTGTCGAGCCGCCTTTCGGCGTCCTGTAACGCAACGAACCCACGGTCCACTGAGCTGGCGAATGCCTCGATGTCGAAGCCTTCGCGAACCGCGGCAACGTAACAGCCCTCTCGCTCCAAGAACGGGCAGCGACCGCGAGCGACCTGGAGCCCACTGCTGCTCAGATACCCTCCCGGCTGCACGCCGGCTGAGTAGCTAACGCTGGGGTTGACATGGAGGGTAAATCTGACGTGGTCCTTGGTGTCTTGCAAACGCACCAGGGCTATGCGGAGGCCCAAAGTGCCTCCATCCCTTTGAGCGACCGTTTCCGTCCGTCTAGCAGCATGCATATCAGCCATAGCAAGATAATAGCATAAACGAGTAGCCAGATGGGCCTTCAACGAAGACACTTTATTGGAGTGCGACCGGTGCGGAGGCGCGAGACTCTCCCCGGTGTTCGTCTAGAAGTTGCTCCTGGTTTGACTACGACCGGATGCCGGAGTTGCTCTCTCCTTACCCAAGCCTCCAACTCCCATGAGGCAACTTCGGAGAGGGTGGGTGCACCAACCTCTACCGGAGTAGCTTCGCCGTTGGCTACTGCCGCAAGATCACTGAACCAGCTTCATCGCTGCCTCAATCGACGTAGCAGCAAGGTGGCGCATGTCGTGGTGGCGGGTGGGCGGAAACGTTTGAGCCTTTCGGCGTCGTAGGGGCACTCTTCCGCACCCGACGGCAGCCGCTTTCGACTCCTCGTGCGGTCCCTTCAGCACTGTTGAGAGTTGCCGCCATTTTGCCGCCGAACATGGCGGCAATGAACGACAGCCATCGGCGTGGACATCAGTGTGGTTGAACCATGGCGAGTCTAGGACAGCCCCTGCCGACACCAGCACACACCGGTGATCAGTGGTTCCCACGGACTTTTAATCCATTGGTCGAGAGTTCGAATCTCTCCGGGCCTACCAAGAATCTGAATCTGGGCGCGACAATAAGAAGGGCGCTTTGTCTTAGCACACTCAGTTTGACAGCATCGCTGACAGCATCGGGCTCTTGCGATGATGGCTGGCCGTGAGCGGTGGCGTTGCTGTCTGACCTGCCGGTCGCCCAGCTACAGCACGACGGTGTCGCCAGCGTTGATCCGAGCAGTTAGGACTCTTGTCTGGTTGCGGACGCTGTCTGCCTCTGGTCCCGAGCGTCGCCTCCCACTTCCGGGCCCGGATCTCCGCATACTGGGCGTACTCCGGTGTTCGGAAGTCACACTGACCCCGGGGGGAGGGGGACCCCGGTTCACTAGGACGTCGCGCATGCCCATCACCCGGCGGATTGGAATCGGCCGGGCGTTGACGACCATTCTTGGTGTGCGGCGACGGGGTTCTTGCGGTGGAGCGCGCATTCGGGCCGGAATGTACCGTTAGCCAGGGCGCCTTCCAGCGCGGATGGGTGCGAAAGCCGCACCGACCCACATTGAGGACAGTGGATCCGGATCATGGTCCGCCGCCGGTTTGGCCCTTCTTTCACTATCTCGCGGTCGTGCCAGTCGATCCACGGGTTGTCTGGCTCCGTGCGCCCATGGCCGCGCTTCGCCCCAATGAGCCGGTCGCGGCTGCAGCGGCCTGTGAAGGTCCCACTGCGCATCTGCCGCCGCACCGATGCGGCCATAACCGCGCGCTCCTCCCCGCAAACAGGGCAGACAACCCGGACACGCCCGGTCGACGGAGGCAGCACCAGGCCGGGTACGCCGCGGTTTCGCGCTTCGCGTTGCGCATCCGACCGGCACAGGCCCGTGTAGGTCCCCCTCCGCAGCCGGTAGCGGACCGACCTCGCGAGGTCGAACCGTTGCTTTCCGCAGCGTGGACAAACCACCTTCACCCAGTAGCCGCCATTCCGCCGCTCCTGCACGCTCCAATCGACTGCCGGGTGGTCGAAGCCAGCTTGTCCGTCCGGGTTGGGTTCGAGTTCCGCGACATGGCGATGCAACCGGCAGCGGCCTGTGAACGTCCCTCGCGATACGCGGTAGCGCACCCCTTTTGCCGGTTGGAGCCGGTCGACGTGGCAGACCGGACAGGTCACACGCACGAGCGTCCCGCCGGGCCTCTGGCGCTGCTGGGTCCAATCCACTGTCGGGTGCGGCGGCTCCGAATCAGGCCGTCGCTGGACGGCTAGCTTCCCTCGCTGGCTGTGCCAATCCTCCCGGCAAAGGCCCGTGAACCGGCCCGCGCGAATGCGATAGCGCACCGTCTTGGCTGGTTCGAAGCGGGCCTGCCGGCAGATGGGACACGTGACGCGGACGCACCAATTGCCGTTGCGGTGATCGAGCATCTGCCAGTTTACGGCGGGGTGCGTGGGCTCAGGCTTACCGGGTGGGGTTGAACGCATTTGAGATCGCGTGAACAAGAATTCCGTGGAGGCCACCGGGCTGCGGACCGGTGGGCCCCCACGGCAGAGACGTCGCGAACGTCTCAATACCTAGATGGCCCCCGGGCGCGCATTGGTTTAGACCCGCGAGGCAATTCCTTCCCGGTTTGCTGCCACCATTAGGCCCGATACTTCTTTCTGCCCGGTTTCTTACGGACGAGACGGTGCCTGATCCCGTGATGCCTCAGAAGTAACGGTTACCGAAGTGGTAGGCGTTGACTCATAAGTAGTGTTACCCAGTGTCCTGGGTCAGCTTGCGCTCGTCCTTGGCAAGGTTCCAGAGCTGGCGGAGCAGGGTGTCGATGCGGCGCTGGAGGCTGGCGGGGTTGATGCGCCGCAGCGTGGCGTCGACTTCGGCCCGAGCCTTCTCACCGAGGACGCCGCTCTCGAGGAGCCGCTGATAGGCCGTGCGCGGTTCGTCGTAATGCTTGAGGACACGCGTTCCAGCACGTTCCTTGGCGGCAAGCTTGCGGATCGGCCGGAAGAAGTTCAGTTGCAGGCTGAGCAGGGGATAGAGCTGACCGAGCAGGGTGAACGCGCGTCTCGAGGCGAGTCGCTCATAACCCACCTGGCGGCGCACGGTGAGCCAGTTGCGCTGTTCCACGTAGGCCTGGTCGTTCTTGCGGTAGCTGCGGCCCCCCGTGAAGCGGATCTGCTCCTGGCGGCACCAGGTGAAGAGGATGTGGTTGATGAACTCCGAGCCGTTATCCGTGTGCAGGCTCTTGAGCCCGCCGGTTGAGCAACCGGATCGCCGCCTTCCGATGCATGCCCGTCGTCTCGCAGAACTCGTCCAGGATCCGCTGCTTCTCCTTCCGCCCCGCTGCTCCGTATCGACCACGCACAGCCTCCGCATACTCGACCACGCTTTGACGCGTCATGACCCCTCCAGTCCTGTTCCTTTCGGTAACACGACTTATGAGGCATCACCCTCCCCCCCGGTAACATCTCCTTTGAGGCAGATCGGATCCGTGACAATCTGGTGTGTCCAGGTTAGGATCGCAAACCCACGGTTGACAGGTGTTTTCGGCCTATGCAACTCACCGAGTTCAACGCACCAGCCCAGGCAGACCTCATCGCCAAGGTGCAGTCCGGCGACGGGCGCGCCTTCGGCCGGATCTATGATGACACCTTCGAGCAGGTGCACCGCTACGCCTTCACATTGACCCGTTGCCGCGAAGATGCCGAAGACCTGACCGCTGAAACGTACGAGCGTGCACTCCGCGGCATCGGCAGATACGAATCCCGTGACGTCCCCATCCTCATCTGGCTGCTGCGCATCGCCAGAAACGTCGCCAGGGAGCGTGCCGCGAAGTACTACCGCCAGCCGCTGGTTACCGTCGCTCAGGACCAACTGGACCAGTTCCCCGATGTCAGCCAGGCGGTCGAGGAGACATTCCTCTGGGAGGCGGTCCTCCAGGACTTGACACCGGCGCAGCGAGACGTCATCGCCCTCCGGCTGGCTGGCCTCCGCGGGCGCGAAATCGCCGAAACGCTGGGCAAAGCCGAGGGTACAATCAAGGCGTTGCAGTTCGCAGCGATCCGCAACCTTCGCAGGACGGTAAGCCGATGACCACCACAGACCTCACACTGCAACTGGACTTAGCGCTCGACCGCCTTGCCTCCGGGGCGCGGCTGGACAACGTTATCCGCCTGGTCGACGAATCGCTCGAACCCTACCTCGCCGCGTTCGTCATCCTTGAGAAAGCTGTCGCCCGCCAGGCGCGGGAGGAATTCCGGCTGCAACTGCGCGCCAGGCTAACCGGCCTGATCGAGGCCCCCCCCGCGCCGGGCCGGTTCTCGGGCGTCGTCCGTCGCGCCGCCGCCTTCGCCGCCACGACACTGCTGCTCGGCACCGCGACCAGCCCCGCGCTCGCCCAAGAACTGCTGGACCACCTCCGCGAAACCCTCGGCGAACCCGTCGCCGAACTCCTCGAAGCCGCGCTCGAACGCGCAATCCCGCTCGGCGCCGATCTGCCGCTTGTAGGGCGCGATAGCCCCCCTGCCGCGGAAATTGCAGAGGTCGCCGGGCTCGCCGCGCCGCCTGCGACCCCCCCGCACTCGGCGGAAAGCACCGTGTCCCAGGACGCAAGCGGCTCGCACGGAGCTGCTCCTCCCGCCCAGGACAATGCGCCCGCGTGGGCGCCAGGGGCCAAGCTCGAAGCTCCTCCGGTCGGGGTGGCAGAAGCACCCCCCCGGACGCCCCCGGAAGTCCTGCGGGACATCGTGGGTCCTGGCGCGGCGCCCCTGGCCGAGGAACCGTCCAGTGGGCACGCGAACGGCGCTGCGCACGACGCCGACTCCCCTGCGCAAACGTCCGCCACACCCGCGACTCCCGCCCGACCGTCTGAGGAGCCTCCAACGACTGCCCACAGCAGCGGCGGCAGCCAGGCAGGCGGGACGAGCGCCGACACGCCCGCAGCCACCCCGGCGGTGCCTGCCACGCCCGCCGGTAACCCCTCTCAGGATCACCCGGGCCATCCAGCGAAGCCGGCGCCCGCGGCAGGCGGACAGGCCGGCGGCCCTGGCGCCGCCAACGCTCCGGCGGCGCAGGCGCAGGCCGCGGCGAAAGGCCATGGCATCGTGGCGCTCGCGACTACGGGCCCGAAGCCGGCGGCGGAGGCCGCACCGGCAAACGCGCCGGGCCAGGTGAAGGCTGCCAGGCAAGACGAGGACGCGGCTCCCGGCCGCTCTCAGGCGTCCAGCGACAGAGACGATCGCGGCGGACCGGCGGATGCCCCCGGCCAGCAAAAACCATCGCCCGCCGGGAAACCGGCGTCCTCCGCGCGCGGCAAAGCCCCCTAATCGCCGGGCGCTACCGCCCCGACCCCCCCGCGCCGCTTCGCCGGCCGTGGGACCGCCTTGCCCAGTGAGGTGTCCCCGCCCGGGTTCAGCGAACCCCTTTGGCCACCGTCTGGTACCCCTGATGCCGGAATAGTTGCAGTTGGGCCCTCATGGTGGAGCCGGGGTGGACGCCCCCTGCCACGGCACCGGTTCCAGACGACTGAAACGGTAGGGGAAGTCCTCCCCGGGGTAACCGAATGTCCGCCACGACCGCACCGCGCTACCAGAGCCTGCCCATCGTCCTCCTCCTGGGCCTCTTCCTCGCCCTCTTCGGCATCTTTGGCGGGGCGACTGTCTCGCATGCCGCCCAGGCCAACCCGACGGACACCATCCTCGTGCAGTTCACGACAGGCGCCAGCGACCAGGCCATCGCCGCCCTCAACAGATCACACACGGTGACCCAGGTTGACGCCATCCCCGCGCTCGGCATCCGCGTCCTGCGCGTGCCCGCGGGCACGCGCGCGGCAACGGTGGCCGCAGCCTACGCCAAGAACTCCCTCGTCCAGTTTGCGGAAGTGAACGCCCTGGTAAGACCGGAAGCCATCCCGAACGACCCCAACTACAGTACCCAGTGGCACCTCGCGAAGATCCAGGCGCCGGTCGCGTGGGACAGCGCGAAGGCGACCGGCGTGCTCGTCACCGTGTGTGACACGGGCGTTGAAGGCACCCACCCCGACCTGCAGCCCATTCTTCGTGCCGACCTTGGCTGGAACGCTGTCGATGGCTCGAAGGACTGGTCTCCGATCGCCAGTCATGGGACATTGGTCTCCGGGGTTATAGCCGCTGCCACCAATAACGGCGCTGGCGTGGCGGGCGTCGCCTGGGGCGCGAATATCATCCCCGTCCGGATCAGCAACTTCACCGACGGCTCCGCCTACGTCAGCGATGCCGCGAAGTGCATCCAGTACGGCGCCGACCACGGCGCCAAGGCGATCAACGTCTCCTACCGGATGGCCGGTTCCGCGGCCCTCGACACCGCTGGAGCGTATGCCCAGGGCAGGGGCGCGGTCACGTTCGTGGCTGCTGGCAACGACGGCATTGACCCAGGTTGGCCGAACTACGCGGGCTTCGTCGCGGTGGCGGCCACCGAAATAGCTGACAACCGCGCCGCATACTCCAACTACGGCGCACTGGTGGACATTGCCGCGCCGGGGACCGGGATCAAGACCACCTGGCCCGGCGCCCGGTACGACTACGCCAGCGGGACGTCACTCGCTTCGCCAGTCGCCGCCGGCGTGATGGCGCTCGTGTTCGGCGCGAACCCCGGCCTCACTCCGTCGCAGGCCCAGGCGATCCTGCTGAACAACGCCGACGACCTCGGTGGCGCGGGCTGGGACTCGTCGTTCGGCTATGGCCGGGTGAATGCCAGCAAGGCAGTAGGTGCCGCGCTCGGCGGAGCCGCTCTGACGGATACGACTCCGCCGGCAACGAGCATCAGTGCGCCCGCTTCAAGTTCCGTCGTCACGGGCACCGTCACGGCGACCGCCGTGGCGAGCGACAACGTAGGCGTGACAAAGGTCGAGTTCTATGTCGACGGAGCGCTTAAGGGGACGGCAACCGCCTCGCCTTACTCGACGTCCTGGAACACGACCGTCGTCGCGGATGGCAGCCATTCGCTGACGGCAAAGGCGTACGACGCGGCTGGCAACAGCGCCTCATCGGCCCTGGTGACGGTGAGCGTGCAAAACCTGGCTGTGGATAGCACGCCGCCAACCGTCTCCATCACGGCGCCGGCCAGCGGCGCGACCGTAAGCGGCGCCGTTTCTGTGATCGTGAGCGCGAGCGACAACGTGGGCGTGACGAAAACCGAGCTGTACGTTGACGGGAGCCTGAAAGCAACCGCGACGGCGTCCCCGTTCTCCATTAGCTGGGACACCCGGACAACCACGGACGGCGACCACAGCCTTGCCGTGAAGGCGTACGACGCGGCGGGTAACGCCACCCTCAGCACCGCTCTAATCGTCACCGCCGAGAACGCCGGGGCGCTTGTGACGGAGACCTTCACCGGCTCGGTGGGGACGACGAAGAACCGGGTGGCGTCCAGCTCATATGCGGTCAACGTGGCCGTCGGCGGGCAGCTCACGGGGACGCTTTCCTGGGGAGGGAAGGCGAAACTTGACGTGGCGATCTACACCCCGGCCGGTCAGTTGGTCGCGACCGGTGCGGTAAGCGGGGCCAAGCTGGAGAGCTTCTCGTTCCCGGCAACCCCCGGTAGCTACGTCCTGGTCGTCAAGGCCGTTAGCGGCAGCGCGAGTTATACGCTGACGGTAACCCACCCATAGTAAGGAATCAGGGCGATCAGGAGCTCGGACGATGGAAGAGGCCGGGTCGTGCGACCCGGCCTCTCTTGGTACAGAACGCTCGCTGGTTTAGCAGAGCGTGTTGTTGTTGTAGCTGTCCAGGATGGCAGCCAGATTGTTCAGCGTCGTCGCAAGCGGCTTGCTGATGTTGGTGTGGGTGATCCCATCGAAGCTAATAGCAACGAGTTCTGCCTGTGCCTGCGCGATCGCCGCGGTGGCAGCAGCGCAGGTACCTGCGCCGGCCGTCACGTTGAGCTTCGCAGCCAGCAACTGGGCGGCGAGGTTGAACGCGGGATCGTTAGCGGCCTTCTTGGTCCCCGAAATTGGCGTCTTGTTGAGGAGGGAGACTGCCTCTTCGCAGGTGTCGATAAGCGCAGTGCCGATCGTCTGGGGAAGGTTCCCGTCGAGGGTCTTGTTCCAGTCGCCGCGGGCGACAGCCTTGTCGTACTGCTTGCCGTTGCTCTGCGAGCAGCTCGACCAGTTCTTCCAGTAGCCGATCGTCCGGGCGTCGCCGCCAGGAGGCGGCGTGTTGGTGAAGACAACAGTGACCGAGTCACCGACGTTCAGCGTTACGGTACCGCAGCGGTTGCCGAGGTCCGCGGGGAGGTTCGGGTTGGTCAGGGTCAACGGGGCCGCGGCCCCGCCGTTGATGCTCACCGTAGCGGTTGTTGACCACGCCACGGCCAGGTTGAGTTCACAGATGGTGTAGCTGCCCGCGTTGAGCGTGAAGCCGCTGTTATTCTCCTGGCCATTGGCGAGCGTGAAGTTGGCGATTCCCGTCCTCGAGAAGTCGAAGACCTGGGCATTGCCGCCGACGACCGTCTTCTGGACGATCAGCCGGGCGGGATTGTCATTGTTCGTGATGGTGCAGGTCTTCGATTGGCCAAGCGCGACAGACACGGTGCCGTTTGCGGCGCAATCGCCACCCCACGTCCCCGCCGTGTAGTTGGCGACAACGGTCTCCGAGGCGGTATGGCTCCCCGGAGCGACGTCGACGAAGACTCCCCAGGCAACGTTTCCGCCGTCGATCTTCCCCTGGAAGTTCGAAGCGGTCGCCGTGCCGCCGTTGTCGTTGACTACTGTCTTCACCAGCTTCAGGCGGGGTGAGATGTCGTCGTTGGTGATCGTGCAAGCCTTCACGTCGCCAGGGGCGAGGGTGATCGAGCCGTTGGCGGCGCAGTCACCGGAGATGGTGGCAGCGTAGCCGGACATGCCTGTCTCGCTGACGGTGTGGGCGCCTGCGTTGAAGGTGTTCTGGACACCCGAGGTGACGGCCGTGGCGTCGACAAACAGCGGGAAGTCAGCGACCACGGCCGTGCCGCCATTGTTGTTCGTGACCACCTTGGTGACGGTTAGCTTCGGCGCTATGTCGTCGTTGGTGATCGTGCAGGTGACGGTGGCACCCGCGGCGATGCTGACCGCAGCGCTCGCGCCGAACGTCGTTGGGCAGCCGGTGCCGCTGATGCTGCCGCTGTAGCCGGAAGGCCCGCTCTCTGTGATAGAGAACGTGCCCGCATCCATCGTGACCGCGGTACCGGTGCTCGATCCAGGGAATGACGATGGCGTCGCGTTCGTACCTGTTACGGCGATCGTGAAGTCGGAAGAAGCGGCGGTGCCGCCGTTGCCGTTGACTACTTCCTTGATGATGGTGAGCAAGGCGGTCGTGGGCACAGAAGGCAGGATGCAGTCCGACGGGTCGGAGCCTGACTGCCCCGATGGATACGAGCAGACGTTCAGGAATTCCGTCGCGGGCCCGCCAACATCCGCCAACACGGCAGTGCAGAGCGTCTTCGAATCTGCCGGGTAGTCATCTCCGGGCCCGCCCGGGAATGTGGCGTCGAAAGGATCACCCGACAGGTCAATGGTCGCCGAGCAGGCTGACGAGGGGGACGCCACCGCCTGGTTGGGCGCTGTGCAACGGTCGGGTTTCTTGTCGCTGCAGCTGTAAAGGACGGTCGTCGGCTGAGCTACGTTTTGCTCCCATTCCTGGCAAAGTGAGAAGTTTACGTTGCCGTCACCATCCGAGTCGAATAGCGCACAAGCGTCGGCCGTGTTCGCGCCGGTGAGAACTGTTTCGTCCCAATTCCACGTGATAGCAAAGCTAGTCGGGGCGCCCGCGTTGTCGACGCTCATCTGCGTGAGGTCCTTTTGGCCGGGCTCGTCGTTTGCGCCGTCGGCATCAATTGTCGTAACGAGCGTGGCGTGCGCGTGGTCTGCGCTGAACAGTGTGAATTGCGCCCCGAGCACGAGGCCCGCAAGGAGGAGGAAGGCGGCGAAACCGCGCAGCAACCCCCGTCCCCGGCGCCGTGGCCGCTGTGGCGGCGCGCCCGAGGGCGGGCGCGTGCCGCTGGTGTGATTAGACTTCAGTCTACCTTGCATCTGGTTTCACCCCGCTGGTTTGGGCCCCGCCCGACCGGGAACCCAGGCCGGCGCCAGGACCCGTTCCCGGCGCCGAATTGCATGGCGTCGTCTGCTGGCGTGGCGGCTTCGGGCGCAAAGAGGCGCGGAAGCGGCGCAACCAGCGGGCGATACACTCTGTCGGTAGCAAATGGGTGTCAGAGGGGTGTTGGTTTAGGGGTAGTAGGGACTTTACCTAATGACTTTCCCGGATGCCCCGGATGAGCCCGGCACCGATGCACCGCACAGCGAGCATCCTCTCTGGTGGCGGATAAGTCCCGGCCCCGGCCCGATTCGTCGCGCGTTGGCGCCGGAGCGACGCTCGTTGTTGGCGAAGGGTCCCATCGATCCTTGCGCCGAAGGGGCGGAGTTCGTCGGCGAGCGGCACCGCCGGACAGGAAAACTCGAGTGGGCGCAAAGAAGCCATTGACAGACTCCTGGGTGTTATGCAGAATCTCGCCCTCACCGCTTGGGTGAGTGGACGTGGCCGGCCTCGGCTCCCCTCGTGGGGTCTTGTTCGGCGCTGCGGCGTCATTGCTGCGGCGTTGAGCATGCTCTGGAGGAGTTGGGAAAATGGCAACACGGCACACCGGTCCGGCCCGCTGGAAGCTGGCTCTTGCCAGTCTCGCATTGATTCTGATCACCCTGCAGCCGGGGATCGCGACGAGAGCGCTCGCCGACCCGGCGAGCCCCATCGCGGTCACCAAGACGGCGAACCCGAGCCCCGTTGTCTCGGGGGGGCTGCTGACCTACACCATCACAATGGTGAATACGGGCGGCGCCAAGCTGACCAACCTCGTCATGACCGACCAGGTGAACGGGGTCGGCGTCAACCAGACCCCGCCAGCGCTGCCTCAGCTCACCATCACGAGCTCGCAGGGCAACTGCACCCAGGGCGGGACGAACGGGAACGTGGTCACCTGCAGCGGTGGCAACCTGAACGGCGGCGCCACCTGGACGGTGACGATCGCCGGGCAGGTGACGGCCTCGAACGGCACAACCCTGAACAACACCGCGTCCGTGTCAGGCACCAAGTCCGCGCAGACGTTCAACACGACGGCGACGGTCCAGGTGCCCGTGCAGGGCGGAACGGGCGGCGGCTCGCCCCAGCCCGACCTCACGATTAACAAGACCGGTCCCTCGAGCGTAGCCGCGTCCAGCCCGATGACCTACACCCTCACCGTGAACAACGTCGGCACAGCGAACACCGCCAACGTGAAGGTCGTTGACACACTTCCTGTCGGCGTTGCGTTCGTCTCCACCACCAGCACAAGCCTGTTCACTTGTACGTCGAACGCGCCCACGTCTCCCGTTACGGTCACCTGCGTCGGCGGCGCGGTCAACGCCGGCGCCAATGCAACGATCACGATCAACGGTACCTCGCCGGGGACGGCCGGCACGATTACGAACACCTCGGTGGTCGACCCCGACAACACCATCGCGGAGAGCAACGAGCTCAACAACACTTCGGCGACGGTTAACACCAGCGTCGGTCTCCCGCCTTCCGGTCCGCTGCTCGATATTAAGAAGACCGACGGCAGCCCGGCGCCGGCTGGCACATGGTGGACGGGCGCGGGGCCCGACCCGGTGAACCCTGGTCAGCAGATCACCTACAAGATCCAGGTCACGAACATGGCCACCGGCAACAACAGCCGCGCCGACGACGTTATCGTCACGGACGGCACCCAGGGCCTCGAAGCTTCGAGCATCACCGCCACGCAGGTGATCGTGAATGGCACCCTCGGCAACACCGGAGGCTGCGTCGTTGCTGCACCGCAGGTGCGCTGCAATATCCGCTCTCTAAACTCCGGCGGCACCCTGACGATCACGATCAAGGGCACGGTGATCTCATCCGCCGGTTCGACGATCTTCAACACGGCGACGGTGACCGGCAACGTCAAGAACACCGGCGTCACGAACACGGCCTCCGAGGCGACGACGGTCAAGCCCGCCGTCGACCTGACGATCACGAAGGCCGGCAGCCCGGACCCGGTGTGCGCCCGCTCGTGGCCGATTAGTGCAGGGTTCTACGGCGCCAGCCAGCACCTTCCTCTCGACCCAACCTCGCCCGTCCCCGCCGCCAGCGGCACCCCGACGGAGCTTCTCGCGCCCGCGGTCTGCCTCGGCGGCCTGACCTACAGCTTCGTCGTGGGGAACAGCGGCATCGCGGACGCCACAGGCGTCGTGGTCCGCGACCCGTTGCCAGCCGGGATGATCTTTGACAGCTACAGCACTGACGCAGGGTTCACTTGCTCCGTCGACGCAGGGAACGTTGTCACGTGCTCCGGTGGGACAATCCCAGCGGAGCAGATCAGGAACCTCGCCTTCCGGCTTGTTGCTCCGCCGACCCTCGGAATCATCACAAACACCGTCACCGTCGACCCGAACAACTCGATCTTCGAGCCAGACGAGACAAACAACACCGCGACAACCACCACGAACGTTGCGACCGGCGTCGACCTGGTCGTGTGGAAGAGCGACTCCAATGCGGTCGACCCGCCGGGTGTCGGCGCCCCGACACTGATCCCGGGTACATCGACCGACCTGGGCGACGGCTATGATCCCATCGCCACGAGCGGGACTCAGACGGTCACCATTTACGTCGACAACGTCGGCACCCAGGACACGACCGGCATCCGGCTGCGCGACACGCTGCCGGCCGGCACGCGTTTCCTGTCGGTCATCGCCGATCCGCTGCACGGATTCACCTGCGCACACAACGGCGCCCCAACCGGCGGCGTCGTCGAGTGTGTCGGCGGATTCCTGCTCGGCACGGAGAGCGAGTTCTACGACCCGGCCGGCTCCGCGCCCGCCGGCCCCGGCGACGACTTCGCCACCATCAAGATCCGCTTCTTCGCCCGGCCCGAGGTGGGAACGATGCACAACGAAGTGCGCGTCGACCCCCTCAACGAGATCGCGGAAGCGAACGAACTCAACAACCTCGCCACGGATGAAACGACGGTTACGGTGGGCAACGCCGATAGGGGCGCCTACCACCAGTTGAAAGTCGCCAAGACGCAGACTAGCCCCGGCGCCAACGGCCCCGTAGCGACCAACGGCATCGTGGTTTACGACCTCGAGGTTTCCAACCTTGGGACCGACCCGATCAGTAACGTGGTCGTCCGCGACACGCTGCCCTCGGGAACGCGTTTCATCGAGGTGAAGGACGCGGCCGGGAATACCGCCGACGCGTTCTCGTGCGTGCATGACGGCTCTGCTACCGGTGGGGTGATCACCTGCACGGGCGGCGACTTCAACGGCAGTATCAACACCATTCCGGGTGTCAGCGGAGTTGTCCGGCACATCACCGTGACGGCGTTTGCACCGAACACGCCGGGCACTATCACCAACCAGGCCGACGTTGACCCGAACAACCTGGTTCCCGAAGGCAACGAGTTCGACAACAACACGCAGGTCAACACAACCGTAGCGCCGTGCCTGAACCTGGCTGGTTGCACCGCTTCGAACGCGGTGTACGAGCTGACTATCGAGAAGTCGCAGAACCGGCCAACCATTGCCCGCAACGGCCTGGAGACCTACACGCTCACCGTCACGAACTGGGGCAGCGATCCTGTCTCCGACATCGTGGTTGAGGACGCGCTGCCCACGGGCGCGCGCCTGCTCGACGCGAAGGACACGGCACCGCCGTCTGACCCGGCCGCCTTCACCTGCGGCGCACCTAACGCCTCCAACGTACTCACCTGCACTGGCGGCGACCTCAGCGGCACGAACCCCGCCGTTGCCCTCGCTGGTGTGCCAACGTCGCGCCAGATCGTGATCCGCGCCTTCATGCCCGACGAGCCAGGGACCTACCCGAACCAGGCGACGGTCGACCCGTATAACGCGATCCCCGAGGGGAACGAGTTCAACAACCAGTCCTCGCTCGTGACAGTCGTCACGAACGGCGGCCCGTTCCCGTACATCGATCTTGCGATCGACAAGACGCAGGAAGTGCTTACCGGCCAGGATTCGGCCGGGATTGATGGCACAGTCCGGGTCACCCCCGGCGGCCCGATCAAGTACGTCCTCGTGGTCTCGAACCCATTCGCCGAGGGCGACGCCTTCAACGTGACGGTGCGCGACATGCTGCCCGCCAACACCACCTACTTCTCAGCGGCGGACACCGCGGGCGGGCCGGGCAACTTCAGTTGTGGCCTCGTTCCCGGTGAGACGCACACGTTGGAGTGCACGGGCGGCACTATCTCAGCCAACGGATCTCGCACGATCGAGGTCTTCGTGACGGCCCCAACGAACCTCGACCAGATCGCCACGAACCTGGGCGACATCAAGCAGCTCCTCACCAATACCGCTTTTGTCGATCCCGACAACGCGATCCCCGAAGGCAATGAGAGCAACAACGTCGATATCGTGAAGACGACCGTGCAGTCCAAGATCAACCTCACGGCCGACAAGGAAGGCCCGGACAACGCCCAACAGAACCAGATCGACAGCTACGTCATCACCGTGAAGAACCACAAGATGTGGGGAGACGGGGCTATCGCCGTCGATGCCGTCGTGGTCGATACGTTGCCCGTGGGCCTTATCCCGCTGGGTATCACGACAAGCGCGGCCAACTTCCTTTGCTCGGTAGCGGAAAACCCGGTCAACCTCGTCACCTGCGTTGGGGACCTCGAACCCGACCAGGAGGTGACGATCACGATCGAGGTCTTCATCACCCAGGAGAGCGGGACGATGTACAACCAGGCCTGCATCGACCCCGACCACCTCATCGACGAGACGAGCGAACTCGACAACTGCGATGTCAAGACGACCAACGTCGGCGTTACGCCGCCGGCGCCGCCGCCAGCCGCGCCGAACCTCAACATCAACAAGAGCGCCAGCACGTCCGTGGTGACGAATGGCCAGACCTTCACGTACACCATCTCGGTCTCGAACGTCGGCACCGGCCCATCAGCCGCACCGCTGACGATCACCGACGACATCTCAACCCTGCCGCTCACCTTCGTGAGCGCGGTCGCGACCAACGGCTTCAGCTGCAGCGAAGCGGCAGGCGTCATCTCCTGCACGAGCGCTAGTGGGCTGGCCGCCGGTGGCAGCACGGTGATCACCCTCCAGGTGACGGTCACCGGGGCGACGACGGCCTTCACGAACACGGCGAGCGTGCCCGATCCGGCGGAGGCTGACGGGACTGCGGAAGACTCTGTCACGGTCAGTGTTGGCGGGGCCGACGTCGAACTCGTCCTCGCCAACGTCGAAGACGCCCCCGACCCGGTCCCGGCCGGATCGGTGGTCACCTACACCATCGTGGTCACGAACGCCGGCACAAGCGACGCTAACGCCCTGGACATCACACAGGTCTTCGCCGACCTGTCGGGGGTGACGTTCCTCACGGCGGTGGGCTCGCAGGGCTTCACCTGTGTGTTCGATGCCACAGTGACGGTGACCTGCGGCGGTAACCTGCTCGCCGGCCAGAGCACGGTGCTGACAATCAGGTTCGACACGACGGCGGGCGTGGACGACTCGCTCTTCAGCGTGGTCACCGTCGACTCGAGCGGTGCGTTCGCCGAGGCCGACGAGTTGAACAATGTCGACATCGAGGTGACGACCATCAGCGCGGCGATCTGTCAGAACTGCATCGACCTGCTGGTCGGCCCGATCTTCGCTACACCCGATCCGGTGGCGAACCACGCCGTCGTCACCTTCAACTTCGACGTCACTAACATCGGCGACCTGCCGACCTCGACAGACCCGGTCCCGAACAACGTCGTCGTCCAGATCAACATCGACCGCAATTTCAACGAGTACAGCGCCGGCTCGATCACCGCGAACATGCCGGGCTTCGTGTGCGTCGTCACGGACCACGCCGGTGACGTCGGCAACAACAGTCCCGAAATCACCTGCACCAAGGCCGCAGGCCTGGGCTCGGGCGAAGGGTCGATCGCGTCCATCACGGTCACGACGGACACGGCGTCCGATCCCTCGGTGTTGTTCTTCGATGTCGTCGCCGACCCGGGGAATCTCATCCTCGAGTTCCTCGAGCCCGGCGCGAGCAACACTGGCTCGTACACCGTCACCGTCGACACCCCACCTCCGGGGCCATAGCCGCCACACCACCGGGGGCGGGCGAGAGCCCGCCCCCGGCAGGACACATCGATAGTCGACCGGTCAAGACAGGGGAGGACATCCACGTGAACAAAGCACGCCAAGGACGACCACGCTGGCGGCGGACCGGGGGCCTGGCGGCGATAGGACTGATGGCGCTCGCCGTTGGCCTGGTCGCTGGCTTGCGCCCCGGAGCGAGTACGCCGGGCGCCCAGGCAGCGACCGGCTGCCGCATCTACGTCGCCAGCGGGGACAACGTCACCAACGGCGACGCCATGAACGACAATGCCAATCGCTACCCGGAGAAGCTCCTGGCCGACCGCATTAAGGCCCCCGGCTGGTGCCTCTACAACCAGGGGAAGAACGGCCAGACCTCGTCCAGCTACATCAGCGGCGGCGGACTCTCCTCCGCCTATAACATGCGGCCGGACTTCTTGACCCTCCAGCTCGCCGAGCAGAACGCCACCATCGTCAAGCTGATCACCGGCTGCTTCGACAAGGTCAAGGACCACGACTTCGCCGGCGCCAGCGCCTGCGGCTCACAAATCCTTGGGAACTCGTCCCTCTGGACTGACCTCCGCAACAACTACACGACCATCCTTTCGTACACGCGGATCATGGCATCGCAACGGCCCGCGCTCGTAATCGCGGTCCCTAACTACCCTAATCCCTACCCGCAGTCGCTGGATGTCGTCGATGAGATCGCGCTCCTCTGCGTCCCGCTCATCGATACCGCGCCAACGTGCACCGTGCGCTGGGCGCAACTGCCGCCCGCGCTGCTCGTCCTGGACCAGGTGTTCCAGAAGATGAACACCACGCTGAAGGAGTCGCTCGCGCCATTCCAGGCCGGCCCGAACGGGAGCCGATGGGTCTACGCCGACGTCTACCCGAAGTTCAAGGGGCACTGCATGACCATGAAGGTCACGATCAAGACCACCGTCACCCACCCGCCACCGGTAGGCGTCCACCAGCACGACTCGCCCGAAGTGAACTTCGGCTGCTCGCCCACCTGGTTCGTGGAAGGCAACGATGGCACGGCGATCCCCAACTATCTCGACCCGCCAATCGCCGGGGTCCTCACGAACAAGAGCCAAACGACAAAGGGCATGGGCGTCTACCCGAATGACAAGGGCCACAAGTGCATCGCCGATGTCATCTGGGAGGCCGACACGATCGAGCCGGGCACCACGCCTTTGAAATGGAAGCTTGGCTACGGCGAAGCTTCGAACACCAACGTCTGCCAGTGATTGCGCCTGGCGCCTATGAGGAGGGCCACCACCATGAACCGGATTAGCATTCTTGGTATCGCCGCCGCCTTCGCACTGGGCATGGCAACGCTCGTGGCCGCGGGCACCGCCACGGGCACGACGACGATCATCGGCCCGACTGGCGGCCCGGCAGATGGCCAAGCTCACGAAGACACGCCGACCGACGTGGAGGTCACGATCAGCACCACCGCGCCGGTCGTACCGTACGAGTACTCCGTCATCAACAAGTGCTGGTTCTCCGGCAAGACCTCGGGCCCGTCGGACTCCTTCGAGCGGTTCGACCTCGCGGGTCCCTGGTTCGAGCCCGAGCCGGGCGACCCGCCCACGATGATCGTGTCGGTCAACGTCCAGCCGGTGCCGGAGGGCGCCAAGTGCAAGGTCTATCTGATCAAGAACAACACGGTCGTGAAGGGGTCGACCACGACTTATTCTGTCGTCGGGCCGTAGATGTGGCTGAGATGGAGGTCGGGGCAGACTCGTCACGGACTGGCGACGCCTGCCCTTCCCTTTGATAGGCACCGCCTCCTTCAACCAACACCCGGCGCTCGGCCTCGTTGTAGACAGACACCTCGCCCGTCAGGCCGACATCTGGCATGCGCCGCCCCCGCGTTGTGACAACAAAACAGACCGGCGTTGGTGCGGATGGCTCTCTGGAGTTCCCCGGTGACCCGCGCGGTCTTCTGGACCGCCTACCGAGACGCAGTCGAACGCTGGATCCCGGGCGTCCGCCAGCGTTATCGCTTCCCGGACGACTGGACGAAGCCGCCGCTCATCCGCGGCCCCCACAACCAGTTCGTTTGGTGGCGGAGGGGGTGGGCTTGGGCGCCACGCCAGCAGAACGGGTAGCGCCGCATCCAACTGAATACACAGTTGGCCATCGGCCGGGGCTCGCGGCACTCAGGCGCGGGAGCGAAGACCATAGATCGAGGTGTGTTCGACCGTTGCGCAAGCGTCACCCGATTCGTCGGAAACCACCACCATGAACGTGACGTACTTATCGCCGTTGCGTTCGAACGTCCGGACGACCTCGCCGGAAACGGTCGCTAACGTGCCTTCAGGAACGCACTTCGAGACGATCATCTGCGAGGCGGTGTGGACGCCGGCCTCGTAATGGAAGGTCCCGTGAATCAGCCGGCCGTACGCGCCGAGAAACAATCCTGGCGGAACAGTGAGCTTGCCATGGTGGATGTAAGGCTCGATCGATTCGCCGCTGCGGGCCAAGTACAGGTCGATCGCCTCGCGGTCATAGGCGACAGTGTACGCGTTCAGTGGTGTTCCTGGCGCCGCGTTCTCGGTGTTCATCTCGGGAAGTTCCAACAGGCCTCCTCCTTGGAGTGGATCGGGTTTTTAGGAAGCGAGACGGGCGGTGCAGGCTGCCCGCCTGAGCGTGTTGCTAGACGCGGCAGGTGGCCTGGGCGAACGCCGCGACGATGCCATCCGGATCGACAACCTTGAGGTCCACGGTCACGGTGTTTTCGTTGGCCGCTGAAGGTGCCTCAACCACCACACCTTCGACGGTCACTTCCGCACCTTCGTAGACAGGCCGGCGTAGGCGGCCGTTGAAGGTCGAGCCGGTCTGCCAGCGGTCGGAGAACGTCTCTTGCATGAGCCGACTCATGTACCCGAGTACGGTGACGCCGGGCACCAGTCCGCCTTTGTAGCCCATCTCCCGAGCCTTGTCGTCGTCGTGGATGCTTCCCTTCGACTGCGCTGCGCTGTTCACCGGAAGGATCCTGAGCGAAGGCAGCCGGGAGTCGACAGCGGTTGGTTGGCTCATCTGTTGCATCCCCTCCGATCGGACTTCAGTCCCGCTCCCCGGGATCCTTGATCGGCGACTGATAATCACGGCCTCAGCGCCAAAGAGTCAATCTGCGATTTTGGGGCGCGCCGTTCCGAAATCTCGTAGTATCCACACTACATCCAGCCTGCGGGCGTACGCGGCCCGCAGCAGCGGACTCCTGTCTGGCTGCAACGGAGCTGTGGAGGGGCAAGCTGTGCGAATCGAAGCGTTGTCCTCATTTGTTACTCTTGTCCGTACAGGCTCGTACTCGGGTGCCGGCGATGAGATGTTCATGAGTTCGACGACCATCCACGGCCAGATCCGCTCCTTGGAGGAGGAACTGGGTACCCCCCTCGTTACTTTCAGCGGCCGCAAGCTCCACCTCACGGCCGCCGGCAGCCGGTTGCTGCTGTTCGCCGAACGTACTCTTGAGGAACGAGCTAACCTAGGCGCAGACATCTCAGGTGTGAGCCGCAGGAGTCCGGCGAGGCTTCGAATTGCGAGCCTCCATGGCCCCAGCATTCATCTGCTTCCGCCTGTCATTCGTGCGTACCGCGACTTGCAGAATGACGTCATCGTCTCCGTCGCCACGTCGGACGTTGGCGGTGGCATCGCTTCGCTTGTTTCTGGACAGGCAGATCTGGTAATCCTGAACGATCTCCACAGCGACGAGGTAGCCTCCGGATTCGCGGTTACCACCGTGTACGAGGACCAGCTGGCGATGATCATTCGGGCTGACTACTACTGCCCTCCGGACGTCGCCCTAGTGGAGAAGTACCCTGTCGCCGCGCAAGCGGCCACGAGTGCCTATCGTCGCTACATCGAGCAGTGGTCGCGAACTGTAGGCGTCTCCATGCACGTGGCCTTCGAGCAC
The DNA here is from genome assembly GCA_013822275.1 of Anaerolinea sp. Taxonomy (GTDB): domain Bacteria; phylum Chloroflexota; class Dehalococcoidia; order Tepidiformales; family Tepidiformaceae; genus PNKC01. The sequence continues at coordinate 12,831 of PNKC01000028.1, read as the reverse complement.
TCTTCGTTCGATGGCCTGCTTTCGTACGTCATGCAGGGTGAATGTGTGGGCATGGTCTCCGGATACCTGGCGAAGATGAGTCCGCTTGCCAGCCAGCTGAAGGTGCTCAACCTCCCCAACTTCCAGCTGAAGCGCAAGGTGATCGCTGCCCATCCGATTCGCCCGACCCCTATGACTGCTGACTTCCTCCAGTTCCTCCATGACTTCTACTTCGGCTCGGGCGAAGCATCCCACTCTGTCGATACGAGAATTTCGTAGGCCGTCTACCGGAATCTCTTCTGGCGCACCGGTCGACCCTGCTGGTAGAAATGGGGTGCAACGAGCAGGCTGGCCTGAGCCGGCGCTGCCTCGCGAAGCACGGAGGGACCAGATGAAGCCGACGTATCTCACGCGCCGGAAGGCTTTGCAGAGTATCGGCGGAGGAGCGGCGCTCCTCGGCACCGGCGTCCTCTTCGGAGGCTGCGGCGGCGACGACGATGACAGCGGCGGGGGCGGGACGGATATCGTCGACACGAGGCCGACTCCGGTTCCGAGCGTCGTCGCGAAGAAGGGCGGAACCCTCAAGGTCGCTATGGCCGCCGACCCAACTGGCCTGGACCCGAGCACGTCTCGTGGCGGCGGCGACCACAACTGGCTCTACAGCATCTTTGACAACATGGTGAACAACGACGCCAAGTTCCAGGTTGCGAAGGGCATCGCCGAGAAATGGGAGGCGATAGACGACCTGACCATCTCTCTCACCGTCCCCCAGAACCAGTTCACCTACCACGATGGAACTCCGTTCAGCATCGATGACATCAAGTACACCATCGAGCGCCACCTCGACCCTGCCACCAAGTCGTTTGCGGCCGGCTCGCTGAGCAGCGTCGACAAGGTCGAAATCCCCGACTCAACGCATGCGGTGATCAAGCTGAAGACAATCACTGCGTCGATCTACACGATCCTCGGCGACCGGGCGGGCATGGTCATGTCCCCCGTCCCCACGAAGAAGGGTGGCGCGGACTTCACCAACCGCCCAGTCGGCTCCGGGCCGTTCAAGCTCGATGCATGGGCGGTGGACGCACAGACGAAGCTTTCCAAGTTCGCCAACTATCGCATCAAAGACTACCCGCACCTCGATAACATCGACATCCAGATCGTGCCCAACTCGTCGGTACGGTTCGCCAATCTGCGGAGCGGCAACGCGGACCTGATCTTCGTTGACCCAAAGGACGCATCCGCAGCCAAGTCGGATTCCGCTGTGCAGTTCGTCCAATACCCGAGCACAGGCTATACGCAGGTCAACCTCAACATCTCTCAACCACCACTGAACGACATCCGGGTCCGGCAGGCTTTGACGTATTCCCTCAATCGCAAGGCCATCCTGGACGGGATCTATTTCGGCGTGGGAGAGCTGGCAAACGGCCCAATCACGGCCGCAAGCTGGGCCTACAACCAATCCCTCAAGCCGATCGAAGAAGACCTGACCAAGGCCAAGCAGCTTCTCTCCGCTGCCGGCCACGCGAATGGGCTAACCTTCGACCTGCTTATCACTTCGGGTGAAACGGACGTGCCACTGTCGGCCATGCTGAAGTCGCAGTGGGCGAGGGTGGGCATCAACGTCAACCTCGTTTCACGGACGGCCGAACAGGCGACCGTTGAGTATCGCGACCAGAAGTTCCCGATGTTCCTCGTCGGGTTCTCGGGACGCGCGGACCCGGACCTCACGATCTTCGACAACTTCCACAGCAAGGGCGCGTTCAACCGGGCCTCGTTCAACAAGTCGTACACCCTCGAGGAGAGCCAGGTGTCGCTCGATGCCAAGATCCTCAAGGCGCGCCAGATCTACGACCAGGCGCAGCGCAAAGTGTTCTACGACGACATCCAGAAGCAGCTGGTGGAGAACGCCCACGGCATCTTTTTCACGCACAACCTCAACCTGGTCGGCATGAGCAAACGCGTCCGCGGATTCACACCTTACGGCGACGGAAAGCTCCGTCTCCACGAGCTCTGGCTTGATTCGTGAGTGGCTACATCGTCCGGCGGGCGCTGAATGCCATTCCGGTCCTCATCTTCGTTTCGATCCTGGTCTTTGCCCTCACGAATGTGATGAGCGGAGACCCGGTCGAGGCGATCTCCGGAGGATCAGAAGCGAGCCTCACCCCCGAGGCGATTGACCAGCTCCGCGAGGAACTCGGATTGAACGACCCGCTGCCGGTCCAGTACCTGAACTGGCTTCGCGCGGCGGTCAGTGGGGACCTCGGCAAGTCGATTACCACCAACCGGCCGGTGACTGAGGCGATTCTCGACCGGCTGCCGACAACGCTGCAGCTGGCGCTCGTCGCATGGTTCATCGGCGTCTCCATCTCCATCCCGCTCGGGATCCTGGCCGGGGTCAACCGGAACACCTGGATCGACCACCTGGCCACGGTCCTCGCGCTCGGCGGGGTGGCGATGCCGGCATTCTGGATGGGGTTGATGTTCATCCTCATGTTCGGCGTCTGGTGGCAGGTCCTGCCTCCATCGGGCTTCGTCTCCGTGTTTGATGACCCGGCCCAGGCTGCGAAGTACCTGGTGCTGCCCGCCGTGACGCTGGGCCTTCACCAGACTGGCTCCCTAACGCGCCAGATGCGGTCCAGCATGGTGGAGGTGCTGAGCCAGGACTACGTGCGCACGGCCCGTGCCAAGGGGTTGAAGGAACGCCGCGTGATCATCATGCACGGGATGAGAAACGCCATGCTCCCCGTGCTGACCGTGCTGGGCCTGCAGGCGGGTGCGCTGGTTGGCGGCACCGTGGTGATCGAACAGGTCTTCGCCATCCCTGGCATGGGCCGGCTGGCGCTCACTTCCGTACTCTCCCAGGACATCCCCGTGATCCAGGGGGTGGTACTGGTTTCAGCCATCGCCGTCCTGACCGCGAACCTGGTGACGGACCTCCTCTACGGCGTGCTCGACCCGAGGATCCGCCATGGCCGTTGACGCCCAAACGCTCGCGGCCTTCAGCCTGACCGCAACTCCGAGCCTCGCCACCCGTGCCCGGCGTGTCGCCCGGCGCGCTCCCGTCGGAGTGGGGGCGCTCGCCGTCATTCTCATCCTGGCGATGCTGGCAATCGCTGCGCCCGTGTTCGCGCCCTACGACCCGCAGGCTCAGGACTACAACCAACTGCTCCACGAGCCCACCCTCGAGCATCCGTTCGGCACCGACCGGATCGGCCGCGACTTGCTCAGCCGCATCATCTACGGCACCCGGATTTCGTTCATGGTCGGTGTGGTCGCGGTTGGAGTCGCGCTCGCCGTCGGCACGCCGTTGGGCCTCATCGCCGGTTACTTCCGCGGGGCGATCGATGAACTGATCATGCGCATCCTCGACGCCTTCATTGCATTCCCCGGCATCATCTTCGCTCTCGCAATCGTGGCGGTGCTGGGGTCCAGCCTGATGAACGTGATGCTTGCTATTGGCGTGACCTCCGTGCCGCTCTTTGCCCGGCTCACGCGCAGCCAGGTTCTGTCGTTGCGGCAGCGGGACTACGTGCTCGCCGCAACTGCCACGGGGGCCTCGGACTGGCGCATCATGGTGCGCCACATCATGCCCAATGCGATGTCGCCGCTCATCGTCCAGGCCACGCTCGCCCTGGGGTTCGCGGTGCTGGCGGAAGCGGGACTCGGCTATCTCGGCGTGGGAGTGCAACCCCCAACTCCGACGTGGGGCAGCGACCTCAACCAGGGTTCGCCCCTGTTGGAGCGCGCGCCCTGGCTTTCCATCGCCCCTGGGATGGCGATCTTCATACTCGTCCTCTCGTTCAACCTGCTGGGAGACGCCCTGCGGGACCAGCTCGACCCTCACACCAGGAAGGCCTAGCCATCCGTATTTATCGCTATCCAACCAGATGTAGGGAGACCGTCTCTTGACCGATGCACCGCTGGCAGGCATCCGGGTGCTTTCAATGGAGCAGGCCGTGGCCCTGCCCGTCGGCACCCGCCACCTTGCAGACATGGGGGCCGAAATCATCCGCGTCCAGTCACATGCGCGCCCAACCCCGGGCCTCGCGGAGATCGACCTGACCCGGAACAAGCGCCAGGTCGCGCTGGACCTTTCCGTCCCGGGAGCCTCCGATGTGTTCCTCGCGCTCGCGGCGAACTGCGACGTTGTCGCGCACAACTACACGCCGCGCGTCGTGCGCCAGTTCGGCATCGACTACGAGGCTGTCCGGGCGGTCAATCCAGATGTCATCTACGTCTCGTTGACGGGATTCGGCACGACCGGCCCGTGGGGCGAGCGGCCGCTGTTCGGCCCGGGCGCGGAGGCAGTTTCCGGCCATAACCTGCTCATCGGCGACGCGGATGGCTGGCCCGGGCGGCCTGGGACCATTGTTTACGCCGATACCACCGCCGGCTTGAACGCCGCGTTCGCGGTCATCGCCGCGCTCGAAGAGCGGGATCGCACCGGGCGGGGTCAACACATCGATATTTCGCTCTACGAAACCTCCGTGGCACAGCTCGGCCCTGTCATCGCAGAATGCCAGTTGGGGGCGACGCCAGCGCGGTTTGGGAATGACGATGTCAACTTTGCGGTCCATGGGGTCTTCACCTGCCGTGGGCTAGACCGGCACGTCGCGGTGGCGATCCTTCAGGATCAAATGGGCATCCTCGCGGAAGCGATGGGCCTCGACGAGTGTCCCGCGTCTGCGTTCGCCGAGGCCGTCCGGACCAGGGACGCGAATGATGTCGCGCTCGTCCTCCAGTCGCGAGGTATCGCGGCAACCCCGGTCGCGGACGCCGCAGACCTGTCGATGGACGATCATCTCTGGTCGCGCGGCTACTTCGGGCTTGTCGAGCGCCATCTTGCCGGGCTTGAAGGGCAGACCTACCCGCATGTCGGCCCGGCGTGGGGATCTGGCCCGGCGGTCCCGCTTGAGGAGTCACGCCCCGTTGGCGCCGATAGCGCCGCCATCCTGGCGGAGGTCGGCGGATACTCATCAGAGGAGATCGAAGACCTGTTCGCGCGCCGCGTAACGGGATCCACGTCGCCCGCAACGTCACCCGTTGCCCGCGGCCCGGAACAGGTGCGTATTGAGCGCGGTGAACTCACTCGCGTGGACCAGGAGCATCATGGCTGGCGCGCTGCTGCGAAGTCAGCGGGGAGGCTGCCGTGACAGACCGCCCCCGTGCTCTGGACGTGGCCACCGGTGTGGGGGCCGCCTACACCAGCCGGTTGCTTGCCGAAGTGGGCTGGGACGTCGTCAAGGCCGAGCCTCCCGAAGGTGACCCGCTGCGCCAGGCCGAAGCCCGGTGGGGCGGCGGCAGAGGCGGCGCCTTTCTCTTCGCGAACGCAGGCAAGCGTGGCGTCACCGTTGATGGATCGACCCTGGTCCGGCTGGCCGCTGCCGCCGACGTGGTGGTCGGCGATTTCTCGCCTTCGGGGCGGGCAGCAATGGGCCTGCCTGACGATGCGTACGAGGTGCTGGCCCCCCGCCGGGCGGTAGCCTCCGTCAGCGCCTTTGGCCTGACCGGTCCGAAAGCCGCGTGGGCTTCCACGGACCTCATTGTCCAGGCCGCCAGCGGCCTCATGTTTCTCACCGGTGAGTTCGATCAGCCGCCAATGCAGCTTCCGCCATACCAGGGTGCGATGACCGGCGGTGTAGCCGCCGCCTCAGCCACATTGCTCGCCGTCCGCTCTTCACGGGGCGATGGCACTCTGCATCGCGTCGACACGTCCATGGTGGAAGCGCTCGCCGTCCACACAGCAGCCCAGCTGAGCGACTATGTCTACCGGGGAGCGGTTGCGAGGCGTGAGGCGCGCGTGAAGGGCGGACTGCGGATGGTCCCTGCGAGTGATCGCTTCGTGTACTGCGCCCCTGGCGCGGTTTCGAGCATGAGGATGGAAGGGATTGCGATCCTTCTTGATGAACCTCGGCTTGCGGAAGGGCGCTTCCAGACGGCGGAAGGACGGATGGAGCACTTCGACGATTTTGTTGCCCTGTTCGTGCCGCCCTTCAAGCGCCGTACAGCCCAGGAGTGGTTCGAAGATGCGGAAGCCATGCACATGACGTTCGCCCTGGTTCAGACCATCGAAGACCTTCTCCACTGCCCGCAGATCGAGGCTCGGGAACTGCTGCGCACCACGGAGGCGCCGGATGGCAGCCTCGTCCGCATGCCCGGGCGCCCGTACCGCATCGTCGACGGGCCCGCTGCGGCGACACGTCCGGCCCCGGCAAGCCCCGGTATCCACACCGCCGAAGTCCTCGCCGAATGGCTCGGCGCCAACGAAGGAGCACGAACGCATGCCTAGTACCGGTGTCAGCACGGTGGAGAAGCACTTCACTGCATGGATGGAGAACCCCAACGACCCAACGCTTCGCAACGCGATTCACGCAGCCGATGGCGCCCGCCAGTACGGCTACCAGGCCGCGCTTGTGGGCGGTGTGACGGTCTACGGATGGTGCGTTCCGACCATCCTGGAAGCAGCCGGGGAGGCGTGGTTGGACAGCGGCTGGGCAGAAGTCCACTTCCGTCGCCCGACCTACCCTGGAGATGAAATGTCTGTCCGTGCCAACTTGGAGGGCGAGACATGGTCACTCTCTGCGGACAAGGCAGGCGGCGAGACCTGCGTCCGCGGACAATTCGGTCTCGGCGAAGCGCCCTGGCTTGGTCTGCTGGAACGGTCATCGCGGCTGGCCGGAGACCCGGAACCCGCGGAACGGGAGTGGCTCACGCTCGAGAACGCCCCCATCGGCAAGGACCTGCTGACACTGCCGCTGAACATCTCAGCTGACGAAGCCCGCCAGACCGCGACGAAACAGCTGCGCGAGACCAACCCGCTGTTCATCGGCGACCGGCCGCTGATCCACCCCTCCACTATCGCCCGTCAGATGATGACCCTGCTCGCCTACTCGTTGGACTACGGGCGCCCATCGATTCACGTCAGCACACACATCCAGCACCTCGCGAGAGTGGAGTCCGGCCAGTTCCTTCTGCTCACCGGGCACTTCGTCAGCGCCTACGAGCAGAAGGGACACCACTACGCCATCTTCGATGGCACGCTGATCAACGGCGCGGGCACGGAGCTGGCGCGCATCCGGCACACCAACATCTTCAAGGTGGCCAAACGGGAATCTGCCTGAGGCCGCATCCGACGTTCGATCCAGGCGTCCGCCCCACGACGGTTAGCGTGGAAAGCTGTCGGTCGGAGGCGCGGCGGTGGGACCGAACGTATTCGCGTTCTGACCATAGTCGGGAGGTGCCGCTGGGTCGGCATCACAGCTTGCAGCTGACCCAAGAGTGCTCGTCGGCCGCAGAAGCCTGCACTACTCAGGCGTGCAACGCGAACCGCGATGCTCCGGTGCGGCGCACATGAGAACCCCCGCTGAGCAACGGCTGGGACGTGACCGCCCAGAACAACGGGACCCTCGATGCCAATCGCCAGAGTGATGCCCATATTGATCGCCACAGTGATGCCCACCCCGACGGACGTGCAGGGGGCTACGTCATGGGCGCCTCCGCGGGTGGGCGGGGGCGAGCTTAGCTCGGTAGCTGGGGCCATCGATGACGAGTTGGTGGGCACCGTTGGCAAGGCGGTCGAGGGCGGAGTTAGCGAGGATGGGGTCGGCAAAGAGCCCGACCCATTCGGAAACGTCGCGGTTGCTGGTGACGATGAAGCTGGCCCGGCGGTGGCGTTCGATGACGAGGGCGTAGAGGTCTTCCGACTGCTGCTGGTTGAGCCGCTGAAGACCGAAGTCGTCGAGGATGAGCAGGTCGGGAGCGAGGTAGCGGCGGAAGGCGGCCTCGAAGCTGTGGTCCGCACGGGCCTGCCCCAGTTCCCGGAGCAAGAGGTCGGCTCGCCGGAAGAGGACAGAATGGGCTGCCCGGGTGGCGGTTGCCCCAAGAGCCTGGGCCAAGAGGGTCTTGCCGACGCCGACGGGACCGATGAGGAGGACGTGCTCCTTCCTGGCGAGGAAGTGCAAGGAAAAGAGTTCGTTGAGGTGGCGGCGGTCGATTTGGATAGCGGTGGTCCAATCGAAGTCGTCGAGGGTAACGCGTTCCTCGAAGCCTGCGGCGAGGAGACGGCGTTCGAGAGCGAGACTGTCGCGGCGCTGGACCTCGTCGGCGAGGATGAGTGTAAGGAGCGCGGCGTAGTCGAGCTTCTGGGCACGGGCGAGGGCGAGCCGGTCGGGCAGGGTGGGGATGACCTGTCCCAGTTTGAGGCGCTTGAGGAGGGCGACGAGGTCGGGCTCGAGGCTCATGCGGTCGCCTCCACCAGCCGCTGCTGACGGTGGTCGAAGGCGCCCGGTGGCCGGGCAAAGCGGCTCCCCAGGGGGACTGTCGCCTCTTCAACGGGGCGCTCTTCGGTATCGAGGGCACGCAGCAGGATGTTGTGGAGACGGCGGACATCCACCAGTTCGAAGGACAGCGCACGGGCGCAGGCGGCATCGAGCCGGGCAGCGCTGTACTTCTCGCCGAGCGATAGCAGCTTCTGGCCCTGGCGCATCTTCGCCCAGGGGAGCGGTCCCTCGAAGAGCTTCGTGGCGAAGACCTCGACGTTCGGGCCGAGTTCACACGCGCGGTGGACGATGCGGTCTGGGGCACGCAGGGCGTAGGCCGTCTTCTCCGCCGGGTAGTCGTCGGGGTCGGTGGCGCGGCCACCACGCGGCCGGCGGGGGTGCACCTTCGCCAGTTCGCCCTTCTTATAGAGCTTCACCAGGCCATGGTCGCCCCGTACCTCCAGCTTCGTCCCCGGCGGACAGGTCGTTGAAGGTACCGAGTAGAGCGCCTGTCCGAAGCTGATGTGGTGGTCGGGATGCACCGCTACCTCCTTCCACTGGGGGACGTCGTAGATGACACCGTCGTAGGGCTGGAGTGTCAGTCGCTCCTCCGCCTCGAAGACAGTGCGCGGAAGCTGGCGGGTCGTGCCATGCACGCGCAGGCCGGCGACCTCGCTGCACCAGCGTTCCGCCTGCTGACGGCAGTCCTCCAGATCACGGAAGCTGGCACCCTTGAAGAAGCGCTCCCGCACGTACTGGATGCTGCGCTCGACGTGGGGCTTATCCTTCGGCCTGCGCACCCGGGCGGCGTCGATCAAGAAGCCACGTTCCTGGCTGTACTCCAGGAAGCCACGCGTCGGTCGCGGTTGCAATGCGTCTGGGCCAGCGATGGCGGCGGCGAAGTTATCGAGGATGAGCCGCCTGGGCACGCCCCCGAAGAAGCGCCATCCCCGCTCCAAGCCTCCGATGCTCTCCTCGAGGGTTTGCTGGAGCAGTGGCCAGACGAACTGGTGGCGGCTGTAGGGGAGGACGATGACCAGTGCCCAGATCGTCTGTCTCTTCCCGGTGGCAGCATCAACGATGCTCCCCAGCCTGCCGAAGTCCATCTCCGCCACCTCGCCCGCGGCCCAGTCGGACATCCGCACCGTCGTCTGCGGCTGCTTCCAGAGCCCTGCCCGGCGGACGTAGCGCCGCAGGGTGGTGTACGAGACCGCGACACCATCCTGGGCCAAGAGTTCGTGGATGCGACTGAGCTTCAACCGCTCCTCGTTCAGCCACTGTGCCAGCCGTGCTTCATGGCCCGTCAGAACCACGGTTACTGGTCCGGTTCTGCCGGGCAGCGGTCCCGCATGGTTGCGCTGCAGCAGCTGCGCGAGAACCCCTTCGCCCGGTGGCTCTCCATCCTGGGCGACACCAAGCGACTGCGCCGCCTCGATGTACCGCCCTGCTGTGCGCCGCGATATCCCGCTCGCGCGGCCGATCGCTGTCTTGTTCTCCCCGGCCTGCCAGCGCCGGATGACCTCTCTCACCTGAACCATGGCTACCTCCAGAAACGGCACGCCGACCTCCTCGATGGGTCGGCTTCATCGTCCTCGTGACGAGCGTTCTGGGGGTGGGCATCACTCTGGCGATTCGGGCATCACCTTGGCGATCTCGCCCCGCATCTGCACATTAACCCTGGCGATTCGCAGGCATAGCCTTCCTGGCCAAGCCCACGCTTTATCGCCGCCGCAAGCCTAGACTCGTCTTCAACCAGGCCGCTCCCAACAAGGCGATTCCAAACAGTGCGCCAGTGACGAGTTTCGTGGTGGTTCGCCTGGTTCTTCTCCTGCGCGATGGTTCGACGCCCCGCTCGGGAGTCGATCGAATCATGGCAAGGCGAAGCTGAACTCCCGCTGAATTCCTGACGACCTCGTCTCAACGAGGCCTCGCGAACCCCCGTTTGTGTCCGAACCAAGCACATCTCCCGCGGTGACTCGCCTGCGCGGCAGCACGCACCGCCGCCCCAAGGCGGCTCGGGAAGGCGAGGTCGCTGGCGGCCGAGTCAAGCTTCGAACCCGGGCGCAACGCCTTCGTGGAGGCGTGACCCGAGTTGAACGCTGGCGCTGATTTTGCGAGGATAAGTGCTGCAACGCAATTGGTGGTATTGAGTATGGAAAGCCAGGTTGATGCCCTCGACAAGAAGATCATCCTCTCGCTCTTTCGGGATGCGCGAGCAAGCTACAAGAGCATCGCCACGACGTTGGGAGTGTCGCACAATACGGTTCGTTCTCGAATTGCCAGGATGCTGGCTGAAAAGATCATTCGCTTTGTCGTTGTTACAGACCCGCCTAAAGTCGGACTATCCGTCACAGCGTTCATTCGGATAGTGATTCAGCCGGAGTTCATCGAGAGCGTCGGTGCCGCACTTAGCGCTCGAAAAGAAGTCGGCTCTATCTATCAGACTATTGGCGACTGCGATACGGTCTGCCTTGCCCATTTCGAGAGTAATGCCCAGCTCTTCAGGTTCGTGAACAACTTTGTTGCCCGTCTACCGGGTGTTTCGGAAGTGAAGACGACGATCATCAGCGACGTGGTCCAAGGGCTGCCCGACCGCCAGGTTCCTGTGGCGAGTATCCAACCCCCTGACGAGGGCGACATCGGGCTTGTTGTCTAACCCAGAGAGGACGACGAGTCGGGCATCCGGCCCACCGTCCTCTTTTCCGATGTCACCCGCGCTTCAGGATGTGAACCAGACGCCTATCACGTCGGATGCCACCGAGGCGAGCTTGATGTTTGCCCCTTCGAGCACCTTCTGGATGCGATTCACCTCGGCTGCCCGTTCCCGCACCAGCGAGGTCCGGTAGCGCGTCAGCTCACGCAGCTCGCGCTCTGGCCGGGCCGGCACGAAGCTCGCCTGAAGCAGGCCGTGGCGCAAGAGGTCGGCAATCCACTCCGCGTCCTTGACATCACGCTTGCGGCCGGGCACCAGCTTCAAATGCCGGGTGTTCACCAGGAGCAGTTCGCACTGCCCCTCCAGCAGGTTGTACAGCGGTTTCCAGAACGATCCCGTGCTTTCCATCGCCACGGCCATGCAGCCGTTCAGTGCCAGCCACTCCGCCATCTCGAGCAGAGCCCGAGTCTCCGTGCCGAGGTGCGTACCTCCCGCTTTGGCTCCGGTCCCTGGCCAGGCAGCACCAGGCAAGCAACCACCATCCGCTTGTGGATGTCGAGCCCACAGCAACGTCCGTAACGAACTTCCATCCAGATTCCTCCTTGCTTTGTCGAAGGAGGGACGCCTAACTCAAAAACACTGCCCTGCGTGCTCTTCCAGGGGGAAGGCGACAAATTGTGGTACTCACCGGCGTCCGCGGGTCAGACTGCTACCGGCCTCCTCAGGCCAAGGGTGTGCGACCGCTTCCTCCCTCGCCACGCCATTTTCATCCATCGTGGTCGTGGGCGCCGCGGTCACTGACTGCTAAGTCCTGCCGCCTACATCGTCTCGGCCATGATCCCCGCCCGAGCCCGCTGCACCTGGACCAACAGCTTCTCCACCTTCTGGTCTGAGAATACCCCCAGAGTGAGGTCATTCAGCGGGAACGAGGGAGACGCGGAAGCCAAGGCGTTCCAGTGCCCTGGTGTGGCGTCTCTCAAGTTGGGCCTTGGTCCGTCCGTCGTGATAGTTGACGCCCAGTTCTTGATACGGCGCGTCTTCCTTGAGCATATGGAACACGATTCGGAGGATGCGATGGGCGACGGCAAGGGCTGCCCGTGGAGGTCCGATGCGGGCGGCCAGCCTCCGGTACAACTGCCCAAGAAAGGTCTTGGTCGTCCGTGCGGCGTGCGCTGCCTGGAGCAAGACCGTGCGCAGGTGGCGGTTCCCTTTCGGCGCACGGCCGGACCGGTTCTTGCCCGCGCTCTCGTTCATCCCCGGTACGACACCGGCCCACGAGCAGAGCTGGTCCGCCGTGGCGAAACTGTCCAGATTCGACCCCACTTCGGCCAGCAGGGCCTCGGCTACGCCCTTCCCCACCCCGGGGATGCTGTCGAGTCGTGCCCGATCCTCGTTGTCCGGCCCCAGGCGGCGGTCGATCTCCTCTTCCAGCCGGGCGACACGGGCATCAAGGTCATCGATATGGCTGATCTGCTCGCCGAGCATGAAGCGCTGATGCTCGCCAACCTGGCCGCTGAGGGCCAAGACGAGGGCATCCTGTTTCTTGCGCATGACGCCACGGGCGAGCGCCGCAAGCACGACAGGGTCACTCTCAGCGCGCACCATCGCTTCGAGCATGGCCCGCCCCGAGACGCCCATCACGTTGGAGGCAACGGATGCGAGCTTGATGTTCGCCCCTTCGAGGACCTTCTGGATGCGGTTGACCTCGGCGCTCCGCTCCTGCACGAGGCTGGTGCGGTAGCGCGTCAGTTCACGCAGTTCGCGCTGTCCACGCGGCGGAATGAAGCTCGATCGCAGGAGGCCGTGGCGCAGGAGGTCGGCGATCCACTCCGCATCCTTGATGTCCGTCTTGCGACCAGGGACGAGCTTGAGGTGCCGGGCGTTGACAATCAACAGCGCGAAGCGCCCTTCGAGAATGTTGTACAGCGGCTTCCAGTACGA
>PNKC01000027.1 GCA_013822275.1 Anaerolinea sp. | reverse complement strand
CCGGCCCGAGAACGTCTGAGCAAGCTCCGTGGGCACCACCGCGACGTCTGGAATCAAGTACGAACTTGCTGCTTTGATGTGCCCCGCGTTGACGCGAATCTGAAACTGACGCCGGGGCAGCTGGTTCTGAATGAGGACTCCGAGCCAGGCTGTGACGCTGTTGTGCTCCATCGTCATGGCCGGCTTCCTCCTCAGTTGGCCGCACACCCACTCCCACGGCTCGCCGTCATCTTCGACCGCGACGCGCTTGAAGGTCGATTCGCTGACTGCCATACGCGCCTCCCCAGGCAGTGTAGCGCGTCCGCCGGATCATAGGGCGCCGCTAAGACACCCACGTCAGTCCAGGGCGCCGGCTACCAGCAACGCCGTGATGGCGTCGTCATCCATGCCCAGCAGCTCGCGGAGCACGTAGTCGTTGTCCTGGCCGAGCGTTGGGCCGGGCCGGGCAACCACTGCTGGGGTCGCTGACAGTTTCAGGCGTGAGTTCTCCACGACAACCGGGCCGAATTCGGGGTGCGCTACCTCGATGAAGTGCTGGCGGGCGACGAGCTGGGGATCGGCGATCACGTCGGAGCTGCCGCTGACACGATGGCAGGGCACGCCGGCAGCCTGGAGGGCCAATTCGACCTCCCCCACGTCCCGGTCGCGTGTCCAGGCCGCTACCCATTCGTCCAGCGCTTCGCGCTTCGCCAGCCTGGCGGGCGTGGAATCGAGGCCCGAGCCGAGTTCAGCGCCCGGTTGGCCGAGGACGGAGCAGAGTCCTCCCCACTGCGCGTCGCTGGTGACCGTGATCGCGACCCAGCGGTCGGTCCCCGCCACCGGGTAGACGCCGTGTGGGGCGAAGTCCGCCGAGGCGTTGCCGTTGCGGGACTGGACGTGGCCGTTGACGAAGTAGTCGAGCAAGGCGGGTGCGAGGAAGTGGGCGGAAGCCTCACCCTGCGAGAGGTCGATGTACTGGCCCTCGCCGGTCCGGCGGCGGTGGTCGAGGGCGGCGAGGATGGCGGCGGCGGTGAACTTCGGCGCGATGTAGTCCGTGTATGCGCCTGCTGGCCCGGCGGGCGGCCTGTCCGGCCAGCCAGCGAGTTCGCCGAATCCGGCGAGATGGAGGCCCATGGTGCCGAACCCCGCGAGCGACGCATGCGGCCCCGTCTGGCCGTTTAGGCAGGAGCTGAGCATGACGATGCCCGGGTTCACCTTCTTCAACTCCTCGTAGCCGAGGCCCATGCGGGCCAGGGCGCCGGGTGCGAAGCTTTCGATCACGACGTCCGCCCAGGCAGCGAGCTTCTTCACCAGCGCCCGGCCCTCTTCGGTGCCCAGGTTCACGCTGAGGCCGAGCTTGCCGGCGTTCACCGTCGCGAATGCGCCGGAGCGTTCCGGGCCGGGGACATGGTCCTTGAACGGGCTGATGGTGCGCAGCGTATCGACGCGGGTGGGGCTCTCCACTTTGACAACGGCTGCTCCGTAGTCGGCGAAGTAGCGCGTTGACCACGGTCCCGCGATGACCCAGGCGAGGTCGAGCACCTTCACCCCTGCAAGCGGCAACGCGCGAGGCGAGGGGGCGGTGATGGGCGCCGGGCTTGGACTTGCGTGGACCTCGGCGGCAATCTCGGCATTGTGCTCAGCGAGCAACGGCGGCCGCCGGCGATAGGTGATTGGGCGGCCCGCGAACCGGGCGAACGGGCCCGGGTAGCGCACGCTGCCTCGGCGCTCCGGGTGTTCGACGTCCTGGAAGAAATTCCGGGACTCAAGCTGCTCCGACTGCGCGACCTCCGCGAGCGTTGCGACGGGCACAATAAGGAGCCCTTTTTCGATGCCCATCTTGAAGAGTTCGGCCTTGGTGTGGCTGCTTGTGAACCGGGAGATGGCCGCCAGGCAGCGCAGCAGTTCGGAAATCGGTTCCTGTCCTGACATCAGCAGCCCGGTGTAACCGACCCAGTCCTTGTCGCGCGTGGCTTCGTCCACGAAGCCCTCTTCCCACATGACCTGCATCAGGCGCTGGGTGAACGGCCCGATGGCGCTGCCGAAGAGGAAGGTGACGGAGACGTAGCCGTCTTTCGCGGGGTTCACGAACTTCAGGGGAATGCCGCCGAAGTTCACCCCGCCGGCCATGCGCGTCGAGGGGGTGTCCCCCCAGGCGCTGCTCAGGCAGGTCGCCTGGGTTGCCATCATGGTGGCGGCCTGGACGGAGACATCGACGTGTTGGCCCACGCCGTCGCGGACGGCGCTGGAGAGCCCGAGGAGCGCCCCAACTGCCGCCTCTGCACCGCCATGCAGCCACGCCTGGGGGACGGCCACGCCGAGCGGCGGGCGGTCGTCGTCGCCGGTCATGAACATGGGGCCAGAGGCCGCGTAAAGCGTGAGGTCGCTGGCAGCCCAGAGAGCCTTCGGGCCCGTCTGTCCGAACGGCGTGATCGAGACCACCACGATTGCCGGGTTCACGGCGCGCAGGAATTCGTAGCCGAGGCCGAGACTGTCAAGGTAGCCGGGCGTGAACGATTCGAGGAGGATGCCGGCGGTCTTCGCCAGCGCGAGGAGGCGGTCGCGTCCTTCGGCGGATTCGAGATCCAGGGTGATGCCGCGCTTATTGCGGTTGACGCCCCACCAGGCCAGGCTGGTATCCGGCCCCTCCTCGCTGTCCGCGAAGGGGCCCGCCTTGCGGAGAGCCGCGCCACCCGGCGGCTCGACGACGATGACGTCGGCGCCGAGGTCGCCAAGCATCTGGCCGCAGATCAGCGCCCCGTGGTCAGTAAGGTCCAGCACTCGATACGGTGAAAGCATCCGGCACACTCCTCTTGAGCCGCCGATTCTATGCCACCGGATCGGTCTGAAACCAGCAAGACGCCCGGGCTTAGAGCAGGCCGCGTTCCTTGAGGGCGCGCTTCATGGTCGAGCCGATCTCCGCCGGGGAGTCGCTAACGTAAGCGCCGGCGGCGCGGAGGGCGGCCTTTTTGTTTTCGGCCTTGCCGTCTTCGCCGCTGATGATGGCGCCGGCGTGGCCCATGCGCCGTCCTTCGGGCGCCGTGGCCCCGGCGATAAAGGCGACAACGGGCTTCTTCACATGGTCCTTGATGTACCGGGCGGCTTCCTGCTCGGCGCTGCCGCCGATTTCGCCGACCATGACGATCGCGTTCGTCTCCGGGTCTTCGTTGAGCAGGCGGACGGCCTCGATCTGGGTGGTGCCGATGATCGGGTCGCCACCCACGCCGATGCAGGTGCTCTGGCCGATGCCTTCATCCGTAAGCTGGGCGACGACTTCGTAGACCAGCGTCCCGGAGCGGCTGACAACGCCAACCTTGCCCGGCAGGAACACGTCGCCTGGCATGATGCCCACGCGGGTTTTCGTGCCAGGGCTGATGACGCCGGGGCAGTTTGGGCCGATGAGCGTGCTTGGGCCGCCTGCCAGCGTCTTTTTCACCATCACCATGTCCAGCACCGGGATGCCTTCCGTGATGCAGACGATGAGCGGGACCTTCGCCGCTGCCGCTTCGAGGATTGCGTCGGCCGCGAAGGGCGCGGGGACGAAGATGATCGTGACGTTGGCGCCCGTCTTGCGCACGGCCTCGTCCACTGTCGTGTAGATGTCCACGCCGTCCTGCTGTTCGCCGCCGCGCCTGGGGTGGATGGCGGCAACGACGTTCGTGCCGTAGGCAATTGAGCGGCGCATATGGTTCGCGCCTTCGGTGCCGATGCCCTGCACCATGAGGCGCGTGTTCTGATCAACAAGGACAGCCATGGGGAAGAGTTCCGATTCACGATTGACGATTTCCGATTGGCGCAAGCAGGCGCTGGGGACGGATGACCCGGAAGCCGCAGAATACAGCGTGGACGGGTTAGTGTCCGGGCGGCGCGCCCCGCGGTGGGGCGGCTAAGCCGCCTGAGCGCGCAGCGTTTCCAGCATCGTCTCCTGGAAGCGGACGCGCTTCCCGGCATCGCGGATCTCCCGGCTGATGCGCTCGGTCACCGCCGACGTGGCAGCCCGGGGGAGTGTGCCCCGGGTGAAGCCGAGTTCCTCGAGCGTGTCATCAACGATGATTTCGGCGAGTGGGCCCATGGCCGCCGCGACGGCTGACTGCAGCGCCGCGAAGAAGGCTGGCCCGGCCATGGCGATCGGGACAGGGGCGGCAGGCTCCGCCTTCAGAGTGATCAGTCCGGCTTCCTTCAGGCGATAGAGCGCGCGCACCGTTTCCAGGTCCGGCCACCCAAGGGTCCGCGAGAGCTCGGCGACGCTCCGGTCCCCGTCGATCCGTGCCAACACCTCCCAGTCGCCGGCGGAGATGGTGACGTCCTCCAAATCCAACTTGAGCGAGAGCGTTGGCACGGCATCCGGTGAGGGGATCGCCTCACGCAGCCGTTCGCGTTCGGAGACCTGCCGCGCGCCTTCGGCAAAAAGCTGGTCCAGCGGCTTGAGGATGGTTGCTTCCCCCGTGGTGCCGCCGGGTTCGAAGCGGAAGGTGGCCTGAGTCCAGCCAAGGACGATCGCAAAGGCCGCGTCGCCAGAGGAGGCGCCGGCCGCGGCATGCACCAGGCGCCCGCCATCAAGGAACATCTCGGCACGCTCGTGTACGCTGGCGAACTCGACCCGGCCGGTCTGTCCGGTGGCGTGGAGCATCCGCAGCAGGTCCCAGAGGGGGAGCCGCGCAAGGTTGCCTGAAAGTCCTTCTGGCATGCTGGTACTCCTTGGCCCGGCGAGTGGGCGCCCTGCTAACGCGATTGAATCAACGTCCAGGACTGGAGCGCTGAATGATCAAGAGAGGAGACGTTGATGAGCTGTTCGCGGTCACTCCGGCGTGCGTCCAGCCGCTTTCGTACGCGCGGGTCTTGCTCCCAGGCGGCGGCCACGACATCCGCGGTCATCCGCACAAGGGCCATGTCTACATCGGGCTCGCAGACGACGAAGAGCACCGCGTCGCCGATGTCCTGTGCCAGCAGGCGCCAGGAATCGAAGCGAAAGTCCAGGCGACGGGCGGCGCGATGGGCCGCTTCGAGGGCGAAAAACGCCCGCCCCACTTCGCGGCCAATCGTGTTCATCGTGACCGTGGCGAGGACCGCCGGCGATGAGGAGACGATCACCTCGCCCCGGTTGTCGCAAACAAAGGCGCCACCAACCTGGCCGATCGCGCCAAATTGTCTGATTCCCTTTTCCACGCTACTCCTCGTCAGGCGACGAACTCGCGAATGTCATCGGCAAGGTCCCAGCGCTGGATGACGGCGGCGTGCCTTTCGGAGGCGCCGGCGAGTTTCGCGCGGACGCGGTTCTCCAGGTCGGCCCGCTTCAATTGGAATGCGAGCTTGGCAACCGTGTCACCCAGGCACGCGCCGAGCGCCTTGCTGAAATCACCCGGCACGGGCCCATCGAACGAGATGGTCCCATCCTTGTAATCGAACTCCGCGGCGAACGGATCGAGGAACGGATACGTGTTCGCTCGGGAAACAAGCACTTCGCGCAGCGCCATCCGGAAGCGCCCCTGGCTGGAAAGCCCGTCCGCTACCTCCTCTATTGCCGCGCACACCTCGCTCCAAAACTGGAGGAGCGCACGGCTGTCGCCCAGCGGGCGAGCGCCCGGCGCGGGCGCGTCCTGCCGAACCCGGGCGCGGAAGACGTTGAACGTCCCGCCGACCGTGTTGACCGAGTGGACGACCGCCGCCCGCGCGTCGAGCCCCGTGAGCGATTCCTCGGGGGAGGTGAACACGCTCTCCACGGGGTTGCCAGCCTGGAAGAGGACCATGGCCGCGCCGGCCCCGCCGGCCAGGGAGATCTCCACGAACCCCGTGAGGGCATCCTGTTGCAGTTTGGTGAAAAGGCGTTCGAGGCTCGTGAAGCTGCTCGTGAGGTCCTTGTAGAGCGGCTCGGCGTCCAGGACCTGGGCGATCAGCCAGACGACTTCCGCCGAGGCCGCGTCCACGTTGATCAGACCGTTCTTTTCCGCGGCTCGCGCACGGATGGAGGCGCCGGCGCCCTGGCCCGTCGCCCGGTGTCCGTTGCTTGTTTCTTCGAGCGCGTGGACGACCTCGCCTCCCAGCAGGAACAGGGCGCCTTCGTACTCCGGGAACGAAACGCGGACGAAGCCGGAATGGCTGTTACTCGCCAGCTCCTGCAACAGGTCCCCAAAGCCCGTGAACGAGGTGCTCAAGTTGGCGAAGAGGGTGCGGTCCTTTGGCAGGATCATGGCGAATCAACTCCCTGGTCGAGGCTAGAAGTATCTCCGGGCGATGACCCGGAGGCTCGCCGTCACGGTTGCGGGCGCCGCCCCGCGGGCCAGCGGGACGTACGCGTAGCAGCAGGGGAACGAAAGCAGGACGGCCTCGCCCGAGGGTCCGGAGACGACGATCTCCTCAAGGTGGCTGTTCGCGACCGCTTTCCCCATGCCGCGCAGGTCTCCGTCCTCGGTCAGTGCTTCCGCTCGTTGAGCGACGAAGCTGGCGAGGGCCGCCTCCCTGCCAACGTCGCTGGCGTTCGCACCGGCGAGGACGTTGCCTTCGCGCCCGCAGACGATGACTTCCGCCACACCCGGAGCCTGGGCGGCGGCGTTTGCGAACCGGCGGGCGGTCTCCTCCGTCAGCGGCGGGTGTGCGGGCGCATTGGGCATGTCGTTCACCCCGCGAGGCTAGGCTGCGTTTTGACGGCGCTGGCGCAGACGTTCGATGGCGGAGCGCAGGCTCGCCTGCATGCGCCGCAGGGACTCGGCGAGCTGCCCCACCTCGTTATTGCCGTTGACATCAATCTCCACGTCCAGCTCGCCCAGGCTCATGCGGTCCGCGACTTCCGCCAGGTGGCTGATGGGCCGGGTAATCGTGCGGGAGACCACGATCGCCATGAGCAGGGCCACGACGATGCCGCCGAGGGCGATTCCACCCTGGCTGTAGAGGTCCATCCGGGCCGCGTCCGCGCGAGAATTGAACTCCTTCTCCAGGCCCGTGCGGGATTCCGTGAGGAGCGCCGAGGAGAGTTCCGTGGCCCGGCCGCCAAGTGTGAAGACGCTCGGGTTGCCGACCGTTGCCGATTCGATGATGTAGCCCTTGACCACGCTTTCGAAGCTTTCACGCGCGGTTGTGGTGCGCGACAGCGTGGGCCGGAGTGACGCTTCGAACGTGGGGTTCGCCGCCATTGCCGTCTCCAGGCTCCGGATCATCGTTTCCCCTTCGGCCTTCACGACCGCGAGACGAGCGGTGAGGTAGAGCTTCTGATCGTCGCGCGCACCGAACCCCTTACGCTGGAGGAGGACGGCGGCGCTGTATCCGCGCGCGTCGGAGAGGGCTTCGTTCATGCCCGGCATGGATTCGGTGAGGGCGGCGATCAGGCTGCGCGTCGCCACGTCCGGGTCTACCGCCAGCCTTGAGTTGGTGACCACTGTCCGAAGCAGAGGCAGGACGCTTTCCCGGATCAGCGTGGAATGGACGTCCGCGCTTGTCTCCGGGGAGAGGCTGGCGGGTGTGTCCCGCGAGGCGCCCCACTGCTCTCGGATGCGCGCAAGGGCGTCGCCGGTCTTAAACCGTTCGCCAAACCGGCCGTCGACGGCCTGGAGCGCGGCGAGCGAGGCGTCACCGTCCGCGGCGGATTTCTCGAGGGCGGCGATGCCGGTGGCGTCTCCATTCAGGACTGCGAGGGCGAGCGCGCGGTGGTTCTGCACGTCTGTCATGAACGGGATGAGCGCGGCGACGTAGGTCATGCCGTCGGACTCCGCCTCGGCGAAATCGATCTGTTCCTGGGCGGCGCGGTACTGGGCGAACAGGAGCACGCAGACCGGCAAGCCCAGGACGACAACGAAAATGGCAAGCCGGTTCGCGATCTTCATATCGCTGAAGTTGAAGCGGCGCAGCGACGGCATGGGGCTTTCCTCCTGGCGCGCCAGCGGCCGGGGGGGCGAAGACGGGCGCGCCTTCCCCCTCCAGGACCTCTGGCCTACCACGAAGATCGGTCGCGCGTGAATGGGTGGATAGGGGTTCGTTTGGTGACAGCGGGGGGCGCGGTCGCTTATAGGATCGCGAGATCAGACCGGCCGCAAGGGTGTGTGCGGGGCCGGTGGAAGCTCGACTTTGATCGCGTCTCCCGGACGCACCTCTCCGCCGCTGAGGACGATCCCCATTACTCCCGCTTTGCGGATAAGGTTGCCCTCCTCGTCGCGCCCGAGGACGGCGGCCATCAAGCCCTGCTGGATGCCATCGAGCTGGGCGCAAGGGTTTCGCAGGCCCGCTATCTCGACGACGGCGGTGCCGCCGATCGAGAGCCGGGCGCCTTTTGGGAGGCCGAGCAGATCCAGGCCGCGCGTGGTGATGTTTTCGCCCATTTGGCCGGCGGCCACGTGGAAGCCGGCCGCCGCCAGTTCGTCGTGCAGTTCGGCGTGGATGAGGTGCACCTGGCGCAGGTTTGGCTGGTGGGGGTCCTGGGCCACGCGGGAACGGTGCTTCACGGTTTCCCCGGCATGGGCGTCGCCTTCCACGCCGATTCCCCGGATGAGAAGGATGCTTTCCTCGTTCTCCTTGGCCATCGTGTGCGTGGCGCTGCGGCTGACGGCGGTGACGAGCGCGCTCATCGCCGCCCCTTGCTCGTTGCCGCCGCGGCGGCAGCGGTGCCGGGCGGTGGGCGGCGGCTGTCCATCAGCTTCTGGAGGCGTCGCCACTCATCCCCAGAGAGTGGTTTGTAGACCCTGGGGAACTGGGCGCGGAGCTCCTGGGCGTGGACGCGGTAGCGCTCGGCGATGGCGCCCATGGCCAGGATGGCTGGCGCACCGAGCTTGCGGCCCGAGGTTTCCGCCATCTCTTGGAGCATGTGCATGGCCACGTCGGCGTCCTGGTGCAGGCCCAGGACATCCTGCATCGCCGTCACGCGGACGCTGAAGTCCACAGCCTGTTTGCCGTAGATGCCCCCCACGAATTCGAGGGCGTAGCGCAGCTTCTTGGCGTCGATCCGGAGGAGGTGGTAGGCGGTGGGTGGCGAGGACGGGCGGATGCGGTCGCCCATCTTGCGCACCTTGAGGTAGCGGCGCTCCACCAGGTCCGGCGCTACGCTGAGGATGGGCACGCGCCCGGGCGCGTACGTGCGGGCCGGCCCGCGGCCGAGAAACGACGCGAAACGCTCGACCAGCAGGTCGTAGCGGCGGGAGTTGAGGGCGAAGAGCATCCGCCGCCGGGCGAGATGCCGGCGCTGGACGAAGAGTTGTTCGACGCTGTTGAGCGCGACGGACTGTGCCTCGGTGACCCCGGCGCGCCACTCCTCCATCCGCTCAATCTGGACGTCCAGGTCCCGGACTTCGCCGAGGGCGGCGGCAATCCAGCCGAATTGCTGGCGGAAGCCGAGGATGCGGGGCGTGAGGAATGGCCCAAAAGCGCTCATCGCCGCGCGCAGGCGGCGGGTCGCCACGCGCATGTCGTGGAGCGCCTCGATGTCCTCGCCAATGCGCGTCCCGGCCTCGTTGTTCAGGATCGCCGCGAACTGCTTCCGCATCACCGCGAAGGCGACTTCGCCCGCCGTCATGGAGGCGTCGATGGCCGTGCTGCCGATGCCGGCGGCCGGGTTCGTCACGGTCTTGCCAGTGGCCAGCAGGGCGGCTTCGAACTTGGAGGTGCCCGCGGGCGCAAGGCTGCATGTGGCAACCAGCAGGTCCACGAACCGTTGCGCGCGACTCACGGCGGCCCCATCGACTTCGACCTCGACGCGGAGCAGCCGGGCCGGAGTGCCGCCCTCCACCGGGATGGTGGTCTCGTCGACGGCGATTTCGCCCAGCGTGCCGGCGGTGTCGGCGAGCATGAACGTCTGGCGGTGGGTGTGGAGGGCGAAGATTGGCTCAAGTGGGTGACGCCCGGCGACGAGACGCAGAGTTTCGCCGCACGGCCCTCCCGCGGCCATCGGCAGGGCACCGGCGTCCAACGCCTCGGTCATCTCGCGGCGGCTGCGCATGGCACCGACGGCGTCCGCCATCGACTTCAGCGTCAGCTCGGAAGAGTCGCCCTTGTCGCGCACACGGCAGGTGAAGCCGGCGCGATGGACGCGCCAGTCCGCGCTGTCGAAGTAGGTGTCGTGCAGGTCCTTCGTCTTGCCGGGCGTGACCGTGTAGCCGGGCACGACGCCGGATTCCAGCCACTGCACGACGCGGGCGGTGTCCGGCGTGCTGTACTGCCACTCAACTTCGAGTTGGTCCGTGGGCGAGGGTGAGGTCACGGGGACATGATACCCGCGGGCGATTAACGGGCGCCGGGCCCAGGGCATGTCCAGGACATGCGGACGCCCTGGCAGGACTCGCCCTCGCCCCGGCGCGGGCCTCCATTCGCCAGCGCCGAAGGGGTCGCCTAGAATCCCCACACTATCCGGCCCGCAACGGGCCAACCGGGGTGTGCGCAGATGGCGATGGCTCTCGACGGGATCAAAGTGCTCGATTTGTCGCGGTTGGCGCCGGGGCCACACTGCTCGATGCTCCTCGCCGACTTTGGCGCCGACGTGACGCTGGTGGAGGCGATCCCGGGCTCCTCGGCCAAGCTTGGCGGCACATCCGGGATGCGGCGCAGCGAAGGGGCGGACCGCGCGGCCGCCTACAATGCCCTCGGACGCGGCAAGAAGTCCATCGCCCTCAACTTGAAGGATGAAGCGGCCCGCCGGGTCTTCTACGACATGGTGAAGGGCGCCGACGTGGTCATCGAGGGGTTCCGCCCGGGCGTGGTGAAGCGCCTTGGCGTCGACTACGCAACCCTCGCGAAGATCAACCCGCGCATCATCTGCTGTTCCGTCTCCGGCTTCGGGCAGACCGGGCCGTACAGCAACCTTGTTGGGCACGACATCAACTACATTTCGGTCGGTGGCGCGCTGGGTGTGACGGGACGGCCCGGCCAGGCGCCCGCGATCCCCGTGAACCTCGTGGCGGATTTCGCCGGCGGCGGCCTGACGGCGGCGTTCGCGATCTGCGTGGCCATCATCGCGCGCGCGAAGACCGGCCGTGGCCAGGACATCGATGTTGGCATGAGCGACGGCGTGCTTTCGCTGATGACGAGCGCATTCAGTGGCTATTTCTCCAACGGCCAGCCAATCCGCCCGGGGGAAATGTTGCTCAACGGCGCCGCGCCGTTCTATAACACCTACCAGTGCAGCGATGGCCGCTGGTTCTCCATCGGCAGCATCGAATCGCACTTCTACGAAGCGCTCTGCAAGGTGCTGGGCGTCGACGAGTACCTCCAGAGCCAGTTCGACCAGGCGAAGTGGCCGGAGATGATCGGGAAGCTGCAGGGGATCTTCAAGACGAAGACCGCGGACGAGTGGATGACGATCATGTCGCAGTACGACATCTGCGCCGCGCCCGTGCTCGAAATGGAGAACGTGGTCACGAACGAGCACAACCTGGCCCGCGGGATGGTGGTCGAGCTTGATTCACCCATCGGCAAGGTTAAGCAGATTGGCGTCGGTCCGAAGCTGAGCGACACCCCCGGCAAGCCCAGGACGACCGCCCCCATCCTCGGCCAGCACACCGATGACGTATTGAAGGGCCTGGGCTACGACGCGGCAAAGATCGCGGCGCTGAGGGAGCAGGGGGCTGTGGGGTAGGGAGTAGCCCTACCCCAGCTTCCAGTTGAACCTTCGCTGGAAGCGGACCATAGCGCGGAGGAGCGGGCCGCCGAGGATGGCGATGAGGACGGCGTTGCAGATGCTGCGTGCCAGGTCCCAGCCGAAGCTGGTGAGGAAGTAGAAGTTCCAGTAGCGGCGCAGCGCTTCGAGCACGCCGATGCCCGGCTGGTAGGTGATGTCCGGGCCGCCGACCCAGAAGGGCCAGAACCAGAGGTTGGTGATCGCGCCGAAGAGCAGTCCCCAGGCGATGCCGAAGCCAACAACGAGCCAGACCTCCGCGCGGCCCCGGATTCGCAGCGAAACGGCGACGGGGCGGAGGGCGCCGGCGCTGAGGCCCATCCAGGCGCTGGCGAACATCTGGAACGGCAGCCACGGGCCAATCCCGCCCGTAACCACCGCGCTGAGGAAGAACGAGAGCGCGCCGAGCAGGAACCCGAGCCGCCAGCCGAAGGCGTAGCCGCCGAGGATGACGAGGAGGAAGTAGAGGTTCGCGCCCGCCGGGAGGGTGATCGTGCGAAGGACGGCGGCCATGGCGGCGAGCATCCCGAGCCCGGCCAGCGACTTGCTGTTCAGGCTGCCCTCGGTCAGTTCGGCGACGACGAGGACCATGCACAGCGCGGCGATGGCGGCGAACACGAGCGGCGCGTCCGTGCTGTGCTGGAACCAGCGGGAGTCGTTCTTCGTGGCGCCCGCCGAGATGAAGGGGTGCAGGTAGGCCACGAGCCCCAGCAGGTTCAGGACGATGAGCGACACATCGCCCATGGACGGCAGTGAGACGCGCGACGTGGCGCGGGTGCGGACGCTAACTGCCATGGCGGCTCCTCCAGAGCAGCGCTCCACCGATTGCGGCGACGAGCCCCGCAGCCACCACACCGAACGCAACCAGTGACGACGTGCCGTCCGGGTTGCCACCGGACGCTGACGACGAAGCAGCCGGTGGCGGGGTCGCGGTAGCCGTGCCGTGGCTGGTGATCGTCACGGTCGTGGTATCGATGGGTGTGGACGCGTTCGCGGGCACATTCGAAGGTGTGGTTGCCGGCAGGGTGACTACCGCCGTGAGTTGGGGCGGCGGCGCCGGGACCGCGCTGCCGGATTGCGTTGGTGTTGTTGATAGCGTCGCGGTGACTGAGGGGACGGGCTCGGCCGTCGCCTGGGCGGCACCGCCACGAGGGGCGTGGCCGCAGACGGACTCGAAGGTGATAGTCGGAGGCACGGGCGCGCTGTTCGCGCCGCCGCGCCCCCAGCGCCACGCCTGGAGGTCGCCGTCTTTCGCCTTCGCCTGGGTGAACCCGAGGGCGGAGTAAACCCACGACTTGCCATAACTCGCAGTGAAGTACGCCCAGTAGGTGCCGCTGCCAGAGTACTTGCAGGTGCAGCTATCGAAGCTGCTCGCGCCAAAGCAGCCTTCCGCCGGATTCGTCCCGATCGCGCACACGAGGCCGCCGTAGTCCTCCGTAGGGATGTTGACCCGCTTGAGCAAGTCCTTGCCGGTGATCGAATCGCCGCTGAAGGCGACGCAGTAGGTGTCGACTGAGCCGTCGCCGTGCTGGATGACGAGGCCGGCTTCGCCGTCGGCCCGCGCGGCGGTAGCCGCGAACACCGCGGACAGCACAGCGAGCAGCAGAGCCGTGAAGCGCGCCGTGCCGGTCATAGCGTCACTTCCTCGGGCAGGATCGCGCCTGGGAGGATGCGCGCGGCCTGGGTTGGCATCGGGGCCCCGCTACCGAACGCCTGCCGGGCGGGGAGGTCGAATCGGATGGTGCCCTGATCGAGGGCGATGACGCGGGTGGCGTAGCGCGCCGCCGATTCGCTGTCGTGCGTCGCAACGATGGCTGCGCCACCGGCCGCGGCGTGGTCTTTCAGGCGGTGGGCAAGCCACTCCTTGGCGCGGATATCGGCGCCCCGGGTTGGTTCGTCGAGCATCCAGACGCGCGGTTCGTGGGCGAGCATCGCGCCGATGGCGACGCGCTGTTGCTGCCCGACAGAGAGGTCGCCGGGATGGCGTACGGCGAGCGATGAGAGGTTCCAGGCCACGAGCGAATCGGCCAGCGTTTGCTTCGACCGGCGGTTGCGGAGCGTTTCGCCGAGCTCCTCGGCCACCGATTCGTGATAGAGCGCGATGGCCGGGTCCTGGGGGACAAGCCCGGCGAAGGTGGTGCGTTCGGAAACCTTCGCGGGGGCGGCGGCGCCCCGCATCCGGACAGCGCCGCTGGCGTGGCTGATGAGGCCCGCGATGGCGCGGAAGAGCGTCGTCTTGCCGCTGCCGTTGGGGCCGACGAGGGCGATGATTTCGCCTTCGCGGATCGAGAAGGACGCGTCGCGAAGGGCGGGCAGGTCGCCGTACGAGACCGAGACACCGTCCACGCGGAGCAGTTCGTCACCGGGTGAAGCCGATGCTGGCTCGAGAGCCAGCGACAGGGGCCGCCCGGCGAGCGCGGCCTTCAGGGCTTCGACGGTGAGCGGGACGGGGTTGAGCTTCAGGCGGCGTCCGATTTCGCAGACCGGCGGCACGGCGGCGAGGCGGGCGGCTGCTTCGGTGGGCGCGTAGGCGTTCACGATGCCGCCTTCGACGCCGAGCACGGATGTGACAACTGGCAGCAGCCGTTCGAGCCGGTGCTCCGCCACGAGAATCGCGAGATCCCCCTTGCCGTGCAACCGCTGGATCGTCGCGAGCACACTCTCGGCGCCAGTGGGGTCGAGCTGGGAGGTGGGCTCATCGAGCAGGAGGAGGCGGGGTTCGAGGGCGAGGACGGCGGCAATCGCGACCCGCTGGCGCTCGCCGCCGGAGAGCGTCGTGAGGGTGCGGAGGCGGAGGTGTTCGATCCCGAGGGCGGCGAGGAGGCCGTCCACGTTTCGCCGCATCGCCCCCCGCGCGACGCCCTGCTGCTCCATGCCGAAGGCGATTTCGTCCTCGACCGTCTCGGCGACGGACTGGGCTTCGGGCTCCTGGAAGACCATCCCGGCGATGCGCGCCATCTCGCGTGCGGGCGTCCGTGAAGGGTCGCGGCCCGCCACGTCGAGGCTGCCCGAGAGCGTGCCGCCGTGGAACTGTGGGATGAGGCCGTTGAAGAGCCGCAGGAGCGTCGATTTGCCTCCCGCTGATGGCCCGGCGACGAGGGTGAAGTCGCCGTCTTCCACCTCGGCCACAACGTTGCGGAGGGTGTCCGTGTCCGCGCCCGGGTAGCGATAGGTGACGCGGTCCAGCCGGGCGATCACTGTTCGCTCAGCCCTGGAGCAAGGAGCACGGGCGCAGTTGCCGGGGCTGGCGAGAAGGCGAACCGGAGGGCTGGCCACGCCGCGGCAAGGGGGATGAGTGAAGCGGCGAGTTCAAACCGTGGCCAGGGGAGGTCGGCGAAGGGGTTGTACTTGAGGCCGTCCCAGCCCCAGGCGGTCGCGCCCACGGTAGCCAGTGCCAACACGAGGGAGGCCCAGGCGAGCAGGCGGTCATGCATCGGGAACGGCTCGGACGTGAGGGTGGTGGTGTGATGCGTGCGCGCGGCGGAGACGATCCACCAGCCAAAGCCCGCCAGGCCGGCGGCGGCGAGCATCGCTGATGGGAGCCGGAGCGATTCGTAGTAGAACCACCCGGAGGCTGCGAGCAGGAGCAGCGGGGCGGCGGCCATGGCCCCGAGCCGGGGCAGCCGCGGGCCGGCTGGCGCCGCACCGTAGCCGCGCGCTTCCATCGCCTCGGCCAGGCGCATCGAGCGCTCGAGTCCGCCCACGACGGCGGGGACGACCAGCGCGGGCAGATCGCGCAGGCCGCCTCGCCCGCCCCGCAGTGCCCGCATTTCGCGGATGCGGCGGACATCTTCGATGCTGGAAGGGAGGAGCGTGAGGCCGATGGTAACGACGAGGCCCGCCTGGAAGAGCGCTGCCGGGGTGCTGCGCAGGACGCGGTGCGGGCTGACCGCGCTGTTGAAGACGCCAAACGCCAGCAAGACCGACAGGATGGCCATCCCGCGGGTGAGGGTCGCGACGACGCCCTCGGCTGAGACCGGCCCGCCGAGCCGGAGCCCGCCAAGCCAGCTCGGCAGGTCCGCGCCGGGGATGGTGAACAGACGGTGGTCGCCGTAGTTGCCGTTGATCACGCCGATGGTGAAGGAGATGACGAACATGATGGCGCCGAAGATGAGCAGCGCGCGGAAGCTGGTGACCCCGCGCGCCGTCTTCGGCGCCATCGCCGCAACGAGGAGGACGGAAAGCAGCACGATGCCCAGGTAGTACGGGTTCGTGGCCGTCAAAGCGACGACCATGACCAGCGTCACCCATCCTCCCCAGGCTGCCGTGTGCATGCCCTGTTTAGCCTCGCTTTCGGGCGACCGCTGCGGCCCCGCTAATCAGGGCCAGCCCGGCG
The DNA here is from genome assembly GCA_013822275.1 of Anaerolinea sp. Lineage (GTDB taxonomy): Bacteria > Chloroflexota > Dehalococcoidia > Tepidiformales > Tepidiformaceae > PNKC01. The sequence continues at coordinate 18,090 of PNKC01000027.1, read as the reverse complement.
AGCAGGATCATCGCGGGCGGTACCGCGCCTTCGGCGGCGGTGGCGCTGTTTCCGGTGGACGGCGGTTGCGGTGCAGTCGTGGCCACGGGCGTGGCCGGTGCCGGCGTGACCGTCTTCACTGGCGTGGGCGTGGGCGCCGGGCGGGTTTGGGTGATCGGCGTCTCGGGGGCATTGCAGAAGGTCCGGCCGGCCAGCGCGGGCAGGGCCTGGTTTGTCGCGTACACGGGGTCGAAGCCGATGAACGAGCCGTCGGCGTTCTGCTGGCTAAGGAGGAAGCTGACCGGCGACGGCCCGGGCCGGATGTACTGGGGGATGTTCACGTCTTCGCCTGCGGCGATGAGCGCCTGGAGGGCGTAGGCGGTAGAGCTGGCGTTCGAGGGCACGGCGCCATAACCCCAGCCGCCGTCGGGCAGGATGGTGGTCTTGAGGTAGTTGATTGCTTTTGTCACGGCCGCGTCGCTCTTCGAGGCGCCACTCGCGATCAATGCCTGGATGGCGATTGCGGTGGTGTCGGCGTCGCTCGTCCCGCTGAAGCCCCAGCCACCGTCTTTCAGCTGCGTCGCCTTCAGGGCAGTGACGGCGCTTGCGGGCACGCTGTTGCCGGTGCAGGCGAGGCCCAACATCGCGATGGACTGGCTGAAGTCGTCGGCGGCGTACTTGCCCGTGGCCGCATCCAACCCGGCGGTGATGCTCGCAATCAGGTTCGTGCCGTTGACCGCCTTCGGGTCCAGCCCCAGCGCTTTGGCTCCCAGGGCTGCCTTCGCGGCTGCGGCGGGCTTCACGGCAAGGGCTGCGTTCGCCTTCAAATAGTCGGCGGGCGACTTCCCGCCCGGGAGGACATCCTTGCCGGGATCGAACCCCGCCGAGCGGACGGCGAAGATGCTGTCCATTACCTGCCCCGACGCGTGGCCGGCTGCGTTCGCGTCGTACGTGCCCTCCAGGTTCTGGACGGTGAGGAGGAAGGCGGCGCCGTTGTTGACGGCCTTCGTCTCCGGGATGGCGGCGCTTGCCGCCAGGATCGGGAGCGCTGCAAAGATGGCCGCGAAGATGAGGAGATAGCGTTTCAAGTCTGCCCTCGGAGGAGTTCAACCCTGGGGCGCGGGTATGCGCCGGTACGAGAAGGAGAGCAGGCGGGATCAGAAAACCCGCCTCCGGGGGCGGGTTACGTCAGTTCGAATATCATCGAGTCCGACCCTTTCGCGCGAAGGATTTCGGTCTTGCGGATCGGGATGGGTTTTCTGACTCTGGGCGCGTGGTAGGCCCATCACAGTTGCGGCACAGCGCCGGTTTCACACCGGCTTGCCCCAGTTCCCGGCTGACGCCGGGCCCCGACCGCGTATTCAGTTGTTCCGAAGTGGAGGATGCGGCGTGTTGGGAGAGGTGTCAAGGGTGGCGCGAGCGGTTCGCCCAACGAACTTCGGCTACACTCGCGGGGAGGTTCCCGGCGCCGGTACCGGCTGTCCGGACGGCAACGCCGCTACCATGGGACGAAGGAGCGAGGGGCGTTGTGCCGGAACTGATGACTGAACCTGAACGCGCCGCTCCCTACCACGCCATGGAGGTGGAGGATGCCGTGGCACGGCTGCGTTCCGGGCCATACGGACTCACTTCAACGGAAGCCCGGGACCGGCTCGCCGCCTACGGGCCGAACCGGCTAAAGGAAGATGCCGGCGTCCATCCGCTCATTGTGGCGTTTCGCCAGTTCACGAACCCGATCGTCGCGCTGCTCCTGCTGGCGGCCGTGGTCACGCTTTTCCTGCAGGAGTACCTCGACGCGATCGTCATCGCCGCTGCTGTTGTCCTGAACGCGGTGATCGGGTTCTTCCAGGAGCGGAGCGCGGAACGGTCCGTCCGGGCACTGATGAGGATGGTGGCGCCCCAGGCGCACGTCATCCGGGACGGCCGCGAGTGGCTCATCGCGAGCGTCCACGTTGTCGCGGGAGACGTCGTCTTGCTCGAATCGGGCTGGAAAGTGCCCGCAGACTTACGGTTGCTGATGACAAATGCCCTGTCGGTCGACGAGTCGCTGCTCACCGGGGAGTCCGCAAGCGTAGACAAGCATGAGCGCGCCGTGGTGGCTGGCACGGCTGTGGCGGACCGGCGGTGCATGGCGTATGCCGGGACGGTCGTCACCAGCGGCCGCGGACGAGGGCTCGTGGTGGCGACCGGCGAAGCGACGGAGCTGGGGGCCATCGCCGCGTCCATGCGCCGGGAGGTTCAGCCGCCGACGCCCCTCCAGCGGAGGATGACGGTGTTCGCCCGCGTCGTTGGAGCCGCCGTCGTGGCGGCGGCGGTGGTGGCGTTCGCCGTGGGCGTGGCGAAAGGCGAGCCCCCGTCATCGATGTTCCGCGTGGCGGTGGCCATGGCGGTGTCCGCCATCCCTGAGGGCCTTCCGCTGGCGTTCACCATCACGCTCGCGCTCGGAGTGCGGCGCATGGCGAGCCGCAAGGCGATCGTGCGGCACCTCCCGGCGGTCGAGACGCTCGGCAGCACCACCGTCATCGGCTCGGACAAGACGGGCACGCTGACGGAAAACCGGATGACCGTGCTCGAAGTCTGGACAGCGGGCGCCAGCATCCGGGTCGAACGCTTGGAGGTTCGAGAGGATCTGCCAGAGGCGGTCCGGCTGACGCTGCTCGCCGGCGTGCTCGCCAACGAGGCCGAGGTGTTCGTGACCGAGGATGGCCCCGAGAGTCACGGTGACCCAACGGAGGTTGCGCTTCTCGAAGCGGCGGCGAAGTTCGGAATCGAGCATGAGGAGGCGCGTAGCCGCTACGCCTCACGCCGCGAGATCCCCTTCGAACCCGTCCGCCAGTACTCGGGCAGCGTGCGAGAAGAGGACGGCGGCGAAGTCCTCTACATCAAGGGCGGGCCCGAGCGCGTGCTCCAGATGTGCGACCGGATGATGGTGGGGGACGAGGTCGTGGCGATCGATGCCGGCGCCGTCCATGCTGCCGCGACGGAGCTGGCGTCGCGAGGGTTGCGAGTCCTCGCGATGGCCCGCGGCGGTGGTGGAGAGCTTCCTTCGCCAGATCGGGGCCCGGATGGACTGGTATTCCTGGGCATGCAAGGGATGATGGACCCGCCCCGCGAGGGTGTGCGCGAGGCCATCGTGGGCTGCCGGGCCGCAGGCATTCGCGTGGTGATGATCACGGGCGACCATGCGGCGACCGCCCTGGCGATCGCGCGGCAACTGGGCATCGCGGATGAAGGCGATGGCGTGTTGACCGGGAACGAAATGGGGTCAATCCCAGTGGAGGAACTCCCAGCACGCTGCGCTACCGTCTCTGTCTACGCGCGGGTCGCGCCGGAGCAGAAACTCCGGATCGTGCGGGCGCTGCAAAGTCTCGGCCACGTGGTGGCCGTGACCGGAGACGGCGTGAACGATGCCCCCGCGCTGAAGGTGGCCGACATCGGCGTCGCGATGGGGAAATCGGGGACGGATGTCGCGCGCGAGGCGGCCGACATTGTCCTCGCGGACGACAACTTCGTCAGCATCTACGCAGCCGTCGAGGAGGGGCGGGTGACGTTCGACAACATCCGCAAGGTGACCTTCTTCCTGGTTTCGACGGGCGTCGCGGAGGTCATCGCCATCATGGTTGCACTGGTGGCGGGGTGGCCGTTGCCGTTCCTTGCGGCCCAGATTCTGTGGCTCAACCTGGTAACGAACGGCCTGCAAGATGTTGCGCTCGCTTTCGAACCGGGCGAGCCCGGAGTACTGAAGCAGCCACCGCGAAGCCCCAGGGAAGGTTTGCTGTCGCGGCTAATGTGGGAGAGGACGCTGCTGGCGGGCTTCGTGATGAGCGCGGGCACGCTCTTCATGTTCCGGTGGGAATTGGACAGGGGCGCCAGCGATGCCGTGGCGCAGACCACTGCGCTCACGACGATGGTGCTTTTCCAGGTGATGCACGTCGGCAACGCGAGGACGGAGCGCCAGTCCGCGTTCCGGCGCAGCCCATTCTCGAACCCGTTCTTGTTCGTCTGCACGGCGGCGGCGCTGGCGGCCCACGTAGCGGCGCTCTACCTTCCGCCCACGCAGTACGTGCTGCGGTTTGAGCCGGTGTCGCTGGACGCCTGGCTGTGGATTGTGCCGGTGGCCCTGAGCGTGATCGTGGCGGTTGAGCTGCACAAGCTGGTGCGGAGCAGGGGTGGGATTCTTCGCAACAACTGACCGGCTCACGTCAGGATGGCGTCGATTCCGACGGAGTATGATGCTCAACTCAAGGGCGGCCAGGAGGATGGCATGGGCGAAAAGGAAACCGGACAAGCAATGGCCGCGGGCAGGACCCGCACGGGAAACACCGTCTCGCTCGACGATGACCGGGGCGTGGTTCGGGAGTCGGCGGAGACTCCCGACGAGGAATCTGACGATGCGGCCTCGGCGGCCCTGAAGACGCGGCACGACACAGTGAAGAACTCGATCGGGAATATCCGGTAGGGCGCGGCGGACAGCGTGGCGTGGGGTAGTCGGTTCCCGAGTGCGGGAATCGACCACCGGGTAGCCCATTGGACTTTCGTATCGGGTAAGCTGGATGCGTGTCTGCGAAGGAAGATCTGCGAGCGCTGGTCGATGACCTGCCCGAGGAAGAGGCGAGGGCATGGTTTGAGCGCATCCGGTTGCGGACTGGCGAAAGCGAGCAGCGAGGTAGCGCTCATCAGCCGGGGCAGCCGATCGTACGGCATCGCATGGACCGAGAGGCTGCGCGCGCACTCATTGATCAGTGGCGCGCGGAGGAGCCGGTGATGACCGACGCGCAGTGGGACGAGTTTGCGAAGGCGTTCGATGAGGAGCGGCAGGAGCGGCCTCTGTTTCGATGAGCCGCGTCGTCGTGCTCGACAGCGGGCCCCTGGGACTCCTCGTTCATCCCGCCAGGGGTGTTGAAGCCATGCTGTGGGTCGGTCGGCTTCTTGACGGCGGCCTGGAGATGGCCATTCCCGAGATAGTTGACTATGAGCTTCGCCGGGAACTGCTCCGGCTTGGACATGATGCGGCGATTGACCGCCTCGATCGGCTCGGACAGGCGTGGACGTACGCCGCCGTCACAACGCAGGTGCTTCTCCGCGCAGCCCAGCTTTGGGCGGACGCACGCAAGGTGGGGCGTCCGACCGCGGACGACAGAGCGCTGGATATCGACGCCATCCTCGCCGCAACCGCGCTGGAACTCCAGAGCGCTGGCGACGAGGTGGTGGTCGCGACCACGAATGTCGGACACATTGGCCGTTTCGTGGCCGCGAGCGCCTGGACCGACATCCGGCCGTAGCGATCCCCCTGTGTTACAATCAGCCCGTCGGGTTACTGGCGAGACGCGGAGTACCGCGAGGGAGCCCGGCTGCTACGAATGGTCGCTCGCCTGGGCCGATCCAAGTGCTGAGTACGGAGTGCTGAGTGCTGCATCGGGTCCGGCCCCCGGCATTTCTCCCCACCCCTTCCCTCGGCACGCCGTCACCTTGCAGCTCGAAGGGGTATCACTGTGCGCGCACTGCTCGGCGTTTACGACAAGACTGGCATCGAAGACTTCGCCAGGGGGCTTGAAGGCCTCGGCTGGGACCTCTCTTCCACCGGTGGCACCTACGCCACCCTGAAGAAGGCCGAGATTAACGTCGGCAAGGTTGAAGACCTGACCGGCTTCCCGGAGATGCTGGACGGGCGCGTGAAGACGCTCCACCCGGTGGTCCACGGCGGCATCCTCGCGCGGCGCGACCTGCCGGAGCACCTGTCGGCCCTGAAGAGTCACAAGATCGGGACCATCGACCTCGTTTGCTGCAACCTCTACCCGTTCTACGCGACGGTGACGAAGCCCGGCGGAGTGCCGTTCGAAGAAGGCATCGAGAACATCGACATCGGCGGCCCGACGATGCTGCGCGCCGCGGCGAAGAACCATCGCGATGTGATCGTGGTGGTCGACCCCGCTGACTACACCCCAATCCTCGAAGCTCTCTGGACGAATGGCGTGGACGACGCGATGCGCCGCCAGCTGGCGTGGAAGGCGTTCCAGCACGTCGCCAGCTACGACAGCGCAGTCTCGGAATGGCTCTGGGCGCAGGACAACGCTGAAGTGCCGCCGCCGGCGCTGACCATCCCGCTCGAACTTTCGCAAGAGCTTCGCTACGGCGAAAACCCCCACCAGACCGCTGCGTTCTACACGGACCGGTCGCTGCGGGAGCACGGGCGCGGGGGCATCGCGACTGCCGTGCAGCACCACGGCAAGGAGATGTCCTACAACAACTACCTGGACGCCGATGCCGCCTGGAACACGGTCAACGACTTCACCGGGCCGAGCTGCGTCATCGTGAAGCACACCAACCCCTGCGGCGTGGCGACGCGCGACGACATGCTGGAGGCCTACCGGCTGGCCGTGCGAGCGGACGCGACAAGCGCCTTTGGTGGCATCGTGGCCTTCAACCGCGTGGTGGACGAGGCGCTGGCGAAGGAGCTGCGCGAGTTCCGCAACCCGAACGACGGCGAGACCAGGATGTTCTACGAAATCGTGGTCTCGCCTGGCTACACGCCCGAGGGGCTGGTGGTGCTGAAGGGGAAGTCTAAGGACCTGCGCATCCTTGAAGCGCAACCTCGGGCTCGCGGTGGGGTGGCCTTCCGGCAGGTTGGCGGTGGCTGGCTGGTTCAGGATTCGGACGACCGCACTCCGGAGGACATCGAGTTCAAGGTCGTCACGGACCGGCAGCCTTCACCACAGGAGCTGGAAGACCTGAAGTTCGCCTGGCGCTGCGTGAAGCACGTGAAGAGCAACGCCATCACGGTGGCCAAGGATGGGCGCCTGCTGGGCATGGGCAGCGGCCAGCCGAACCGCGTGAAGAGCGTGGAGATCGCCATGGAGAAGGCCGGAGACGAAGTTAAGGGTGCCGTCCTCGCGAGCGACGCCTTCTTCCCCTTCGCCTGGGGCGACTCGATCGAGAAGGCCTGCCAGGCGGGGGTCGCGGCGATCATCCACCCGGGGGGCAGCCTGCGCGACCAGGACGGGATCGACTGCTGCAACAAGTACGGCGTGACGATGGTGCTCACGGGGACGCGGCACTTCAAGCACTAGGCAAGTGGTACCGCCGGTGGTACTGTAACGAGGTGGCCGGATGACGCAACTTGAAAAAAGGCGATCGCGCGACTGCGGGCGGGGCCGGCTGAAGCGCGGTTAGAGGATGTCCGGCGCGTTCTCGTTGGCTACGGCTATCAAGAGGTTCGTCAGCGTGGCAGCCACCTCACGTTTGCGCATCCGCACCGCAGACGCTTCACGCTCCCGCTCACTCATGGGAAGACGATAAAGCGGGTCTACATAATCGAACTTCTGGAGGAACTGCATCTCGATGGATGACGACATCTTCGACCATGACGAGCCCCGGAAGCCGCTCGAGTACTACCTCGGGCTCGAGTACAGGTTCGAGGTCATCGCGGATCCTCGCGGGGGGTACGTGATCATATTCCCCGATCTTCCGGGATGCATGTCCCAGACCGACGATCTCAACGACGTGCCATGGATCGTCAAAGAGATTCGGGAACTCTGGATTGAGGGCGAGTACGAGGATGGGCATTCGATCCCTCTGCCCACCTACCCCGAGGAGCACAGCGGGAAGTTCAACCTGCGGATCCCGAAGTCTCTGCACCGCAAGCTGGCGGAGAGCGCCGAGGCGGACGGCGTCAGCCTGAACCAGTACGTGACGATGCTCCTGTCGCGCGGCGATGCCCAGGCGCGCGTCGAGCGGAAGCTGGAGGCTGCGCTGTCCGCGTCGCCGACGGCAAACGTGGAGCAGCGGCAGGTGGCCGAGGAGAAGGCAGCCTACGAGTAGAATGCCCTCATGACTGACCCGCTTCCCATATCGTTCGACGACATCGCCGCGGCCGCCAGGCGGATTGAGGGCGTGGCCCGCAGGACGCCGGTGATGACTTCGCGGACGGTTGACTCACTCACCGGCGCGACGGTTTTCTTCAAGTGCGAGAACTTTCAGCGCGGCGGTGCGTTCAAATTCAGGGGTGCGTACAACTTCGTGGCCAGCCTGGCGCCGGAGGTGCGGGCGAAGGGCGTGCTGGCGATTTCGTCAGGGAACCATGCCCAGGGCGTCGCCCTTGCGGCCCGCGAATTCGGCATCCCGGCCACGATCATCATGCCGGATGACGCGCCCATATCGAAGTTGAACGCCACCATCGGCTACGGGGCGGAGGTGCTGCACTACCCGCGCATGCACGAGCACCCGGACGACGCAGCGAAGCGCATCAAAGGAACGCGCGACGTGACCTTCATCCCGGCGTTCGACCACCCTCTGATCATGGCCGGGCAGGGGACGGCGGCGCTGGAACTGCTGGAGGAGGTCGGGGAGCTGGATATCTTCCTCGCGCCCACGGGCGGCGGCGGGTTGCTCTCGGGCTGTGCCACTGCCGTGCGGGCGAAGTGCCCGGGCGCGCGCATCATCGGCGTCGAACCGGAAGTGGCCAATGACTGGGTGTTGAGCCTGCAGCGCGGGGAACGCGTGCTCATCGAACCGCCCGAAACCATCGCAGACGGTGTACGGACTCGCCAGCCGGGCGTGAACAACTTCGCTCAGGTCCGCGCGATGGTGGACGAGATGCTGACCGTGAGCGAGGGTGAGATCCGTTCCGCCGTGCGGTTCCTCGTCCAGCGGATGAAGCTGGTGGTGGAGCCGACGGGCGCCGTCCCGGTCGCGCTTCTGTTCTCCGGCCGCCTCGGCGACATCCGCGGGAAGCGGGTCGGCATCGTCATTTCCGGCGGGAACGTGGATGCGGACGTGCTCTGCGGGATCCTCAACGAGTCAACGACCCTGGACGGTTAGCGCTGCGGGCGGGCCCAGCGATCGGCGGCGTCCGCCTCGCCCTCGTCCGCCGGCCTTGTGCCGTTCGCGTTTTCCGTGGCCGCCGGCTCGCGTTCGGGCCCCGCCGGCACGCGCTCCACGGGCAGCGGCGCTTTGTTCGCGGGTGTGAGTTCCGTCTTCGGGCCGAACTGGCTGAGGTCCCCACCCACCAGCGACGAGACGCGCGCCGTCGTGTGTTCGCGGTCCGGGTGGGCGGCCGCGAATGGGCTCAGCGGCTTCGCCTGGACGTGGCCCCAGACTTCGCCGTGGGCGCCTGTCACCAACTGCCCGTCCGCGAGTTCCTCCACGCGATCCGCCATGTCCATCACGATCCTGTCGTGCGTACATGCGATGACCGTGATGCCCTGCTCGCGCGCGAGCTGCTTGAGCAGGCCGAGGACGGCCGTTGCGGTAGCCGAGTCCAGCTCGCCGGTTGGTTCGTCGGCCAGGATGAGCGAAGGCTCCGTGGCGATGGCGCGGGCGATCGCGGCGCGCTGCTGTTCGCCGCCCGAAAGCTCATAGGGGCGGTGGTCGGCGCGCCGCGTGAGGCCGACGATTTCCAGTGCGCGTTTCGCCCGCGCGACACGGTCCGCGTGCTTGAATCCAGCGATGCGCAGCGGCAGTTCGACGTTCTCATGGGCCGAAAGCAACGGAAGAAGTCCGAAAGACTGGAAGATGAAGCCAACGTTCTTGCGCCGCATGAGTGTGAGTTCGCGCTCGCTCATCTGGTCCACACGCTGGCCGTCCAGCTCCACTTCGCCCGCCGTCGGGCGATCGAGGCCCGCGACCAGGTTCAGGAGCGTCGTTTTGCCCGACCCCGAACGGCCGACGAGCGCGAGGAATTCGCCCGCGGGCACATCGAGGGAGACGCCACGGAGAGCCCACACTTCTTCGGACCCAAGCCGGAAGCAGCGCGAAAGTTCGCGGACCTGGACGTGTGCGCCAGCCATCAGCGCCGCTCCCCTTGGCCGCGGGCGAGGTGTTCCGGCAGCACTTCGAGCCGACCCTCACCCATCAGCACCTTCGCCCGGTCGTGGATGTTCAGACGATCCAGGAACTCGCGCGGGATTTGCAGGCGGCCCGCGGCGTCCACGAGTACGTACTCGTCGTGCGTGACCTTCGCTTCGTTCCCTTCCGTGCGGATGCGGCGGAAGATCTCGGTGCTCGTGCGTCCGTCGCGAATAGCGGCCACGCGGTCCACGCGGGCGGCGATGTCCGGGTCGTGGGTGACGATCACGATGGTCACCCCGTAGCGGCGGTTCAGTTCGCCGAACAGTTCGAAAACGATCCCGGCGCCTACGGAGTCCAATTCCCCGGTCGGTTCGTCGGCGAGGAGGAGGGGCGGGTTGTTCGCGAGGGCGACGGCGATGGAGACGCGCTGCTGCTCGCCGCCGGAGAGCTGGTTGGGGTTGTGGTGGAGGCGGTGTTCGAGCTTTACGGCTTCGAGCAGTTCGGTGGCGCGTTCCCGCGCGGCGGACCGGGACATCCCCGCGAGGATCATCGGCACCTCCACGTTCTGGACCGCGTTGAGGTATGGGACGAGGTTGCGGCCGGTTTGCTGCCAGACGAAGCCCACCTGGGTGCGCCGGTACTCCACCATTTCTCCGCCGGACATCGTGAGCAGGTCCCGCCCTCCCACGAAGGCGCGGCCCGCGCTCGGCTGGTCCAGTCCCGCGAGGACGTTGAGGAGCGTGCTCTTGCCGGAGCCGGAGGCGCCGACGATGGCCATCATCTCGCCGCGCCGCACTTTCAGGTCCAGCCCGCGCAGCGCCACCACCTCCAGGTTCGCGATCTTGTAGATCTTGAAAAGGTCCTGGCAATCGATGTACGGCGGAGCGCCGAGATCCGTCCCGGGCACGGGGGCCGGTTCGTACGAAGGCATCAGAGTTCACCCATCCGCAGGGCGCGGCCCACAGCCAGCCGTGAATACAACACCACCAGCGATACTACGGTGACTGTCACCGAGATGGCCAGCGAGGCGTAGACGGTGGCGACCGCCAGCCAGCTCACCCGCGAGACGAGCGGCGGCAGCGGTTCGGCCCCGTTCTCCGTGAGGCCCATGTACCCGATCATCAGGCGGCTGAGCGGGAAGCCGAGGAGCGTGCCCGCCACGATCCCGGCGACGATGACGAACGCCTGCTCGAACGTGACCACGCCGAGGATCTGGCGGCCAGAGAATCCCATCGTCCGCAGGACCGCGAATTCCAGCGAGCGCGCCTGGGCGCTCATCGACCCGTAGGCGATGAACGCGAGGGCGCTGATCAGCATCACCGCGCCGAAGCTGAGGAAGAGGATACCTTCCCAACTGGCCGCGATCAGGGGATCCGAAGCCTGTTCGGCGTGGATCGTGTCGCGGTCAAGCACCTGCTCGGCGATCAGGCCCTTCTCCTGGAGCGCGGCTTTGTTCAGGCCGGACGGGGCGCCTGTGAGCCACGCTTCGTTGGCGTAGGCCCCTTCGGCGACGTTCGGGACGCGTGTCGCGGCCACCTGGAACGTATCGAAGTCGGCCACAAACAGGCCCAGCCGCTTCGCCGGGTCGTAGCCGGGGAAGTAGTCGAACTGGCCGGTCACCTTCACCAACACGTACTGGCCGTTGACGTAGAGGTTGAACTCGTCGCCGACCTTCTTCTTTATCCTGTCCAGCACCTGGCCCGCGGCGACCACTGGCAGCGGCTTCAATTCGGCCGCGCGCCTCAGGCCCACGAGAGGGGCGCCACCGCGGCCACGGATGAACGTCACTTTCGCGGCGCCTCCGGAACGGGGCGATTCAGCCTGGCCGCCCGTCAAAGCCGCTGGCTGGCCAACGATCGAGACGCCGGAGATGGTTTCGTAGGGTCCCATGTTGTCGAAGGACTCGAAGACCGTGCCGTCGCTGAAACCGGTCGCGCCAAGCCCCCGCGCCGTGGGGGTGGGCGACCAGAGGAGGTCGTCGAATGTCAGCGTCACCTGTTCGTTCGTATCGCCGCCGAGTCCGGGGAAGCGCACGTAGAGGGAATCGAAGGTGAGCGAAGTCGTGGGGGCGCGCCGCTGCCCAGCGCCGACCGCTCTCGGGATGGTGGGGGCGGCGAGGTTGGCGGAGAAGAACTGCCAGCTCCCGGAAACCGGCGCATCTGTCGTCAGCGGGTACTCCCAGTAGGTTCCCGAGTCATCGACGAGCCGGATCCCAAGCTGTGGGGCGGGTGTGCGCGGCGGGAGCGGGAGGCGTGCCCAGAAACCAACGCTCTTCGCTTCCACCGGTACCATGGGCGTCTGCTCGTACTTCGCGGGACCGTCGCCGAGGCTGTCCATGAGCGAGGCCCGCGAGCGGCTGGCGAAGTCCCCTCGCCAGAAGCCGGCTGCTTCGAAATCGTCCGGCCGGATGGCGAGCACCTGGACGCTCTCCGAGTTGTAGCGGCCGGTGCTGATGGAGCCACCCAGGCGGATAGCCGGGCTCACCTGGGAAGCCCCGGTCAGGGCGCCGATGGTTTCCTGGAAGCGGGCATTGGTCATATTCAACGGCGCCCGGATGTCCACCAGCCGGGCGGGCGCGGCGGCGGCGTAGGACGCGCGGTCGTTGTACCCCTTCTCCAGCGTCGCCCGGAATCCCGCCGCGAACATCCCGACCGCCGTGGTGAGGATAAGCAAAAGGATCAGGCGGCTGTGCTGGAGTGGGCTGCGGGCCATTCTTGTGAGGCTCATCGAGAGGGTCGGCCCGTCCAGGCGGCGGGACATCCAGAGCCCCAGCCGCAGCGCCAGCGGAAAGAGCCGCAGGAACACCAGCGCCACCATCAGCATGAACAGCGTGGGCGTGACGAGCATCAGCGGGTCCGCTGAAAGGTCACCAAACAGCTTCTCCGTCACCAGCGAGCCGCGCTGGCGCAGCTGGTAGAACGCGAACGCGCCAACCGCGATGAGCGCCAGGTCCAGGTAGTAGCGCAGGAACACGGGCTGCCGGGGCGGGCGCGAGATCTGCTGCTTGTAGTTCGTGATGCTGAACTTGCTCGCCCGGTAGGCCGGCCAGAGCAGCGCCGCCAGCGAAAGGAGTGCCCCGAAGAGCGCGAGGCCAAACGCCGCCCGCGTGAGGTGGACGGAGAGCAGGCCGCCCTTGCTCAGTTCTTCAAACGGCGGCGTCAGCCCGAGGAGTGAGATCGCGCCCGCGGCCAGCAAGGGGCCAGTGAGCGTTGCTACGGCCACCAGCGCGGTCCCTTCGAGCACGTAGATGACCATCACCTGGCTGGTGCTCGCGCCGCGGCTCTTGAGGAGGGCGATCTCGCCGGTCTGGCGTTCGATGACCATCGTCGCCATCATGACGACGAAGAAGAGGACGATGCCCACGATCTGGAGCATGAGCGCGAACAGGGGCAGGCGCGTGAAAAACAGCTTCTCGCGGTAGTCTCCAATCACCACCGCCAGCTTCGTGCGCAGGTCCGCCCCGCTGATCTGTCCCGGGACCTCCCGTTCGAGTGCCTTCGTGCTTTCTTCGACCCGGCGGGCGTTGCTGGCGTTAATCCGGCCGGTATCGACGAATCCGTAGAACTCGTAGTTCACGTCAAGCTCGGGCACCACCGGCGGCATGACCTGCATGAACGTCGCCTCGTCCATGAAGAACGGGTAGGTCGGCCAGCGCGTGAAGCTCACGTCGAAACGGTCGGTTTTGCCGAACCAGTACGGCTCCGAGGCGTCAAGGGGCTCGATCAGCCCCGTCACGACGGCCCGGAAGATCACTCCTTTCTTCCAGTGAAGGCTCAGGTCGAAGGTGTCCCCGACTTTGACGGCCATGCGGTCCGCCGTCGGCTTCGCGAGGGCGAGCTCGACGACGGGCAGGTTGCCGGCCGGTCCCGCAGCCACGCCCGGCGCGCGCCCTTCGACGATCCGGGTATGGCTCGCAAGCTGGTCCTGGAACTGGATGTGCGCCCGCGGCAGGAGTTCATCCTGGGTTGGCAGCGGCTCGCCGGCGGGCGCGAGGAAGAAGGTCTCGGAACGCCCGTAGTGCAGCAGCAGGCGAAGCACGCTCGACATCCGGTCGAGGATAAGCTGGTCGGCCGCTGCTTTGCGCTGGGGATAGTCGGTGGAGAGCAACGACGGGGCCGTCCCGCTCACCTCCAGGTCGAGCGAATAGGCGGGCTGCGTTTCCAGCGCGTGCTTCAGGCCCAGGTCGCGGATCGCATCGGAGTAAAGGATAACGCTGGCCATGAGGGCAGCGGAAAGGACGATCCCGACGATCAGCGTGGAGAGCATCCGCCAGTGCCCAATGCTCCGCTGAAAGACCATCTGTACGACAGGTCCGAATGTCCGCACTTGCCCTCCGCTGGCCAAGCCTACAGAGCGGCGTCGTGCCCGGCAAAAACGTGCGTTCAGGGACGGTGTCGTGATGGGCGGTCAGCGTGTGGCGGTCGCGTGGGCGAGGAGCCGCACCGCCACTTCACCGTGGAGCAGACGGCCCCGGCTCGTCAGCCTGATGTGCTCGCCGCGTGAGAGCACGCCCGCCGCTTCGCAATCGGCCAGCGGCGGGCCGAAGACCTCGTCCAGTTCACGCCCGAAACGCGCCCGGAAAGCCCCCGGTGGGAAGCCTTCGAGCCGCCGCAGGGCGAGCGTCACCCAGTCGCACATCGCCGTTGGCTCATCCGGACGGTAGGCGCGGACCACGGTGTTGGGGCGGCGGCCGGATGGCGCCAGCATCTTTGCCGCGTGGATGTAGGTGCGGGGGTGGGCGATGTCCTCGTAGCGTTCTCCCGCGATGAAGCCGTGGGCGCCGGCGCCGATGCCCAGGTAGTCGCCGCCGGTCCAGTACACCTGGTTGTGGCGCGATTCGTGCCCCGGCCGCGCCCAGTTGGAAAGTTCGTACTGGAGGTATCCCGCAGCGGCCAGCCATTCGCTCGCTGCTTCGTACATCGTGGCCACTGAGTCCGGGTCGAGCGGGACAACTTCCTCGCGCTCGACCCGGCCCGCGAGCGGCGTGCCGTCTTCAATAGTCAGCGCGTAAAGCGAGATGTGGTCCACGCCCAGCGCCACGGCGGACGAAACGGAGTCACGCCAGGTAGACATCTTCTGATCGGGCAGCCCGTACATCAGGTCCAGGCCCACGCTCGCGATGCCCGCTTCCCGGGCCAGCTTCATCGCCGCCCCGATCGCTTCGGGCGAGTGGATGCGGTCGAGGAAGCTGAGTTCCGCGGGGTCGAAGCTCTGTGCGCCGAACGAGATGCGGTTGACGCCAGCGTGGGCCAGTTCGCCGAGATAGCCACCCGTGATTGAGCCGGGGTTCGCTTCGAGGCTTATCTCCGCCCCCGCTGCGAGTGTCGCTTCCGCCCGAATTGCGTCGATCACCGCTGCGATGTGGGTGGCCGGGACTTCGCCCGGCGTGCCGCCGCCGAAGCCGATGGTTGCGATCGCGGCGCCGGCCAAGACGTGCCGCCAGGCCTGGACCTCCGAGACCAGCGCCGCGGCGTACGACTCCTTCAGGTTGTCCATGCCGGCGTATGCGTTGAAGTCGCAATAGCTGCACTTAACGGTGCAGAAGGGGATGTGGACGTAGACCGAGAGTGGAATCACAGCTTCAGCAGGGCGGAACGGAACTCCGCCGTCCTGTGGGTTGTAATGCCGTCCACGCCCCATGCCGCCAGGGACTCCGCCCTGTCGAGGTCGTCCACGGTCCAGGCCACCACCCACAGTCCGCGGTCGTGGAGGCGTTGGACTAATGGCGCGGTGAGTAATGAGTGGCGGCAGGAAACGCCCTTCGGCTGCCTGTCGCGTTCGCTCACGGAGAGGAAGAGGTCCAGCTTCGCCTGGACGTCGATGGAGTAGAACGTCTCCACCTCGGGTGCGACGGCGTGGATGGCCCGGAGGATGCGCCACTGTTGGGCCGAGGCCGCGATCCGGGGCCGCTTCGGCCCGGCCTCGTCAATCGCCCGGCGGACGAGGCGGGCCGCGTCTTCGGCGCCGCCCTTGAGGTCCAGGAAGACGCGCACGCGTCCGGCGGCTTCTTCCAACAGTTCGGCCAGGCCGAACGGCCTCCGGGGCGCCCAGCGCAGGTACCACTTCTCAAACAGGACGGGGAGAGGGTAAACCGCGCGTTCGTGGCGAGCTTCAAAGCGCCCACGATGCAACCAGAGGTCGACTTCCACAAAATCCGCCCGTTCGGCGATGGCGGCGCCGGCCAACGCGGCCGTGTTGCCGCCGCCGTGGGCGATGAGGGCGGGCCCGGCGCGGCCCTCCACCATCGCGGGCAGGACGCCGCGCCCGGCCTCGCCGGGTCCCCCTGCCACGCCCGAGCCGGGATTACCCATCAGGAGATCATGCTACCCGCTTGTGACCCCACGGGGTGCCGCGGCGACACTGCGAGGTCCCCATTGGCGATGTCGTCCAGGAGGTCTTCGTCAACCACTCGGTAGCCGTCCGGAATGGGGGCGATCGCGCCGAGGGCGCCGAAGCGGCTGAGGAGTGCGGTCACGGTCTCGCGGCTCGTCCCGATCGTCTGGGCGAGCTCCTGGTGGGTGAGGCCAAGCTGGATGACGCCTTCTTCCTGGCGGTTGAGAAGGGTATCCGCGAGGCGGGCGGATACGGGCTTGGATACGATGTTCATGAACGTCCGCTGCATCCCCGCCAGGCGCCGCGCCATCAGCTCCATCATCGCGAATCCAAGCTTGGGCGATTGCTGGAGGAGGTGAGAGAAGTCCTCCCAGGTGATGCTGACCGCGACGGTTTCATCAATGGCCGCGGCGCAGGCCGTGCGCTCGCCGTCTTCGACGATCGCCATGTCGCCAACGATACCGCCCTTGCCGACCACGTCGAGGATGATCTCCTTGCCGTTTTCGGCCACCTGGTAGATCTTCACCCGGCCTTTCAGGAGGAGGTAGACGCGTTCCGCCGGGTCACCGGCGGCGAAGAGCACCTGGCGGGGCCGGAAGCTCCGCTCCGTGAGCATGGGGATCAGCCTCTCCAGCTCTTCATCGCTGAGGACGTTGAGCACTCGGCTGAGCTGCCGGAGATACCAGGCGATCGAACGCTGGAGGGCCTGGTGGCCCCTTGGCGCAGCCGCTGAACCGGGCCGGGTGAGAGCTTCCGTGGTCATCCTCATTCCTCGCGGCCCCCTTGCTGGAGGCGAAGTTCGTCCAATAGCCGGAGCGCCCCCGCGCTGACACGCGGGCGGCCGGTTGCTTCGACATAGCGCTCCAGATCATCGAGCGCCGCGGCGGGATTGCCAAGCCGGTAACTCAACATCCCGCGCTCGCCCGTCAGCGGCGCGTTCCATGGCTCTAGCTGGAGGAGCAGGTTGGTCGTTGCGTGCCACCGTTCCATGTCTCGCCGGGCGCGGAACAGGCCGTGGAGGTTATTGAGCATGCGCTGCAGGATCTGGCGGCGTGTCACGGCGGAGAGGAACGATTCGGGGCTCGCCGCACCGATGTCGATGCTCCGCAGCCGGGCCAGCAACTCTTCCCGGTCCAGCCTCGCGCCCTGCTCGAACGGGTCAACGAAGATGCCCGCCTCCGGCTCGCCGCAGCGCACGATGAAGTGGCCGGGGAAGCCCACACCGTCGCAGCGCAGTCCCACGCGCTGGGCGATTTCCATGTAGACCAGCGAAAGGGTGATGGGGAGGCCCGTTTTCCGGTCGATGACGCGGTCCAGGTAGCTGTTCTCCGGGTCGTTGTAGTTTCCCGTGTTGCCGTGGAACCCGGCGATGGTGAAGAGCTGGTAGTCGATCGCGTGGGCGAGGGCATCCGCCCCGGCGGCTTCGCCGGCATAGTCGCGCACAGTCTCCGCGATCAGGTCCAACCGGGAGGCGGCGCGGTGCGGGTCCACATGGTGGCCGCCGAGGCGGGCGATAAGCATCGCCCCGCCGAACAGGTCCACATCATGGTCTGCTCCGCGGATGGCCTCGGCGAATTCGTGAGAAACGTCACTAATCACTGCACTCAGTATACGGGGCAAACCGGCCGCCTGGGTTGTCCATTTCTTGGTGGGCCGAGAAGTTTGTCGTCGGCTGGGCGTTGGCAGGCTGTCAAGAGACCGCGCGGCCGTTCACCGTGGACCCGATACAGGCCGAGAGCCGGGAGGCGCCGGCGATCCCAGGACAAACTGAGCGCGCTCAACGCGGAGCATCTCGTACGGAGTCATGACCTTGACGCCCATACCGATGCGCGCGTTCGGGATCTTGATCCGTTTGGTGGACGTGGAGGGGATCTCATGTGTGACCACCGTGTGATGACTGGCAAGAGCCTGGGCAACGAGATAGTAGTCCGCGACTTGCAGGAAGGTATTCACTGCTGCGGGTTCGTAACCCTGGCCCGTCGCCCACTCGCT
>PNKC01000026.1 GCA_013822275.1 Anaerolinea sp. | reverse complement strand
CCGGAGTTTCACGATGCGAGCGTCCGGGCAGCGGCCGTCCGGCAGATGCGGGACACGGGTGTGGAGGGCCTCATCATCGTCGGCGGAGACGGCAGCTTTCGCGGCGCCCTCGCCATCCAGGAGGAGCACGGCGTCCAGGTCGCTGGCATCCCCGGCACAATCGACAACGACGTGTACGGCACGGACGAAACGATCGGGTTCGATACCGCCGTCAACACAGCCGTCCTCGCGATCGACCAGGTCCGCGATACGAGTGAGTCGACCGGGATGATGTTCTTCGTTGAGGTGATGGGCCGCACGAGCGGCGCGATCGCCCTTCAAACCGCGCTCGCGGCCGGGGCGGCGGGCGTGCTTGTCCCCGAAGCGCACGAGGAGTTCGGCGAACTTGAGCGGCGGCTGAAGCTCTCCATCGAGCGTGGCAAGCGCAGCCACATCATCGTCGTGGCGGAAGGCGAGGAAGCGGGCGGCGCTTTCGCCGTCGCGGAACGCATCTCGAGGGAGGTCTCCCACCCCTACCGGGTGGTCGTGCTTGGCCATGTCCAGCGCGGCGGCCGGCCGACCGCCCGCGACCGCATCGTTGCGGCGCAGGCGGGCGCGATGGCGGTCGAAGCGCTCTGCGCGGGACGCTCCGGAATGATGATCGGGCGCCAGGGCGGCAAGTCCGTGGAAGTGCCACTCACGGACGTGGTGAAGTTCCAACACCCCGAGCCAGGGTTCGATTTGCTCAACCTGGCCCAGCAACTATCCGGGTAACGCCGTCCGCGCGGTCCTCCGCCCGGCCTCCGGGATCAACCGCCGGGCCGGGTGACGCCATGCGTGTTACCGTCCACCTGAGTACGATCCCATACACGACGGGACCCAGGGACGATCCATGGCGGCATGCACGCGACACGCTGAGTTAATCGACGAAAAGACGCCCCCGCACGCCCTCCCGGGTGACCGGCCCGTGTGGCCGCGCGACCGCGCCGTTGACGTCCTTCACATGAAGGTGGACGTCCGCCTGGACGTGCCCAACAGGAGCGTTTCCGGCACGGTTACGCACACCATCGCGCCGCTCAACGATGCGACGGCGGCAGTGGAGTTCGACGCCATCGGCATGCGCATCGAAGAGGTGACCGTAGCGAAAAAGTCGGCGCCGTTCAGCTATGACGGGCGCACCCTGCGAGTCGAGCTGGCGGGGGCCTTCAAGAAAGCCCAGGAGATCCCGGTGGCGATCCGGTACCAGGCCACGCCACGGATCGGCCTCTACTTCATCGCTCCGGATGAGGGGTACCCCGGCAAGCCCGTCCAGGTTTGGTCGCAGTGCCAGGATGAGGACACGCGCTACTGGATCCCCTGCTTCGATCACCCCAGCGAGAAGCAAACGACCGAGATGATCGCCACCGTGCCTGGCAGTTGGTTCGCGCTCTCCAACGGCCGCCTCCTCCAGGAAAAGAAGAACCGCGACGGGACGAAGACCTTCCACTGGCACCAGGACCGCCCCCACTCGACCTATGTCATCACCCTGGCGGCGGGAGAGTTCAGCCGGATCGATGCCAGCCGCGACGGGCTCACGATCGACTACTTCGTTGAGCCGGATCGGGTCGCCTCGGGTGAACTCACCTTCAAGAACACCCCGCGGATGATCGCCCTCTTCGAGGAGATCAGCGGCGTAGCCTACCCCTGGTCCAAGTACAGCCAGATCGTCGTGCGCGACTTCGTCTTCGGCGGCATGGAGAACACCAGCGCCACCACGATGACCGAGAGCATCCTCATCGACCGGAAGGCGGCGAAGGACTACACGAGCGACCCGCTCATCTCCCACGAACTGGCCCACATGTGGTACGGGGACCTGCTCACTTGCCGGGACTGGTCTCACGGCTGGCTGAACGAGAGCTTCGCGACTTATTTGGAAATGCTCTGGGACGAAAGATTCCTCGGCGTGGACGAATACCGCCGCGGCGCCATCGAAAACACCGAACTCTACATTGGCGAGCGCTACCGCCGGCCCATCGTAACCAACGTCTTCCACGAACCGATCGACCTCTTCGACCGCCACCTGTACGAGAAGGGGAGCGTTGTCCTCCACACCCTTCGCGGCGTCCTGGGTGATGGCCTGTTCTTCCGCTCGCTGAAGCGGTACACGCGCGACAACCAGGAGCGCAGCGTGATCACCCAGGACCTGGTGAACGCAATCGCGGCGGAGACCGGCCGCAACCTCGAGTGGTTCTTCGACCAGTGGGTCTACCGGATTGGACATCCGGTATTCAAAGTAAGCTGGACCTGGGACGAAGACGCGAAGCTGGCGGTCGTCTCCGTGAAACAGACGCAGGCGACCGAGGACGGGACGCCCGCCGCCTTCCGCGTCCCCCTAACGATCGACTTCCGCAGAGGACGCGCCAAAGCCCAGGCGTTCCGCGTTGAGGTTACGGAGCGCGAACACACATTCGTCTTCCCGCTGGCGGCGAAGCCGGACCTCTGCCGCTTCGACCCCTACAACTGGGTCCTGAAGGAACTTGAGTTCGAGAAATCCCTCGGCGAGTTGCGCCTCCAACTGCGTGACGACGACGACATCTTCGGGCGCCAGATGGCCGCCCGCGACCTTGGCAAGAAGGGCGGCCCGGACGCGATCGTCGCCCTCGAACAGGCCGTGATGACGGACCGGCACTGGAGCGTCCAGGCCGCCGCCGCAAAGGCGCTCGGGGTAACGCGCACCGCCCACGCCCGTGATGCGCTCCTCCGCTGCCTGGCCGTGCGCCACCCGAAGGCGCGCCGCGGGGTTGTCGCCGCCCTCGGCGAGTTCCGGGGCGACGAGAGCGTGTTCGCCGCGCTGGCGCCCATCGCCCGGAAGGACGCCTCGTACTTCGTCGAATCGGAGGCGAACCGTTCGATCGGCAAGCTGCGGCTGCCGGGTTCGATGGACGTGCTGAAGGCGAACATCGGCCGCCCCTCCTACCGCGAAGTCGTCCGTCAGGGCTGCATCGATGGGATCGTGGAGCTCCGCGACGAAACAGGCCTCGAGGTGCTGCTGGACGCCGCCCAGTACGGCAGGGCCGCCCAGCCGAGGCAGACCGCCGTCAACGCCCTCGGCCGCCTCGGCCAGTTCTTCCCGGAGCGCAAGAAGCTGCTCGGGGAGGCGGTCGGCGAATTCACCAACGACCCGGACTTCCGCGTGCGCATCGCCGCCGCGAACGCCCTGAAAACGCTGCGCGCGGACGCCCAGGTGGAGACGCTCGAACGGATGGCCGCCAGGGAGCTGGACGGCCGGGCCGTCCGCATCGCCCGTGAAAACGCCGCCGCCATCCGCAAAGGCGGCGAAACGAACGGAGAACTGAAGGCGCTCCGCGAGGAGTTCGAAAAGCTGCGCGACGAAAACGGACGGCTGCGAGAGAAAGTGGACAGGCTTGACGCCCGCACCAGCGGCAAGGCCTGACTCATCTCAACGCGGCCCGTGCACCACAATCATCCGGGGCAAAACGTGGATTCCAGACCGCCGCATATCCTCGCCATTGACCAGGGCACGACCAGCTCCCGGGCGCTGATCGTCGATGCCCTTGGCCGCGTTGTCGGCGAAGGCCAACAGCCGTTCCGCCAGCACTACCCCCAACCGGGCTGGGTGGAACACGACCCGGCCGAGATCTGGCAGACCACCCAGGACGCGATCGGCACGGCACTTGCCAGCGCGGGCATCCTCCCTCGCGAACTCGCGGCCGTGGGGATCGCAAACCAGCGCGAAACCGTAGCCGTGTGGGACAGGGCGACGGGGGAGCCGCTCGCGCCCGCCATCGTCTGGCAGGACCGGCGCACGGCCGCCATCTGCCAGGAGCTGCGCGATGCGGGCCAGGAAGAGACCATGTCCCGGCTAACGGGCCTCAAACTGGACCCCTACTTCAGTGGCACGAAGCTCGCCTGGCTGTTGCGCAATGACCCCGGCCTCCGCCGCCGCGCCGAGGCCGGCGAGGTCGCCGCCGGGACGATCGATTCGTGGCTCATCTGGAACCTGACCGGAGGCAAGCGGCACGTCACCGACTACACCAACGCCAGCCGCACGCTCCTCTTCAACATCCGCCGGGGGCGCTGGGACGATGACCTGCTGGGCATCCTTGGCGTGCCGCGGGTCATGCTGCCCCTGCCCCAGCCGTCACAGTCGCTCTTCGGCACTACCTCGGCGGATGTGCTCGGCGCCACGCTCCCCATCATGGGGGTCGCGGGGGACCAGCAGGCGGCGCTCTTCGGCCAGGGGGGCTTCACCCCGGGCGTCGCCAAGAACACCTACGGGACCGGCTGCTTCCTCCTCGCCAACTCCGGCCGCACCGCCGTCGCCTCCACCGCTGGTTTGCTCACCTCGATCGGCGCGGGGGCTGGCGAAAGGGGGCCTGAATACGTCCTCGAAGGGTCCGTCTTTGTGGCCGGCGCGCTCGTCCAATGGCTGCGCGACGAGCTTCGGCTGGTCAACCGCTCGGATGAGATCGAAGGTCTCGCGGCCAGTGTTCCGGACAGCGACGGCGTGGCCGTGGTGCCAGCCTTCACCGGCCTCGGCGCGCCGGACTGGGACCCGCATGCCCGGGGCGCGATCCTCGGGCTCACGCGGGGGACGACGGCGGCGCACATCGCGCGCGCGGCCCTCGAAGCGATCGCCCTTTCCAGCACCGAACTCCTCAGCGCCATGAACACTGCCCTCCCACAGCCGATCACGGAACTGCGCGTGGATGGCGGCGCCGCCCGGAACAACCTCCTCATGCAGATGCAGGCCGACTTCGCCGGGATCCCTGTCCTCCGGCCGCGGAACATCGAGACGACGGCCATGGGCGCCGCTTACCTTGCGGGGCTCGGCGTGGGGATCTGGGAATCGCGCGACGAGGTGGCTTCCCTGGTCATCCACGACCGCATTTTCGAACCACGGATGGGCGGATACGACCGCCGTGAGCGCCTCGCCTGGTGGCGCCGGGCTGTGGGACGCTCGCTGGACTGGGCCGCGCATTGAGGCTTTCGAAACTCGCCGCCGGGCCCCCGCTGGACCTTGCAATAATCGGCGGCGGGATCAACGGCTGCGGGATCGCTGAGGAAGCCGCCGCTCGTGGCCTCCGCGTCGCCCTCTTCGAAGCCGATGACTTCGGCTTCGGGACAACCTGGCGTTCGACGAAGCTCATCCACGGCGGCCTGCGCTACCTGGAACACGGCGACGTCCGCCTCGTCTTCGAATCACTGCGGGAGCGCGCATGGCTGCTCAAGACACGCCCATACCTGGTAAAGCCCCAGCGATTCGTCCTGCCGATCCTCCCCTGGACGCGGCGCCCGGCCTGGCAACTCCGCCTCGGCCTCGCCGCCTATGACCTCCTCTCGCTCTACCGGGGCGTCCCAAAACACTCAAGGCTCGACGACAGCCGCCTCCACAACCTCGCCCCTTACTTGCCGGCGGAAACCCGCGGCGGATTCACCTTTTACGATGCCCGCGTCATCGCGCCAGAGCGGCTCGCGCTCGAACTGGCGCTCGAAGCGCGAGCCCAGGGCGCGTTCATCGCCAACCATGCGCGGGTCACGCGCATCGCGGTGGACTCGGGCAAGGTCAACGGCCTGGAAGTCGAACACGGCGGCACACTCCATCTCATCCCCGCGAACGCCGTCGTCAACGCCGCCGGGCCCTGGGTGGACGCCGTCAACGCCCTTGGCGACCTCCCTTCGACGCAACTCCTTGGCGTCACCCGTGGAGCCCACATCGTCATCCCCCGGCCCGACGGCTTCGACCGCGACGCCATCTTTTCGACCGCCAGGGAGGACGGGCGCGTCTTCTTCATGGTCCCCCAGGAAGACCTCCTCCTGATCGGCACCACGGACGACCGCTACGACGGCGCGCCCGCGGACATCCGGCCAACCAGCGCGGACATCGACTACCTGCTGGCGGAGGCGCGCAACCTGATGCCCGGCACGGGACTCCGCCGCGACCAGGTGCTCTACGCGTACGCCGGGCTGAGGCCCTTGCAGAAGGTGTCCGGCGGGCCGGAAGCCGCCATCAGCCGCCGCCACGAAGTGATCGAGCACACGAGACGGGGCGGCGCCGCGGGAATGTATAGCGTCGTCGGCGGCAAGCTCAGCACCTTCCGGCCGCTCGCCGGGGAGGTTGTCGGGCGTCTGCATCCTGCCCAGAAGCGAGCGCCCCGAGAGGAGCCGATCGCCCCTGGATGGGCCGACACGCTTCGTGCCAGCGGGCTGCCGCTGCCGGTGAAGCAGCACCTCCGCATCCATGGCCCGGCGATCGCGGACGTGATTGCCGCGGGCCGGGAGATCATCTGCGGACACGCCCACGCCATCTCCGGCGAAGTCCTCCACGCCGCGCGGGCTGAGCAGGTGGAAACGCTCTCCGACATCATGCTGCGGAGGACGGGCATCTCCTGGTCCTCCTGTCGCGGGCTGTGCTGCCACGAGGCCGTGGCGCGCCTGGCGGGCGAAGTGCTTGGCTGGGACGCCGCCGCCCGCGAGGCACAGGTGCGGGCATTCGAGGCGGACGTGGCGTACCATCTCCCTGCAGAGGATATGCTAGTCCCGTGACCACGCCGCAGGCCCTGGGCCCGGACCTTGACCAGGCAATCCGCGCCGCCGTCGCGCTGATCCGGCGCAGCCGCCACGCCGTGGCGCTCTCCGGCGCCGGCCTCTCCGCGGAAAGCGGCATCCCCACCTATCGCGGCGCAAACGGCCTCTGGACGAAGTTCGGCGAACCGACGATCGACGGCTGGGAGCTGTTCTGCGCGGACCCCGGAAGCTGGTGGGAACACGTCCTCGAGCGGCGCGAAGGGAGCGAATTCGGCCACGCCATCGACATCGCGGAACCCAACGCGGGGCATGTCGCCATGGCGGACCTTGAACACATGGGCCGCCTCGCCCACGTCATCACCCAGAACATCGACAACCTCCACCAGCGCGCGGGCACCCGCTCGATCACGGAGATCCACGGCAACCGCGCGAAGGTGCGCTGCATGAACTGCGGGGGCCGCGACCGGCTGGAAACTATTTCCCTCGACCGCTTGCCGCCGCTCTGCCCGGAATGCGGCGGCATCCTCAAGAACGACACCGTGATGTTCGGCGAACCCATCCCGGACGACGCCCTGCGCGAGTGCTACCGGCAGTCGGCCATCGCCGACCTCTTCCTCGTGGTGGGGACCTCCGCGGTGGTCTACCCCGCCGCCGATTTCCCCGTGATGGCGAAACGCCGCGGCGTGCCGCTGATCGAAATCAACCCGGACGAAACCCCGCTCTCGGACATCGCGGACGTCGCCGTCCGCGCCCCGGCGGGCATGGCCCTGACGGCGATCGTGGAGCTGCTGCAAGAGCTGTAGCTCAGGCGGCGGGCCGGCGGGAACTGCGGTGAACCAGATTAACTGACACGGCGGCGTCAGGTGACATCGCGCCCGGCGAGACCTCGACCCCCGCAACACACTCACGCGAATCTGCACTACGCGCGTCACGGCACCCGTCACGACCGTTCGC
Organism: Anaerolinea sp.; assembly: GCA_013822275.1. Taxonomy (GTDB): domain Bacteria; phylum Chloroflexota; class Dehalococcoidia; order Tepidiformales; family Tepidiformaceae; genus PNKC01. The sequence goes on along the minus strand of PNKC01000026.1, from coordinate 26,797 downwards.
GAGTTGGAACCGGCGCCGAAGCGCGCTCAAAGTGTGAGCCGGGTGGAGATCACGTGAAACACCTTTAGCGACGCGCCCAACCGACGAATGTGCTAGTAGCTCCACCGGTGGGGCAGCCAACCCGGACCCAAACAGCCTGGAGGCCAATCCCGCAAGGGATCCACGGCGACACGGGCGGGGAAGGCCCAGGCCAAGCCAGGGACTCATCGGCGGGGACAACTCGCGGGCAATGCCCGCACCAGCAGAGAGGTAGGAGAACCACCATGTCGAAGATCAAGAACTGGATGCTCAGCAAAGTCGCCGCTCACCAGGCCGAAGAAGGCCAGGGCCTCGCCGAATACGGCCTGATCCTCGCCCTCATCGCTGTCGTCGCCATCGCCGCCCTGCGCGTCCTTGGGACGGACATCAGCGGCAAGCTGGGCGAGGTTTCGGCCGGCTTCGCTCCCTGAGTCAAGGCTTCCCAAACAAGAAAGGGTGGGCACCGTTGTGGCGCCCACCCCTTTCGCCACGAAACGCGGAGGTTAGACGGGATGAGCAAGTCAATGCGCCTGGCGGACCAACTCAACCCTCTCCCCTTCAGCAGGCGCGGGTTGCTTCGTCTGCGACGGACGGAGGCTGGGCAGAGCCTGGTCGAGTTCGCGATGGTGCTGCCCTTCTTCCTCGTCCTCCTTTTCGGGCTCGTGGACTTCGGCCGGGCGTTCTACACCTGGCTGCAGGTGACGAATGCGGCCCGCGAGGGCGCCCGCGCGGCGGCCGTCCAACTCGACGGCTCCGCCATCAACACCCGCATCTACAACAGCATCTGCAAGACGTATCCCACGAGCTGCTCGCTGGATACGACCAAGATGGTAATCACCAAGACGAACGTCCAGGGCGCACGTGGCGAATCCGCGAGCGTGAACATCTCGTACGCGTTTTCGTACGTGACGCCTCTCGGCGCGATGATCGCCCTGCTGCCGGGCGCGTCCGGCGCTGGCCTGACCACGCCAACCATCACCGGCTATTCGTCCATGCGCCTGGAGTGACCTCCACGCCCGATTAACACCGACCGGGGACGGGCGATATCGCCCGTCCCTCTTTCGTGGCGCCGGATCGAGCCACCGGCCTCGAGCGCCCGGGTGGACGGCCGTCCGCCGCCGCGGGTAAACCCGCGATCCCCCTTCCGCAGGTTCACGGCCGGGCGCACTGCGCACCGCGGGGGGTTGCGTCGAAGTAGAGAACAGCGCTTCTGTTGCCGCCGCGGTTGCGGGCCGGTGGCGGCGCGCAGCACCAGGTCCACCAGCCGGGGACCCGGACAGCGCGGCCCGAATCTCACGACGAAGCCGCGCCAAACGCCCCGCCCCGCGGGGAAACCAGACTGTAGCCGGATAACCCCCCGGCCGATATTGCAAGGGGAGGAGATAACGTGGCACGAAGTATTGCGGCAGCTACCAGTGGATCGAGCCGGAATCGCGGGGTGCTTATGCTCGCCGCCGTTTTCGGCATTCTCAGCGCCCTGCTCATGTTCGCATTCCTGAGCAGCAAGGGCGGCGGCTCGGAAAAGGAAAGCGTCCTCGGCGGCGGCCCCGCCGAATCCGTCGTCGTTGCGACGCGGGATGTCAGCGCCGGCGAAAAAATCACCTCGGATATGCTCGAACCGCGGTCCTTCCCCGCGAGCACGCTCCTGGCGGGCGCCATCCTGAGCAAGGACAGCGAGTCGCTCATCGGCAAGGTGGCGACCTCGCCGATCTTCCAGGGTGAACAGGTGATCACGCCCAAGGTGACCACCTACGAAGGCCAGAACAGCATCTCCTGGAAGGTGCCGGACGGCATGCGGGCGCTCTCGCTCCAGGTCCCGCACGAGGCCTGGATAGCAGCCGGGCTCCCCCAGCCGGGCGATCGCGTGGACATCCTGGCGATCACCACGCTGACGCGCACCGACCCCCTCACCGGCCAGGAGCGGCCGGACGTTGTCGCCGGTTACATGGCCGAGGATGTTGAAGTCCTGGCCGTCTCCCAGACGCTCGTGAAGAAGGTCGTGAACGTGGACGCGAAGGCCAAGGCCGACGGCACGGGCGCGGCGCCCCCGGCGGCGGTTTCTGTGAGTTCCGACGACAAGGGCGCAACCTACGAGAAGGCGATTTCGATCACCGTCGCCCTCCCGCCGGACCTCGCGGCGAAAGTCGCGCTGGTTGATGCGATGGACGACGGCGACGGCCAGTACCGCATCCTCCCGCGGCAAAAGGGTGACGCGAAGCCGCTTTCCGGCTCCATCACCTGGTCGTATGACGACATCTTCCCCGCCAAGAAGAAGTAGCCCGGCCGGGATACCGAACCGGGCGGCAGGTCTCGACTCGCCGCCGCCACAAACTCAACGACGAACAGAACCCCCGGTGGTCCCGGGGGTGACGGTGGAGGACAAACAATGGCACGGGTACCGCAGGTAATTGTGGTTGATCCGGACCGGGAGAGCTCCGCTGAGATTCAGAAGACGCTCAGCATGCTCGGTTTCCAGGTCGTTGCGAGCGCCGGTTACGGCGTGGAAGCCTTCACCCTCGCCTTTCAGATGCGACCAGACGTGATCCTTATGCGGATCGAAGAGCCCCTTGTCCGGCCGATCCAGACCCTTTCCCGGATCAACGACGGGCTCCCGGACCTGCCGATCGTTGTCTTCTCCACGGAAGCGAACATCCGCCTGATGCGCCAGTCCATGGTCTCCGGGGCGTCCGACTACCTCCAGGAGCCTCTCCAGTCCGAGGAAGTGGAAAGCGCCATCATGCGCGTCCTCGAACGCAAGGAGCGCGAAGGCATGCGCCGCCGCGGCGAACTGGAAGACCCCGTGGCGCAGGGCACGGTCATCACCGTCTTCGGTGCCAAGGGGGGCATCGGAAAGACGACGATCGCCTCGAACCTCGCCGTCGCGCTCGCGAGCGAAGCGCACCAGACGGTCGCCCTCGTGGACATGGACACGCGCTTCGGCGATGTCGCGATCACGATGGACATTCCGGTCGAGCGTTCGATCGCGGACCTCGCCCGAAACCTGGACAACGTGGACCGCAACTCGCTGCGTGACTATCTCGTCCAGCACGAATCAGGCGTGCGCATCCTGCCCGCGCCAACCCGGCCGAGCGACTGGCGAAACCTGAGCGCCCAGCACATCCGCGATGTCGTGGATGTCCTCGCCCAGACGCACGACTTCGTGATTCTGGATACACCAGGCACGTTCAACGAGATCGTCGCGGCGGCCATCGAAGTCGGGACGATGATCCTGCTGGTGACGACGCTGGACATGGCCAGCATCAAGGACACCGTCCTCGCGCTGGAGATGCTGCACGAACGGTTTGGCAACGATGAGGAGCGCATAAAGGTGGTCCTCAACCGCGCGGGCATGGATACGGGCGTGCGGGAGAAGGATGTCGAACGCACGCTCGATTCGCCGCTCTGGTGGCGCATCCCCCAGGACAACGAAGTCGTGAAGGCAGCTCAGTTGGGGCGCCCGATCGTCATGAGCCGGCCGAACAGCAAGGTCTCCCTGGAGATCCGCGAAATGTCCAGGGCGCTGGCCGGCATTCGCAACCGTACGAACACGCAGAAGCGCGGCAGGGGCGGGCTCGGCAAGCTCATCCGGCCGTTCTTCCGCAAGAGCGCTTGAAAGCCTGAAACCGGAAGGGAAGGCGACCATGGCTGATGACCCGATCGACCAGACACCTTCGCCCGATGCCGCACCGCGGTTCGGGTGGTCCGGAGTGCGGCGCCGGCTCGCCAACGGCGAGGCGACGGCGCGCGCGCTGGATGGCGAAGAGCCCGGGGCAATGCCGCCACCACCGCCAGACGGCCTCCGGCTGCGCCCTTCGAGCCAGTTCGGCAATACGAATCCCGCGCGCCGGGGATGGATGGGCGGCGAGGACGTACCGGCCACGCCGGCGCCCACGGGCAACGACGCGCCTCAGCGCCCCACGCTGCTTCGCCCTTCCGGGGCGCCCGTACCCGCTCCCGCGCCAGCCTCCCAATCGAACGAGACAATCCCCCAGGCGCGCCGAAGGGGCAACGAGGCTTCCGGCGGCGGGACACGCAACAACCCCCTGGCGGAAGCGGCGAAGATTCGCCTCCACGAACTCCTTATCGAGGAACTCGAACACGGGACGCTCGAGACGCTGCCGCCGGAGCAGCAGCGCGAGGCGGTCATCCGCGCTGCCCGGGAGCTGATCGTCCAGGAAGGCCTCCAGCTCGGCGGTACCAGCAAGGACGAGCTGCTTGAAGCAGTCGCCGACGAAGCGCTGGGCCTCGGCCCGCTTGAGCCACTCCTGCGTGACCCCGCCGTCACCGAAGTGATGGTCAACGACCTGGACAAGATCTTCTACGAGCAGGAAGGCCGGATCTTCCGGAGCGCCACCCGCTTCCGCGACAAGCAGCACATCATGCGCATCATCGAGCGCATCGTCGCGCCACTGGGGCGCCGGATCGACGAGTCCAGCCCGATGGTGGACGCCCGCCTGCCCGATGGCTCCCGCGTCAACATCACGGTGCCCCCGGCTTCGCCAAAGTCACCGACGATCACCATCCGGAAGTTCCGCGCGGACAAGATGCGGATGGCCGACCTCATCGCCGTGGGGGCGATGAGCGAAGCGACCGCGGAGTTTCTGGCGATGTGCGTCCGGGCCCACCTGAACATCATCATCAGCGGCGGTACCGGCACCGGTAAGACGACCATGCTCAACGCCCTCTCGGCATTCATCCCAAACACCGAGCGGATCGTCACGATCGAAGACCCTTCGGAACTGCGCCTCCAGCAGGACCACGTCATCACCCTCGAAGCGCGCCCGGCGAGCATTGAGGGCAAGAACCAGATCAAGCAGCGCGACCTGGTGAGGAACTGCCTGCGCATGCGCCCGGACCGCATCATCGTCGGCGAAGTCCGTGGCGAAGAATGCTTCGACATGCTCCAGGCGATGAACACGGGCCACGACGGGTCCATCTCCACGATCCACGCGAACACACCGCGTGACGCCCTCGCCCGCCTGGAGAACATGGTTCTCATGGCCGGCATGGACCTTCCCGCCCGCGCCATCCGGGAACAGGTCGCGTCCGCCATCCACGTCTTCATCCAGGTGCAGCGCCTCCAGGACGGGTCTCGCAAAGTCACGCACGTGACCGAAATCAGCGGCATGGAGGGCGACACGATTACCCTTCAAGACATCTTCCTGTTCAAGCTCGACCGGGTTGACGACGACGGCAAAGTGCACGGCTCCATGCGGCCGACGGGCATCCGGCCGAGTTTCATCCAGCGCTTCCAGATGGCAGGCATCGAACTCCCGAACAACCTGTTCGGCACGGGAGAAGGGTGGTAGACAGATGCTGATCATTGCGGCACTGTGCGGCGGCGCGTTCGCCTTTACCATGACCCTCTGGCTGACGGGCTTCGGGACGGTGTCGGTCCAGGCCACGGAGAGGTTGACTCGCCTCAGGCAGGCGGAAACGAACATGCCCCAAGCGGCGAGGGGTGTCGGCCTCCGGAAGCGCGGCTCGGTCAGGTTTGGCGGGATCAACCTGATCTCGGGGAACCTGGCGGCGCAGTGGCTGGTCAACCTCGAACGGGCCGGCCTCGCCCTCAACGTCCGCGAGTACCTTGCCCTGCGGGCCACGGTTGGGGCGGTTTTCGCCTTGATGGTGTTCGTCCTGTCGCCGATTCCGGAAGTGGGGATCGTGGGGTTCCCGATCGGGTTCTTCCTGGTCGGGTTCTGGCTCAAGCGGCGTATTGGCAGCCGCCAGCGGAAGCTGGAGTCGCAGCTGATCGAAATGCTCCAGATGCTCGCCAGCGGCCTTCGTGCCGGCTTCGGCATGGTCCAGGCACTGGAGGCCAGCGCCGAGCAGTTGCCGGCGCCGATCTCGGTGGAAGTGCGCAGGACGCTGCGCGACATCGCCATGGGATCGAGCTTCGAAGCCGCCTTCACGGCACTCAACGAACGGACCGGAAGCTCCGACTTCGACATCGTGATCACCGCCATCCTTATCCAGCGTTCCGTCGGCGGTAACCTGGCGGAGATCCTGGACAACGTGGCCCACACGATGCGCGAACGGGAGCGGATCCGCGGCGAAATCCGGACCCTTACGGCCCAGCAGCGGCTGACGGGCTATGTCATCGGCGGGATTCCCTTCGGACTGGGAGCGGCCTTCATGGTTATCAGCCCGGAGTTCACGTCACTCCTCTTCACCGACCCGCTGGGGCGGATGATGCTCGGGGCCGGGCTTGTGATGGAACTCATCGGATTCTTCGTCATCTCCAAGATCGTGAACATCGAGGTTTAGCGAGATGGAAGTGCTCATCGCCTTCAGCACGTTTATCACGGTCACCCTGGTGATGTACGGCTTGCTCCACCAGCCGGCCAACGAAGCCATGGACGCGCGCCTGGGCGGCCTCCGCTACACGCGGCCTGCCCGCGAAGCCCTCCCGGACCCGGATGCGGCGTTCACCGCCCGCGTCGTGAAGCCCTTGATCCGCGGCGTCAGCCGGCGAATGAACGGCGTGCTGCCGTCGTCCATGACCGAACGGCTGGAAGGCCGGATCGCCCAGGCTGGCATGAAGATAAAGCCGGGCCAGTTCATCGTCGTCGTCGCGGTCCTGGTTGGCGTGGTGCCCATCCTGGCAACGTTCTACATGGCCAGTGTCGCAGGGGCGACCGGACAGAAGCTCCTCATCACCTACGTGGTCGCCGCTGGCTTTGGCCTCATGGGACCGAAGGTCTGGCTGGACGGCAAGGTGAGCCGCCGCCAGAAGGAGATCTGGCGGGCCCTGCCGGACGCCTTCGACCTCATCACGGCCTCCGTCGAAGCCGGCCTGGGCATCGACGCCGCCTTCACGCGGGTCGTCGAGAAGGTGAAAGGGCCGTTCGGCGATGAACTCGGACGGACGATGCGCGAGATCACGATGGGCCGCTCGCGCCGCGACGCCCTCCTGGACATGACCGATCGCACCGGCGTGCCTGAACTTCGCTCCCTGATCAACGCCATCGTCCAGGCGGAAAGCATGGGCATCTCCATCGGCGGCGTGATCCGCGTCCAGACCGGCGTTATCCGCACGAAGCGGAAGCAACGCGCGGAGGAGCAGGCGTTCAAGGCCCCGATCAAGATGGTGTTCCCACTCGTCTTCTTCATCTTCCCGTCGATCATGATGGTCATCGGCGGCCCGGCCATTATCCAGATGAAAGACGCGTTCTAAGACACCAGGGTGACGCAGGTTAGGGCGCGTGCTCCCAGTCCAGCATCATGACGTCGATTTCGTCGCCGGGGAACGCCTCCGGCAGATCCTCCGGGATGACCGTGAGGGCGTTCGCGGCGCTCATGCTGGTCAGGATTCCGCTCCCCTGCGGGCCCGTGAGGTCCGCGTAGTAACGGCCGTCGTCGCCTCTTGCCACGATGCAGCGGGCATAGAAGCGGCGCGCGTCGGTGTTCTTCACGGAGTCCCGGGTGACGGCCTTGATCACCGGGCGCTCCCAGTCCGTCCGCCCCAGCATGGTGAAGATCGCGGGGCGTCCGAAGAGTTCGAACGAGACCATGGAGCTGACCGGGTTGCCCGGGAGCCCGAGGTGCGGGACCTTGCGCCCCCCGGGTGCGTTGAAGGCGCCAAAGGCCAGCGGTTTGCCGGGCTTCATCCGCACTGTCCAGAAGTCAACGTCGCCTTCACGGGCCAGGACGTCCTTCACGACGTCGAAGTCGCCGCGTGAGACGCCCGCGCTGGTCACGAGCATGTCGGCGTCGAGGCCCTCGCGGATCTTCGCTGTCAGGTCTTCCACGGTGTCGCGGGCGATGCCGAGGAGCCGGGGGATGGCGCCGAACTTCCGCACCATGGCGGCGACACCGTAGGCGTTCGCATCGTAGATTCGCCCCGGCAACAGGGGCTGTCCCGGTTCCGTGACTTCGTCGCCGGTTGAGAGGATCGCGACCACGGGGCGGCGATAGACGGGGACTTCGCTCAGGCCGACGCTGGCAATGACGCCAACCTCCGATGCACGGATGACGCGGCCTGCGGGGATGACGGTTTGCCCGGCGTTCACGTCTTCGGCGCGGAACCGGACGTTGGCCGCCGGATGCGTGGCCTTCATGACCTGCACGGTCTGGGCTTTGCGGGCGGCCTCGTTGACGCCGCGGAGGGGCTCATCGGTTTCCTCGAAAGGGACGATGGCGTCGCTGCCGGGGGGCATGGGGGCGCCGGTCATGATCCGGACGGCTTCGCCCGGACCGATCGCCGCCTCCATGATGTAGCCCGCCGCGAGGTCCGCGACGACCCGGAGGGTGCGGGGGCTGGACTGCGTGGCGCCCGTGGTGTCCGCCGCCCGGACTGCGTAGCCGTCCATCGCGGTGTTGTCCAGGGGTGGGATATCGAAGGGTGCCACGATGTCTTCGGCGAGGACCTGGCCGAGGGCGTCCAGGAGCGGCTTCCGCTCCACTTCGAGGCGGCTGAAGAAGGAGAGGATCCGGTCGCGCGCATCTTCGACGCTGATCATGGAACTCATAAGACGGCGAAGCCCCCGGGGGTTGGACTTATGCTTTGCAGCTTACAGCCGGGCACCGCCGGGGGCATCGAAGGGAGAATCAGGACTAGGCCAGCCGCACCGCGAGGCAGGTCGTTGTCCGCTGGACCCCGGAAACCTTCTGCACCGCGTCGGTGATGGCGTTCCCGAGGCGGTCGAGGTCGTCCGCTTCGAGCTGGACGATGACGTCGTACGGTCCGGTCACGGTATCGACAACAACGACACGCGCGCCGGGATACTGGAAGTCACCGATGGCCGCGCCGACCGCTTTCGCCTTGCCGACGTCCGTTTCGATAAGGACATAGCCCCGAACAGCCATGTGAACCCTCCGCATGCTGAATACAGGCATCATAGGGAGGGGGTTGGGCGTGTCAAGGCTGTCGCTCAACCAACGGATTCGGGGAGCAGATAGCTGAGCTGGATCTCGCTCTGGGCGCTTGACGGCGTGACGGTCACGGGCAGGGTGAGTTCAATCTGCTGGATGAAGCAGAGGGCTTCCGCGCCGGTGCGACAGTAGTAGACGGAGGCAGCACCGGAGAGGGTCGCTGTGCCTTCGGCAAGCAGCACGGGCACCGGCACGGTTACCTCGATTTCATCGGACGACCACTGCAAGACCTTTTCGCCCAGTTCGACCACCGCCGCGTTCGACGACGAGAGCGCCAGCCGCGATGGGGCCTGGCTGTTGAGGTGATAGCCCGCGGGCGAGGTGACCGTGACGCGGAGGTTGGTCGCACCGGGTGCGACCGACTGGGCGGGCAACGTAACCTGCAGAGGCCGCCCCGGTGTTGCGCCCGAGGCGACGAGAAGGTTCGACAGTGTGAGCGTGGAGACCCGGCCCGAGGCGACATCGAACGTGCGCACGAGGTGGTTGTTCGTGTCGGCTATGTAGACGATGCCGCGAGCGACGCCAAGTCCGCCCGGCTCATCGAAGAGGGCGATCTGGCCGGGGCCGTCGCTCCAGCCCCGCGAGCCGGTGCCTGCGACGGTAGTAACCTCGAAGGTGGCGGCGTTGATCGCGCGGACTTCGTGGTTGTAGGTGTCGCCTATGTAGATGATCCCGTCCGCAGCAGCGATGCCCTGGGGATGCTGGAGCTTCGCCTTCTTGCCGCGGCCGTCTTCGTTGCCATAGTCAAAGAGGCCCGTGCCGACGATGGTCTCGACCTCGCCGTCGCCCGTGAGGGAAACGCGGCGGGCGGCGCTGGACTCCGGGTCCACCCAGTAGAGGTAGCGCCCGTCCGTGGCGATGCCGCTGGGCTGGGCGAGCGTGGCCTGGCGGCGCCGGTCGCCGTCGTCGATGCCTTCGCGGCTGGTCCCGGCGAACACCTCGACTGTCCCCGTGGTGAGGTCCATGACCCAGATCTGGTGGATGCCGGCCATGGTTATGTACAGCCTGGCGACGTCCTGGACGACATCCCAGGGGGAGGCCATCGCGGTTTCCTTCGCCTTCGCGCCAACACCGGGCAGGCGGTCGAGCTGCTTCCCGGTGCCGGCGATGGTGGTCACTTCGTTCGTGTTGAGGTCGACTTTGCGGACGGCATGGTTGCGCGTGTCGGCTACGTAGAGCGTCCGGCCGTCCTCCGACAACGCGAGTCCTTGCGGTTGACGGAACGACGCTTCAGCCGCTGGCCCATCCGCGAAACCTTCCTTGCCGGAGCCGATGGCCACCGAAAGCACGCCGTTGAGGCCGGCAACGAGGATGCGGTTGTGGCCGGAGTCGGCGATGAAGAGCCGCCCGCCGTCTTCGTCGGCGAGCACCTTTCCGGGGTAGGAAAGCAACGTGGCCGTGGTGGTGGCGTCGAGCGACACCGGGATCGGGCTGCGGTCAACCAGGCCCTTCGCGTCGAACTCCTCCACCAGCGAGGCCAGGATCGGCTGGAACAGGGGATAAACCCCTTCGCCCGCATGTCCGCCGACCAGGTTGCCCGCGGGGTCGATGAGGACGAGGGTGGGCCAGGCGGTGGCTCCGTAGGTGCGCCAGACGTCGAAATCGGGGTCGTTGAGCACGGGGTGTTGGAGGCCGAAGCGCCGGACGGCTTCGCGGATGCTCTCGTCGTCGTGTTCGGTGGAGTACTTGCCGGAGTGGACACCGATGACGACCAGGGCGTCGCCAAACTCGGCTTCAAGGCGCTTGAGGTCAGGGATGATGTGTTGACAGTTGATGCAGCCGAGTGTCCAGAAGTCGAGGAGGACGGCCTTGCCCTTCAGCGCGGCGAGGGTGAGGGGCTGATCGACGTTGAACCAGGTCACGCCGGTTGGGATGGCGGGCGCGGGCTCCTTGCCGGCCCATGATTTGCGCTCGGCGGGGGTGGCCTGACCGGAACCTGGCTGACTCAACTCGCTGCCTCCCGCGGGCTTCCTGCTCCCGCCGCCGCACCCGCCCAGGAGCGCGGCGAATGCCAGAAGGAACAGCAGACCCATGACCAGTGTAGGCGGGGCCGAGGAATGAGGAATGGGGAATGACTGATGAGAGCGGACCGCGGGCATGGAAGCATGGTAGCGGGCGCGGGGGATGCGAGAGGTTACGGGGGCCTTACGGGGTGGAGGCACGGGTCGCGAGCCACGAGGCAGGAGGCCGCTCCGTGAGGCATGGGGCATGAGGCGCGACGGCGTGGCCTGGAATCCCCCCGCTCCCGCTGGTCGCGGTTCTGATTTTTGCGTTACTAGCGCGTTTAGCGCGTTCTTAGCGCGTTGGGCGGGGTGCAGCGCGTTGGCGGCGTTCCAGGTCGCCACATCCGCGGTGCCAGGAGTGAGCGAGGAGGCATTGTCCACGAAGCCAGCAGGCATTGAGGGAGCGTGGCCCGGGGCGGACGACAGCGCCAAGGGGCGGATGGCACGGCGGGTGGGGTGACGGAGGCATGAGCCTGGTAATCCGGCCAACGGGCTGGGTCGCTACCGCGTCCCGATCGAAACCTCGATCAAATATCTTGACTGTGACACGTTTTAGCTTTATATTATCTGTAGCTTAAACTTTGGATCGGGGGAATCATATGTACAAATCGGTGAATGAGATCAAGGCAGCCGCAGCGGAGGCCGGTGGCGTGCTCACCGTCACGATGGAGCAACTCCGGGAAGCGCATGACTACGGTCGCCTTGGTCCGCACGTCAAGAAGTCGATCAGTGACTCGCTCGCGAAGAACGGGCTGGGCTACTTCCCACAACTTGGCGACTATCAGCACGAAACCACCCGCGTCTACCAGCTGGGAACCCCCGTTGCTGACTTGATCAGCGCTGTGCTTAACCCCACTTCGGCAAATGACGTGAGGTTACGAAAAGCGGCCGGCGGCGAGGACGCCGAGGTCCTCGCGAAGATCAGGGCCTTGGTGTGCGAGTAGCCCTACAACAGCAGGCCCGACGGGATGAACTTGGGGGCGCGCTCCGATTCCGAACCCTTCTCCCCGGCTGGGAAAGCAAGGATCTGGCCGCCGCCCGGAACTTGAGGCCCCTGTCCTACGGCCCGGTGTTCATGGTGACCGCGAGAGACGCGGTGTACGTGCCGGACCTGGTCGATCCGGTGATGGTGAGCTGGAAGTCTGGTACGTAGCTGTACCTGCCCATGCCGGAACCCGTGGATGCGGAGATGACCTTCAATGGGGCGGTCGTGCTCAGCGCAACGAAGGTGGGTACCCGGGTGGTTGGGGGCGAGCCACCGGACACGGTCGTGATGGCGGTCGAGAGCAGGCGCACTTTGAAGTTCGATACGCCGATGATGCCGGAGGAGGGTGAGGTGAAGTCTGTCGAGGTGACCGTCACGTTCCAGCCGGACCCCGTGCCTGTGCCGTCGAAGGCTTGCCAGGGGAGCGGGGAGGTGGAGATCACAGTATCGACGCCTGTGAGGGACACGTTCGCAAATGCAACCGGCGTCGCCTGGTTCGACAGTGACCCGGACAAGACGACGACCGTGGCGGTGTTGGTCCCAGCCCCGCCGCCGGTGCCGCCACCCCCCGATCCTGTGCTGGAGATGGAGAGTGAGACCGACTGGGTGGCGCCCCAGTTGCCCCGCTGGTCCTGGCCGCGGACGTAGATGGAATATGAGCCAGCGGGCAGCCCGGCGATGCTGAGACTGCCGGAAACGGACTCGGAGATCTCGTCCCAGGCGCCATCCGTCATTGGCAAGAAGGCGCCAGTGCCCGGGGTCCCGACGGAATTGATGAACGCCTCCGCGTTGATGATCGGAGATGTCACGGTCCCTGAGTCGGTGATGACTGCCGACACGGTCACGCTGGAGACGCCGGCGGCCGGGTTGGGAGAGACGCTCACGCCGCTGGTGGCCGGCCCGGTGGCGTCCGCGGCAAGGACGACGATCTTGCCGACCATCTTGCCGTCCCGAATCGAGCCGTCAATGTCACCAATGCGCGCGTCGCTGTCACCGGCGTGTTCATCGCAGTAAAAGGTATATGTCCCGGTAGTGTTGAAGACGCGTGAAAACGAGCTGACGGTGGTGGGCATCCCTGCCTTTCCACCGGGCGATTGATAGGAAGGTGAGGAAGGATAACCGGACGTCACATCGTGATTTCCGTAGGCGAGGGACCAGTTCACAGTATCGCCGGCGGTAATCGTGATGTTATTCGGGCTGAATAGCCGTGCGCCTTCCGGGTAGCCGATACGGATGATCGAGGTCCGGGGCCCCACAACACTGCCGGGGGCCGGGCCGGTGCTGCCGCCACCACCGCTGCTGCCGGTGACGTTGACCTGGCCGCGCATGTCATCCGGATGCAGAATGCAGAAGTAGTAGAACGTGCCGGCGTTATTGAACGTGATCGGCCCATAGGGACCGGCAATGCTGCCGGAATCGCCAACATTGGTCCCGCCGTTGGGACTAAAGGCGGAGTCCGTCTCGGTCACAGTGTGGGCCCTTGTTGTCTGCCAGACCCATTGAACCGTGTCACCCCCGTTGATGTTCACGACGAACGTAGCGCCCACAGAGCCGGAATTGCCGAACCAAAAGTCGCCAACGGCGACGGTGATGGCAGCGGCGGGCGGGGCGGCTACATTCACCTGGCCCCGCATGTCGTCCGGGTGCAGGACGCAGAAATAATAGAACGTGCCGGCGGTATTGAAGGTGATCGGCCCGTAAGGGCCCGCGATACTGCCGGAATCGCCGATATTGGTGCCGCCGTTCGGATTGAAAGCAGAGTCCGTTTCGGTAACCGTGTGGGCTCTGGTGGTCCCCCAGGCCCATTGGACCGTGTCGCCCCTGTTGATATTTGTGACGAACGGGACACCCACCGAGCTCGAATTGCCGAACCAGAAGTCGCCGACGGCGACCGTCGTGGCAGCGGCCCGCGAGGGCATCCAGTCCGCAAAGGAGAGCCCGGTGGCAACGGCGATGGCGATCACGGTCAACAGGAGAGCGGAGAACCGGCGGGGAACGGCAGCCCCGGTAACGGCCACCGGCCCCAGGCGCGGGCCGTCGCTAGCCGTGAAGGCGGCCCCTCTCACGCGCGCGTGCGAATGAGACCGCGGCCTATCGGAACTGTGCAGCACTGGCATAACTCCTCGCCCGGTAGCCGGCTTACTTCGCCTGCAATTGTTGACTCGGACGCGAGCATGCGGCGTGGGCAACCTCCCCAGAAGCCCCACAGGTCGCAGCGGGTGTACGACCTTGGTCGCAAAGCGACGGGGAATGAGGAATGAGGAATGAGACCGGGGGGAGCCGCGAGCTTCCAGCTTCCAGCCGCTGGAGCTGGGCTGTCCCGGGTGATTGTTGGAGAGGGAGGCATCCCCCCGCTCCCGCTGGTCGCGGTTCTGATTTGGCGTTCGCGACGGGTGAGGGTGCCGAGGGCTGTAGTGGACGGCCTTCCGGAGCGCCCTTCGCGGTCCTGATTTGGCCTGACGGCCCGCCTTCTTGGGCCCCCTCGCCCGCGCAAAATCCAATTCGACCTGCGAGTCTGGCAGTGACCGCGCCGTCCGGGGTGGGCCGGTCCGCCCTGCCTTCGCCGATCCGTCGAAGTTCCCTGGCCGGCGCCGGTGGCTGGAGGGTCTCTGATGACGGAAACCGTTCTTCGGCTCAACGATGGCCAGGTGCTGGGCGTCGAAGCCGTGCGGAGTGACGACGCGCGCATCCAGCAGTTTGAAGCCGGGGTTCCGCGCCAGCGATGGTGCCTGGGCGCCGGAAGTGGCGACCCTGCTGCCTGCGCCCACTGCAAGATGATCTGGCGTCCCGGGCCAGGCCGAATCGTCACCGCCACGCCGGGCAGGGTTGTTGCCGCCGCGCGCATTGGCGTGTGCCAGAACGGCGACCTGCACGGGCATCTTACGCTGACTCTCGCGGGGCCCTTCGAAGACACGAACCTCGGGGCGCTGCTGCTCAAGAAGATCCGCGAGGACGCGAAGGCAGCCGGGTTCGACCGGCTCTACGCCTGCTTCCTCTACCGCCATCACGATGTGATCCGCGACTGCCAGGACGCGGGGTTTCATATCGAATCGGTGCTCTCCGGAGGGAGCGTCAGCGAAGTCGTCCTCCGGGTGGACACACACGAAGCGCCGGTTGCCGGGGGGGCGAGGTGATGCCCGAAGGGTCACCAGCTTCCAGGCTCGACGGGAGTCTCCAGCTGCTTGCCGCCACGGAAACGCTCGCGGGCCATCTGCCACCCGCGCTGAAACCGCTCGCCAGGGTGGCCTATAACTACGCCTGGTCGTGGACGCGCGAGTGGCCCCGGCTCTTTCGCTCGATCGACCCGGAGCGCTGGCAGCGGGCGGGTGAGAACCCCATCCGCCTGGCCCAGGAGGTGTCGCCGCGCCGGATGGAGGAGCTCGCCCGCGATGCTGACTTCGTTTCGCGAATTGACCGGCTGGCCGGGGATCTTGAACGGTACCTCGCGGAGCCGATGAGGCCGAGCCAGGTCCCGGCTGACCGGCCCGTCGCCTTCATGTGCGCGGAGTTTGGCGTCCACGCGACACTTCCCACGTACGCGGGCGGGCTGGGCGTGCTCGCGGGCGACCTGCTCAAGGAAGCCTCCGACCAGCGCCTGCCGCTGCTTGGCCTGGGAATCCTGTATTCCCAGGGGTCCTTTCACCAGCGGCTGGACGAGAACGGCCTCCAGCACGAGTTCTGGCTTGAGACGGATGCGGAGCGTTTGCCCGCGGTCCTCGTCCGAGACCTGGCCGGCAGCCGGCTGACGGTCGAGGTCCCTCTGCGCAACCGGAAAGTCCTTGCCCAGGTGTGGCGGGTGGATGTGGGCCGGGTCCCTCTTTTCCTGCTGGACACGAACCTGGCGGCAAACTCTCCCGCCGACCGCCTGATCGGCGCCCGGCTCTACGTCGGCGACCGTGAGACGCGCCTCGCCCAGTACGCCCTCCTGGGGATGGGGGGCGTGCGGGCTCTCCGGGCGATGGGCCTGGCGCCGTCGTTCATCCACCTCAATGAAGGTCACGCGGCCTTCGCGCAACTCGAGACCGTTGCCGGGCTCGTCGCCTCTGGTTGCTCGTTCGAGGAGGCGGCGGGACGGGCACGCGCGGTTGGCGTCTTCACGACGCATACGCCGGTGGCGGCGGGCAACGACGCCTTCTCCGCCGACCAGATGCGCGCCACCCTGGACGAGGTCCATCTTCGCCTTGGGCTGGACTGGGAACAGTTCCTGCGGCTCGGGCGCTGCCACCCGGACGACCCCTACGAGCCCTTCGGGATGACGCCGTTCGCCTTGAGGATGACGGGCCGGGCGAACGGCGTGAGCCGCCGCCACGGCGAGGTCAGCCGGCGGGTTTGGCACGACATCTGGCCGGGCGTGGCGGTTGAGGACGTCCCGATCGAGCACGTAACGAACGGCGTCCACGTGCCCACGTGGATGGCATCTTCCGTTCGGAACCTGCTGGACGAATACATGGGCCGCGGGTGGGAAAACAACGTGTCGGAGAGCCATGCCTGGCGGTGTGTCCAGGACATCCCGGACGAGGTGATCTGGGGGCTGCGCAACCGCTTGCGGACCGAATTCGTGGCGTACGTGCGGGAGCGAAGTGTCCACGACCGCCTCGGCCGCGGCCAACCGATTGCTTACGCCGAGGCGGCTGCGCGGGTGTGGGACGAGCGTGTGCTCACGGTGGGGTTCGCGCGGCGGATCGCAACCTACAAGCGCCTTTACCTGATCTCCGCCCTGCCCGAACGCGCGCTCAACCTGATCCGGGACCCCCGCCCGATCCAGCTTGCAATCGCGGGCAAGGCACATCCCCAGGACGAAGAGGCGAAGCGCACGGTCCAGCAACTGTTCACCATGGATGCGATGCCCGGCGTCTCCGGGCGGGTCGTCTTCCTCGAGGAACACGACATGGCGATGGCGGCTCGCCTCGTGCAGGGGTGCGACCTCTGGGTCAACCTGCCGCGGCCGCCGCTCGAAGCGAGCGGCACGAGCGGGATGAAGTCCGCCCTTAATGGCGGGCTCCAACTGAGCGTGCTTGACGGCTGGTGGGCTGAGGCCTACGACGGCACGAACGGTTGGGCAATCCCGGCGAGGGAGGGCCTCGACGCGGCCACGGAAGACGCCCGCGACGCATCGGCACTCCTGGACATCCTGGAGCAGGAGGTCTTGCCCCTCTTTTACGACCGCGGCCAGGACGGCATCCCGCACGGCTGGGTGCAGCGCATCAAGTCCTCGATGATCTCCATCGGACCGCGCTTCAACACCGCCCGCATGCTCAACGAGTACCTTGCCCGCGCGCCCGCGCGGCCCGACCCGGCGGAGCGCCAGCAGGCAGATGCTGAATCGACGATTCGTGAATGAGCGAGGGACGGCCGGGGAGGCCAGAGGTGGAGCGCATCCCGCGCATCAACCGGCTCCTGTACGCCTCTGGGAGCGTCGGCGGGAACGCGATCGGGCGGAGCAAGGATCTCTGGCTCCTTTATTTCTATGCGCCACCGGAAGACGCGGACATCGAACGCCGGGCGACAACGCTGATGGTGGGCGCGGTGCTCTTCAGCATCCGCTTCCTGGAAGCGTTCGACGACCCGCTCATCGGTTACTGGAGCGACCGCACGCGCTCGCGCTGGGGGCGGCGCATTCCGTTCGTGGTGGCGGCAACGCCTGTTCTTTCGCTGATGTTCGTGCTCATCTGGCTGCCGCCCTCGGGCCACGAGAGCACGTCCAATGCGATCTACCTGTTCTTCGTCCTGGCGCTGTTCCACCTTTTCAGTACGTTGTCGGGCGGACCGTTCGAATCGCTGCTGCCGGAGATCGCGCGAAACAACGAAGACCGCCTGAGCATCGTCTCGTGGCAGGTCGCGTTCGGGGTGGCCGGCGCGGCCCTGGCGCTGGTGGGCAGCGGCTTCATCATCGACGTTTTCGGCTTCCAGGTGATGGCGTTGGTGATGGCTGCGATCGCCCTGGCCTCGCGGTTCGTGGCACTCGGAGGCGCCTGGCGGCCCGCAGTCGAGGCTGCCCGGGCGCCCGCCGCGCCGCCGCCGTCCGGCTCGTTTCGGGAGTCGATCATGACCTGCATGCGGAACGACCAGTTCATGCTTTTCTTGCCGACGTACATCTTCTACAACATGGGCGTGCTGATGGTGACAGGCATCATCCCGTTCCTGGTGAAGGAGGTCCTGGAGTACGAGAACGAGGGGACGGTGACGGCGATGATCAACGCTGTCGCGCTCGGCGTACTGGTGCTGGCGCTCCCGCTCATCGTCAACCTGGCCAGGCGACGGGGGAAGCGCCGGATGTACTCCGCGGGCATGCTTTACGCTTCTGTTTACTTCCCGTTGCTCTTCTTCGTCGGCTTTGTGCCCGGGGTCCCCGGGTTGGTGCAGGTGCTGGTGTTCGCTGCGTTCCTGGGGCTGCCGCTGGCGCCGGTACAGGCGTTTCCCAACGCCCTCATCGCCGATATAACCGACTACGACACGCTTCGGACCGGCGAGCGGCGGGAAGGCACCTACTACGCGACGCAGGCGATGTTCGAAAAGACCGCATCGTCGCTGGCCCCGCTGCTCCTGGCGGTCCTTCTGACCATCGGTTCGACGACGGAGGACCCGCTCGGGATCCGCCTTGTCGGGCCGGTAGCCGGTCTTTCGACGTTCATCGGGTACCTGGCGTTTCGTGGCTACTGGCTGCCAGACGACGTGACGGAGGAGAGTGTACGACTGGCACGGGCGGCGCGAGCCCCGGGGCGTGAACGGTGAAACCCCGTGCGCGGGCGGTTCCAGGCGGTGGTTGCCGGGCCCTGCCCGGCAGGGCAGGGCCCGGCAGGGCCCCTCGCGGACAGCAACGGCGCGTTGTCCGGCCACCGGCGGCTCCTTAGACTTCACGGGTGGCGCCGCTCAGTGGG
Source organism: Anaerolinea sp. (assembly GCA_013822275.1). Lineage (GTDB taxonomy): Bacteria > Chloroflexota > Dehalococcoidia > Tepidiformales > Tepidiformaceae > PNKC01. The sequence goes on along the minus strand of PNKC01000026.1, from coordinate 8,039 downwards.
TATCGCATCATCGAGACAGGCGATGAGTCGGGCATCTTTGCCGGCCGGCTGCTTGCCGACCTCGGAGCTGAGGTGGTCCGCGTCGAACCTCCGGGTGGAGGTCTTCGCACCCTGGCGCCGTTTCTCGATGACGTCCCGGGGCCCGAGCGCGGCTACAGGCACCTCGCCTACAACGCCGGGAAGCGGTCGGCCGTGCTTGACCTGGACGAGCGGCGCGGCCGCCAGGCCTTTCTGCGGCTGGTCGCCGGTGCGGACGGGCTGATCGACTCGGGTCCGGCCGGCTGGCTCCTGGGGGTTGGCGTGAAGGACGTTGACCTTACCACCGCCAATCCCTCGCTCGTCCGGGCATCGATCACGCCGTTCGGACTCACAGGCCCCTGGGCCAGCCGTCTCGGCAGCGATCTCATCGCGTCGGCAGCAGGTGGGCTCTCCCACGTCTCGGGTGAGCCGGAACGGCCACCCATCCACGCCGCTGGCGACGTTTGTCACAAGCTGGCGTCGCTTGCGGCATGCACCGCGATCGTTGCGGGGCTGCGGGGCGCGCGGGGAGCGCACTTCGACATCTCCGTCCAGGAGTGCGTCGCCTTCTCCACCCTCCAGACCAGCAGTCCGAGCTACTGGCGCTGGCACAACGTGTCGCCGCCGCGAAACACGGCTTTCGAGTTCCCCGTGGTCCGCTGCCGTGACAACCGGTGGGCGGTCATCCGGGCCCGGCCCGACCAGTGGCCACGCTTGCGGAAATGGGCGCTCGAACACGGCCTCCAGGTGCGGGCGTCCGCGGAGGACTGGCGGGAAGCGACTCGCGCAAAGCTCGCCTCGTTCCGGCTCGGCGAAGCGGCCGACCTCGTCGAAGCCCTCGGCCGGCGGTACGACCGCGACGCCTTCCTCGAAACCGGTCGCACGCGTGGGCTGATGGGCCTGCCGCTCTACACCTTCGACGACCTCCGCGAGAGTGAGCACCTGGCGGCCATCGGCGAGTTCGTTTCCGTCCAAGACGACGACCTGGGAGAAACGCTCTCGCTGCCAAAGAGCCCGTTTGCGGGCATGAACTCCGCCGAACCACTGCGCCGGGCGCCACTGCTCGGCGAACACCCGCGGGAGTTTGAGGCGGAGGATGTCCGGACGAGGCGGCCGCGCGCGAACCCGTCCGGGCGCCTGCCGCTTGAGGGCCTCCGCGTCCTGGAACTGGGCTGGGTGCTGGCGGGGCCGCTGACCTGCCGAATCCTCTCCAACCTCGGGGCCGAGGTTATCAAGGTCGAATCGGAGATCCGCATGGATTCGATCCGCGGCTCCGTGCCACCGCCCACGGGCCCGACGCTCACTTCCGGCGGCTGGTTCAACGACGCCAACACCGGCAAGCTCTCGGCCACGATCGACACCTCGGCGGCTGCCGGCAGGCAGCTGCTGCTGGAACTCGCAGCGAACTGCGACATCGTGGTCGAGAACCTGCGCCCAGGGGTTGTTGAGCGGATGGGCATCCCGTACAACGCGCTCAGCGCGCTCAACCCCGGGGCGATCGTTGCCCATATGGCCGGGGCCGGGCGGCACGGCCCGTGGGCTGGGTTCGCCACCTTTGGGAACATGATCGCCGGCGCGAGCGGACTCAACTCCGTCACAGGCTTCGAAGGTACCCCGCCCACCGGACTCGGCGTCGCCTTCGCGGACTTCGTCTCTCCGTACCTGGCCGCGTCCGCGGTGCTCGCGGCCGTACTCGAACGGGAACGCACAGGGTTGGGCCAGGAGATCGACATGTCGCAGTTGCCGGGCATGATCTCGCTCCTCGGAGCCGAGTGGATGCGCTATTCGCGCACGGGCGAACAGGAGCCCCGGCGCGCCAACCGCGATCCAAACTTCTGCCCACACGGCAACTTCCCGGCTGCGGGCAACGACAACTGGCTTGCAATCGCCGTCCCCGGCGACGGTGCATTTGCCGCGTTCACTGCAGCAATTGGCCGGCCTGAACTTGCGACCGACCCGCGATTCGCGACTCACGAGGCTCGCAAGGCGAATGAAACCGCCCTCGACGTGGCCGTCTCCACATGGACGCGGACGCGGGACCGGTGGGAGGCAGCCGAGCTTCTCCAGCAGGCCGGCATCCCGGCCGCGGCCGTGGAAAGCATCGCGGACCAGTTGGACTGCGACCCGCAGATGGAAGGGCGCTTTGAAACCGTGCACCAACCGTCCGATCCGGGTCTCGACATCACGGTGCACGGCGAGCCCATCCGGATCGCCGGGCTGCCCAACCCGGTCGGGCGCGCCCCCGTGCTGGGTGAACACAATGAGTATGTGTTCCGCGAGGTCGCCGGCCTCAGCGAGGAGCGGTTTCTCGAACTGCTCGCGGAAGCGGTGATTCGCTGACGCCGCCCGCTTCGTTGGGCAGAACTGGCATCCCACCGCTTGCTTTCGCGCTGGTACGGACACGCCGGAGGGCGGCGGGTGGGTGAGCTGGCACCTGACAACTGGCATCTGGTGGCTGGTGGCTGGTGGCCGACCGCCTCGCCGACGGCCTTATCGCTTACGAGCGGCCCTTTGTATACTCAGGACTCCATGATCGATTCCGCACTCATACCGCCGGGCCTCGAGGCCGAAGCCCTGGGCGCGCTTGCGTCCGCCGCCGATGAGGCGGCGATTGAAGCATGGCGGGTTCAATGGCTGGGACGCCAGGATGGGCGGCTGACGGCGCTGCTGCGTTCGGTGAAGGAGCAGCCGGTGGAGTCGCGCGCGGCGTTTGGGGCGGCGGCAAACGAGCTCAAGCGGAAGCTGGAATCGGCGCTGGCCGACCGCAACGAGGCGATCCGCAAGGAGGCGTTGCGCGAGCTGAGCACGAGCGCGGCGCTCGATGTGACGCTGCCCGGCCGGCCGCAGGCGATTGGCCGCCTGCACCCGGTGACGCAAACGATGCGGGACATCGTGAAGGCGTTCGAAGAGATGGGCTTTCGCGTGGCCGAAGGGCCGGAGGTGGAGTGGGACCGCTACAACTTCGATGCGGCGCGCATCCCGGAAGACCATCCGGCGCGGGACATGTGGGACACGATCTGGGTGAACACGCTGATCGACGGGAAGCGGAGCATGCTCCTCCGCACGCACACGACGCCAAACCAGATTCGCGTGATGGAGCGGACACCGGAACCGCCGATCAGGGTCATCGTGCCCGGGAAGTGCTATCGCCAGGAGGCGACGGACGCGACGCACGAGTGGATGCTGACGCAGATCGAAGCGCTTGCCGTGGGTGAGGGCGTGCGCATGAGCGACTTGAAGGGCGTGCTCTACGGCATGGCCCGCAAGCTCTTCGGGAACGACCGGAAGATCATCTTCCACCACAGCTACTTCCCCTTCGTTGAGCCGGGCGTAGAGATGGCGATGGACTGCTTCATCTGCCGCGGGTCGGGGTCGGATTGCCGAACCTGCCACGGGACGGGCTGGATCGAGATCCTCGGGGCGGGGATGGTCCACCCGGAGATCATCGACAAGGCGGGGTACGACTCATCGAAGCACACGGGCTTCGCGCTGGGGATAGGCGTCGAGCGGGTGGCGTTGCTGCGCTGGGGGATCGAGGACATCCGGCACTTTTACCAGAATGACCTGCGGTTTTTGGCGCAGTTCTAGCGAGTAGCTTCTAGCTGCGTGGCTTCCAGCTTCCAGCCACCAGCTGCCAGCTAAGCCGTTCGGAGGGGGATCAAGTTGGCGAGGGCGTTCCAGGAGTACGTGGTTTACCAGCGCGCTCACGCCGTCGCGCTCGCGGTTTACAAGGAGACGACCCTGTTTCCGAGGACTGAGATCTTTGGCCTGACGAGTCAGATGCGGCGTTCGGCGCAGTCGATTCCCACCAACATCGCGGAAGGATCCGCATTCGACGGGAAAGAGTTCCGGAGATTCCTTGGGATCGCCCTGGGCTCTGCAACCGAGTTGGAGTATCAATTCATCCTCGCCACGGATCTTGGATATCTACGGCCGGATCGATCGAGCGAACTTCAAGGTGACGTCCGTGAGGTCCAGCGAATGCTGGTCGCCTTCCGCCAACGGTTGTTGGATCAAGCACAATAACGAGCTGGTAGCTGGCAGCTGGTAGCTGGCAGCCCCTCAGCTAGGAGCTTAGGGCCCGAATGAAACTTTCCCTGAACTGGTTGCGCGACTACGTGGATGTGGACCTGCCCGTGCCGGAGCTGGCGCGGTTGCTGATTGATGCCACGGCCGAGGTTGAATCATGGGAGACAATCGGGGCTGGGTGGGACCCGGAGCGGATCCGGGTGGCCGAGGTGGTGGCGATTGCGCCTCACCCGGATGCCGACCGGTTGCGACTGGCAACAGTGGAAACAGGTGCCGGGCGGCAGCAGGTGGTGTGTGGAGCGCCGAACCTGGAGGTTGGGCAGAAGGTGGCCTTCGCGACCGAGGGGGCGGAGCTGATCGATGGGCACACCGGCAAGCCTTCGAAGCTAAAGCTGCGTCCCATCCGGGGCGTCGAGTCCGCCGGGATGGTGCTGAGCGAGAAGGAGCTGGGGCTGAGCGACGCCCACGAGGGCATTCTCGTCCTGCCCGCAACGGCGAAAGTTGGGCGGCCGCTGGTGGAAGAGCTGGGCGACGTCGTGTTCGACATCTCCACCTGGGCGAACCGGGCGGATCTGCTCGGGGTGCTTGGCTTCGGGCGGGAGCTTTCGGCGATCACCGGCGCGGCCCTGCGCGAACCGGCGCGGGACCACAGGGAGTCGGAAACGAAGGCGGCGGACATGGTCTCGGTGACCATTGAAGACCCGGACCTCTGTCTCCGGTTCACGGCGTCCGTCATCGAGGACGTCACGGTCGGGCCGTCGCCGGCGTGGATGCAGGAGCGCCTGCTGCGGCTGGGGATGCGGCCCATCAACAACGTGGTGGACATCACGAACTACGTGATGCTGGAAACGGGGCAGCCGCTGCACGCCTTCGATTACGACCAGGTTCGCGACAAGCGAATTGTGGCGCGGCGGGCGAAGCCGGGCGAACGGCTGACCACGCTTGATGGGATAGACCGGGAACTAGATCCCGAGATGCTGGTGATTTGCGATGGTGGCGGGCCCGTGGGTATCGGCGGGATCATGGGCGGGGGCAAGAGCGAAGTGAGCGAGAAAACGAAGACCGTGCTGCTCGAGGTCGCGAACTTCAAGCGGGGCAGCATCCGGCGGTCGTCCGGCATCCTGAAGCTGCGGACGGAGGCATCTCTGCGGTTCGAGAAGGGCATTGGCCCGGCGATGGCGGAGTACGCGCAGCACCGGGCTCTCCACCTGTTCGAACAGCTCAGCGGCGGGCGCGTGACGAAGGGACTGGTGGATATCTACCCGGGCGAGACGCCGCGGGGCACGATCCTGGTGACGGCGGCACGCATTGAACAGGTGCTGGGGATCGCCATCCCGGCGAACGACGTACGGCGTATCCTCACCGGGCTGGGCTACGGAGTACAGGACGTCCCGCCAGCGACGTTCAGCGTCCAGCCCCCTGGATGGCGGCCCGACCTGGAGATCCCGGATGACGTCATCGAAGATCTGGGCCGCATTTACGGATACGACAAGCTGCCCACGACGATGCTCGAAGGACGCCTGCCGGATCCCGAGCCAAACCCGCTGCGAGATCTGCGGGAGCGCGTGCGGGACCTGGCCGTGGGACTGGGGTTCCAGGAGATCATCACCTACACCCTGACCGAGCTGCCGAAGCTGGCGCGCGCAGTAGACCCTTCGGACGCGCTCCGGCTCGCACCGCTGGGCGTGGTCAATCCCGTCGCTTCGCAATACGCGTATCTGCGGACGAGCATGCGTCCGGCGCTGCTCGAGACTTACGCCGCCAACCGGCGCCACCAGGACGGGCCGCTGCGGCTGTTCGAGATCGGCTTCGAGTACCTCCCCGTGGAGGCGGACCTGCCGCACGAGCGCACGGTGCTCTGCGCGCTCATTGGTGGGACACGTGAGGCGCGGTGGAGCGGCACCGCCGGCGAACGGCTGGACTTCTTCGACGCCAAGGGCGCGGTTGAGGCGGTCTTCGACGCGCTGGGGGTGCGCGAGGCGTACTCGGCGACGAGCCATTTCGGGCTGCTGGAGGGGCACACTGCCGATGTCGTCGCGGGCAAGGAGCACGTGGGGGTGGTTGCCCAGGTCCACCCGGACCTCGCCGCCTCATTCGAAATTGACGAACCCGTGTTCCTCGTCGAGCTGTGGCTGGAGGAGATGGTCCGCGTGCTGCCGGAGCGGCCTGAGTACGCGGCGCCGTCGCGCTTCCCGGAAGTGCGGCAGGACATCGCGCTGCTGCTGGATGCCGCGACGCCGGCCGCGCGCGTGCTGGAAGTCGTGCGCTCACACCGCTCAGGGGGCGTGCGGCTCAGCGGCGACATCTTCGACGAGTATCGCGGCGAAGGCATCCCGGAAGGACAAAAGTCGCTCGCGGTGCGCCTTCGCTACCAGGCGGAGGACCGCACGTTGACTGATGCGGACGTGGCGAAGGTCCAGGCCGGGCTGCTGAAGCGGCTGGGAAACGAAGCCGGGGCGACGCTGCGGGGGGGCTGACGCCAGTGATAGACTTGAGTCATGTCGACCGCGGCTGAGGAAGTCCTTGCCCAGGCGCTGAAGCTGGACCCGGCGGACCGGGAGATGGTCGCGGCCGAACTGACCGCGAGCCTGCAGAAGGACCCCGGCTACGACGAATACTGGGACGCCGAGATCAAGCGGCGGGTGGAAGAGGCGGATTCGGGGCTCGTACCCGGGGTTCCGTGGGAAACCGTGATGGCTGAACTGCGGGAGCGGGTGGCGAATGCGCGACTACGAGTTCCGTAGAAGCGCCCAGGATGAAGTGCTTGCCGCCACCGACTGGTACATCGAGCGGAATCCTGATGTCGCTGATGCATTTCTGGATGCCTTAAAGGCGCGCATCGACTATGCAATGCAGTTCCCCTCGTCGGGAAAGCCCGAGACGAGGGGATGCCGCAGTCTCGTCGTCGGTACTTACCCTTTCAAGATGGTCTACCGCGTTGCGGGCGAGACGCTTGAAGTCGTCGCGGTCGCGCACACCCGCCGGGAGCGGGATTACTGGCGAGATCGCCTGTAGCCGCTGCGAGGGGGGTGACGCCGGTGATAGACTTGAGTCATGTCAACCGCGGCTGAAGAAGTGCTCGCCCAGGCGATGAAGCTGGACGCTGATGAACGGGAGTGGGTCGCAGAGGAGTTGCTGGGCAGCCTCGAGACCATGCCGCCTTTGAGCGAGGCGTGGCAGGCAGAAATCCGGCGGCGTGTCGAGGAGATTGAGGACGGCACGGCCGAGCTGGTGCCCTGGGAAGAGGTGCGCGACCGCCTCTATGAGCGGTTGCATGCCAAACGCGAAGGTTAGGCTTCGAAGCGACGCGGCTCGGGAATTCGCTGCCGCCATCGAGTGGTATGAAGCTGACAATGCGGAGACAGCGGTCAGCTTCTTGAGAGCGTTCGACCGATCGATTGAGCGGATCGCGGACTTCCCCGCATCTGGCACGATGACCGGCGAGCCGGGAGTCCGCCAGGTTCTGGTGCCGGGCTTTCCTTACCACATCGTGTACCGGGAGCAGGGCAGCGGTGACATCGTCGTTGTTGCCGTGGCGCACACCGCCAGGGAAAGAGGCTACTGGCGCGCACGGCTGTAGGCGCTGGGTGCGGTTCATGGTTTTGCGCGGCGGCTGTTAGGGCGGATCAGGGACCTGAAGCGGCCAGGGAGGACGGAGGGCATGTCGGTAACGCGCGCGTGAGCAAGCGCCGCGATGTCGCTGCCGCCATCGGTCGGCGGAAGCGGGCGATCACCGGCTTCGCCGGTCACCATCCCGGCACTCCTTCACAGTCGTGCTACTGACCAGACTCGCGAGCACGCCGCCTTCTCCTCGCTTCACGCAAAACCATGAACCGCACCCGGAGGCGCTACGAAGGGTGCGCCGGTGATACACTTGAGCCATGTCTACCGCTGCTGAAGAAGTGCTTGCCCTGGCGTTGAAGCTCGACCCGGCGGACCGGGAGATGGTCGTTGCCGAACTGTTGGGCAGCCTGGAGAAGGAACCTGCTCTT
>PNKC01000025.1 GCA_013822275.1 Anaerolinea sp. | reverse complement strand
ATACCGATCGCGCCCGCCGCTAACTGAAGCTTCGCCACCTGGGGACACTTGGGTGTCTTGAAGTGCGGCCGCAGGGACACACCGCTGCCCGACAGCATCGCTGCCATCTTCGCGATGTTCTGTTCGACGCGGTCGAGGTCGAGGAGGAGACAGGGCGTGTCGAATTCGTCGAAAACCATGGCGTAGTAAACAACGCCCTGGTCTCGCTGACCAGCTACAGCGTCACCGCTTCGTACCGGCCACTGCGCAAGGCGGCAACCAGGTCCGCCTCGCTGGAGATGGCCGCCTCGAAGCGCGTGGCGGCGCGGCCCACTTCCGCTGGCATGTGCGCGTCCGAGCCGCCTATGCCCGGGAGGCGGAAGCCCCGCGCGAGCCCGGTTGCCGCCATATTCTGGATCCGGGAGTCGCTGCCGTTGATGGCTTCGACGGATTCGAAGAACTCTACTGTGTCGTGGCTCACCCGGAGGTGCCCGTCGCGGGCAGGATGGGCCAGGTAGAGGAGCGCGCCCTCCCGCTTCGAAGCATCGAAAAGGGCGCGCGCGCTGGCGAACATGCCCGAACCCGTGCGCAGTCCGAAAGCCAGCACGTGGCCCATGTCCGTGCTGAACTCCACGCCCGCGAGGATGAGAAACCCGGTCGCTCGCCGCAGCTCCGCGAGTTCTTTCGCCGGCCAGAACGCGTCGTGCTCCACCAGGCAGACGCCGTCGAGCCCCCGCTCTCGGGCGAGTTCTACTAATTGCACCGGGGCGAGACTGCTGCACTGCGACCGGGGCAGCGAATGGCAATGAAGGTCAATCAGCATGGGCGGGCGCGGCGAGGCGCATCAGCGCGGCAGTTTCAGGCCGTAGATCTCGCCCAGCAGGTCGAGGAATGCCGACATCGGCCCTGACTGGGGCTTGCTCCGGCGATACATCACGGCAATTTCGCGCTCGAGCGGCTCGCTCGATTCAATATGGACCTTGTGCAGTGTCCCCAGACGGATTTCGCGTTCAACCGAGACTTCCGGCAGGAGGGCAATGCCGAGATTCGACTCGACCATCTTCTTCGTCGCCTCAATGCTGTCCAATTGCATCTGCTGCTGGGGCACCACCCCCAGGTCGCGGAAGAGACCGACGATCATGCCGTAGTAGCCCGAGTCCCGGTCGAAGAGGATGAGCGAGTCCTCCGAAAGGTCGTCAACCTTCACCGACCCGCGCTTGGCGAACCGGTGTTGCGAGGAGACCACGAGGACCAGCTCGTCTGTGTACAGCGTGACCGTGCGGACATCGGGGTGGTTGATCGGCCGCCCGAAGCCCACCTGGACATCGTCGTCCAGCACCATCTGTAGCACTTCGTCCGAATGGCCGGTACGGACGAGGACGTCCACGCCTTCATGGTTATCGCAGAACACCTTGAGCAGGCGGGGGAGCACATACGTCCCAACGGCCGGCGCGGTGCCGATCATCAACCGCCCGGATGTGCCGTCGCGCGTGCCTTCCAGCACCATGAGGCCGTCGGTGAGGGTGCGCATGACGCGCTGAGCGTAGGGGAGGAACGAGCGGCCAGCGTCCGTTAGTTTGACGCCGCGGCCCATCCGCTCGAAAAGCGCCTGGCCAACTTCGCGCTCGAGGGACTGAATCCGGTTGCTGAGCGAGGGTTGGGCGACGCCCAACATCTCGGCCGCGCGACTGAAGCTGCCGCAGTCAGCGGCGGCGATGAAGGCGTCCAACTGGGCCAGTTCCAAGGATGGCTTACCTGCGAGCTATAGTGTCGTGCTATCGCTCACTCTAAGGGATCGGCAAGCCATAGGCTAGAGCTAGATATGAGGTCGTCCCAACCAATAGCCCCGCTAATCGAAGTACTTGCCCATGATCCAGGCCATGACATCCCGCGCCGTGGCAACGCCGATCAACCGGCCGTCCCGCGTAACCGGGATGTGGCGGAAGCCGCCGTCGCCCATCTTGTTGAGGGCATAGGCCATCATGTCGGTATCACGCAAGACGACCGGATCTTTCGTCATGTACGCGGTGATTGGCGCGTCAAGCAGATCTTCTCGCCCCGCGATGCGCTTGAGCACGTCGCGCTCGGTGAAGATACCCACGACCTTCGTCCCTTCAACAACGACAACCGCACCCGCGGAGCCTTCCAACATCGCGGCCACGGCTTGCCGCAGCGTAGCCTCGGGGCCCACCGTCTGCGGTTTCGAAAAGCGGATGGCCGATACCGGGAGGGCAAGCGCGCTGTCGCTGGCGACCTGCCGAGTCTCCGGGACGTCGATGCCGCGGAGGTCTGCCATGCAGTGTTCGCAGGTGTCAACACCCTGGATGTTCTCCGCCCCGCAGCTGGGGCAGACAACGATGTTCGTCGGGTTGTTCACCACGGGCATCCCCTTTCCAGGAACAAGCTGCCAGGCTATCCGGATGGCGACGGGCCCGGCACTGCCTCCGGGCGCTACCTGGTCAACTGACTTCCCAGGTCTCGCCGCTGTTGAGGAGTTCTTCGAATCGGGGTTCGTGCCTGGCGCGGGCATCGTCCACCTGGTGCTGGACGAGCTCGTCATAGGAAGGCTTGTCCACGGCCCGGAAGATACCCACCGGCACGGGGAAAGCCGGGTAGTCCATGCCCACGAGGATGTTCGCCAGCGTCGGGTTCTCGCTGTTGGTCTGGTGCACCAGCAGGCCGTCGTCACCCTGCGCGTTCTCCACAACCTGGGCCGTGAACCCGTCGAGGCGAATGCCGTGCTGGCGCTCGCTGCCGAATCGCAGCGTCTTGCCGTCCTCCAGGTAGATCATCCGATCCTGGCGAACTTCCCGGTCCGTGAAGGCGGCGAAGGCGCCATCGTTGAAGATGTTGCAGTTCTGGTAGACCTCCACGAACGAAGTACCCCTGTGCTGCGTCGCCTTGTAGAGCGTCTCCTCCAGGTGCTTGGTGTCCCGGTCCACTGACCGTGCCACGAACGTCGCCCCCGCCGCGAGGGCGACGCGGATTGGGTTCAGTGGCGACTCCACGGTGCCGTATGGTGACGACTTCGTCACCTTGCCGAGCTCCGAGGTGGGCGAAAACTGGCCCTTGGTCAGGCCGTAGATGCGGTTGTTGAAGAGGATAACGTTCAGGTCAACATTACGTCGCATAGCGTGCAGCAGGTGGTTGCCGCCAATGCTCAGGCCGTCGCCGTCCCCCGTTACGACGAACACGGTTAACTCCGGCCGGGCCGTCTTCAGGCCCGTCGCGAGTGTCAGCGCCCGGCCGTGGATGCTGTGGAACCCGTACGTCTCCACGTAATACGGGAACCGGCTGGAGCAGCCGATCCCGCTGATGAAGACGATGTTCTCCCGCGGAATCTTTAGTTCCGGGAGCATCTTCTGCATCTGCGCGAGGATGGAGTAATCGCCGCAGCCGGGGCACCAGCGCACCTCCTGGTCGGAGACGAAGTCTTTTCGCGAAAGCACCGGGAGGTCGCCATTGAGCAGCTCACCCGCGGAGACGGTTGGTGTTGTCATTCCTCAGCCTCCCAGGCTCGCGCTCTGACCAAAGTCGAACGTGTAGGGCCCGGCCAGGCCGAGCAGTTCGTCGATCTTGCCTTCGATCTCCGCGATCTTGAAGGGCTGCCCGGAGATCTTGTTGAAGCCCACCGCGTCCACCAGGAATCTGCCCCGGATGAGGAGCGAGAGCTGCCCAGTGTTCAGTTCCGGGATCATCACCTTCTTGAAGCCGGAAAGCACCGCGCCAAGGTTGGAAGGGAAGGGGTTGAGGTAGCGAAGGTGCGCGGATGAGACGCTCAGACCCCGTTTGCGGGCGGCCTCGGCGGCGCTGGTTATCGCCCCGTACGTCCCGCCCCAACCGAGGAGGAGCAGGTTTCCGCTGGACGGACCGGTTATCTCCAGGTCCGGGATATCCCGGGCAATCCTGGCGACGCGCTCGGCACGCGCGAGGGTCATCTCGTGGTGGTTGCGCGGGTCGTAGCTTATGTCCCCGGTCGCCCCGGATTTCTCGATGCCGCCGATGCGGTGCTCAAGCCCCTTCTGGCCGGGGACGGCCCACGGCCGGGCCAGCGTCTCCGGGTCGCGCTTGTAGGGAGAAAAGTCCCCGTTCAGCGGGGCGTAGTGGTACTCCACCTTCGGCAGCTCGGACATCAGCGGGATGCGCCAAGGCTCCGACCCGTTTCCAAGGTAGCCGTCGCTCATGAAGATGACCGGCACCATGTACTTGAGCGCAATCCGGAACGCCTCGATGGCCATGAAGAAGCATTCGGACGGTGTGGCCGGGGCGACGATCGCGACGGACGAGTCGCCGTTGCGGCCGAACATCGCCTGGAGCAAGTCCGATTGCTCCGTCTTCGTCGGCATCCCTGTCGAGGGGCCGGCGCGCTGGACGTCAATGACGACGAGCGGCAGTTCGGTCATGACGGCCAGGTTCAGGGCCTCGCTCTTGAGCGCCAGTCCGGGGCCGCTTGTGCCCGTCAACGCCAGATGCCCACCGTAGGCGGCGCCGATGGCGGCCCCGATAGCGGCGATCTCATCCTCCGCCTGGAACGTCTTGATGCCGAAGTTCTTGTGCTTCGAAAGCTCGTGGAGCACGTCGGAAGCCGGCGTAATCGGGTAGCTGCCGTAGAACAGCGGCAGTCCGCTCTGGACCGACGCCGCGATGAAGCCGAGCGCCGTCGCCTCGTTGCCGCTGATGTGGCGGTACTTGCCGGGGGCCACGTGCGCCGCGGGCACTTCGTAACGGACGCGGAAGAGCTCCGTGGTTTCGCCGAAGTTGTAGCCGGCGCGGAGGGCCTTCAGGTTGGCGTCGAGTACTTCGGGGCGGCGCTTGAACTGCTCCGTCGCCCAGCGGACGGTCGTGTCCATCGACCGGTCGTACAACCAGAGGATGAGTCCGAGGGCATAAAAGTTGCGCGAGCGGAACTTGTCCTTGGAACTCAGACTGGTGCCTTCGAGCGCGAGTTCGTTCTGGCGCGTAATCTCGATCGGCACGAGCTGGAACTTCGCCAGCGACCCGTCTTCGAGGGGGTTGGAGGCGTACGCCGCCTTCTTCAGGTTGGTTGCGTTAAACTCGTCCTTATCGACGATTAGGAGGCCGCCAGCCCGGAGGTCGCCGACGTTGGTCTTCAGCGCCGCCGGGTTCATCGCCACAAGCACATCCGGCTGGTCGCCGGGCGTGCGGATGTCGCTGCTCGAGAACGAGAGCTGGAAGCCGGAAACGCCGGGGAGGGACCCGGTGGGGGCGCGAATTTCGGCCGGGTAATCCGGGAGGGTGGCCAGGTCGTTGCCGAACACCGCCGTCGTCTTGGTGAACTGTGTACCGGTGAGCTGCATGCCATCGCCAGAGTCACCGGCGAAGCGGATGGTCACGCGGTCGAGTTCCTGTACGAGATGTTCGGCGGGGAGCCGGGTTTCCGTTGTCATGAGCCTTTGCTATCCACCCTCTGGTCTCTCCATCACCTGATGCGGGCGAGGAGGCAAATTCAGAATGTCTTCGGGGTACGCCTCGGCGAGGTGGGTCATCAGGTCACCCATCCGGATGAGCCCAATAACCCGTTCGCCATCAACCACTGGGAGCGTGCGGTAGTGGTGCTGCTGCATCGTGGCGATCGCTTCGGCCACCGTGCCGCTCGCGGGAATGGTCCGCGGAGAACGCGTGAGCACGGCAGCCTCCAGCGGCTGGTCCCAATCGAAGCCCTCCCCCATGCACTTCGTCAAGACATCGCGTTCCGTGAAGATGCCAACCAGCCGCCCACCCGCCACTGCCAGGACGCAGGAGCGCGAGCCCTCGCGCATCAGGCCAAGCGCTCCGCGGACCGATGTCGAAGGCGGTACGAAAACCGGTTCGTCAAGCGGCAAGTCCTGCAGCTTCTGGTTGATGAACCGGGTGAGTCGGCTTCGATCCATTATGTTCTGTATCCGGCGGACTTAAGGAGGTGCCAGCAACCAGCGCTGGCCCAAACACTCCCAGTGTACGCCGCGCGCCCGCCTTCCGCCATCGCGATGACCGCGGCGGGCCCACCGTGGCGAAGACGGCCGGCGGCGCGATCAGCCGTTCGCGGGCCAATTCTCCCCCTATACGCAACGAGACATACCTCCCACGCGAGCATACGACTCTTCCTGATTATTGACGCCAGCTACCCGTTGTTCCCTATAGCCGCCCCGCGCGCGGGCCGATAGTACCCGTAGCGGTTCCACACGCTGGGAGAGCAGGCGCATGGCTTCAAAAGCATTGATCCAGACCGTCAAGGCGGACTTTCTCGACCCTTCCCTCTATGACGATCCTGGGCTTTCCGGCGTCCCCCGGCTCAGCCGCGGGACCGTCCTGGCCGCGTTGAGCCGTGTGTTCGATCTGGCCGAAGGGCGCAGGTCCGGCCACGCCCAGCGCGTCGCCTACGTCGGTGTCTACCTCGCCGGGGAGATGGTACTTGAGCCGGCCCAGATGGAAGAGGTCTTCTTCGCTTGCCTTCTCCACGATGTTGGGATGTCGGCAGGCGCCACCGGGCCAAGAGTCGAGACGGGACGCGGCTCAAGACTCATCTCCGGGGCCGCGCGTGCCTCCGATGTGCTCTCCTCAGTCCCCATCGGCGGTTGGGCCGACGTGATCAGCGCCCTCGCGACGCATTGCGAACTGGGCGCCAGGATCGCCCGCAAGATGGGCCTCGGAGAATCCGTCGCGCGGGCGGTAGGCCGCCACCACGACTGTTGGGATGGCAGCGGCCCTCCCGGCTCCGTCGCTGGCGAGCGGGTGCCAGTGGTGGCCCGTATCGTCGCCCTCGCGGACCGGGTCGAATCAATGATCGACGCCGAAGGTTCGCCACTTCTGGTCCGGCGGCGCGGGCCAGCGCTGGTGCGCGACATGTCCGGGAGTGAACTGGACCCCGCCCTCGCCGAGACGATGGCGGCGATAGCCGGCCGGGACGAGTTCTGGCTCGGCTTCTACGACAACGACCTCTCAACGTCCCTGATGGCCCTCAACTACGGCGGGATGATGAGCCGCGACGACTTGTTCGACCTCATCGCCGTCATGAGCGACGTGGTAGACGGGCGCAACGGCCGGGAGCCCGGCACCGGCCGCCGTGTGGCCGACCTTGCGCGCAAGATGGCCCTCTGCTGCGACATGACGGAGCGGCGCGCCGACCTGGTGAAGGTTGCGGCGCTGCTGCAGGACGTTGGCACGCTCGGCGTGCCCGCCCAGTACCTGAGCAAGCCCGACATCCTCAGCATCGACGAGATGTCCGCTGTCCAGATGCACCCCATCTACGCGCGGGACATCCTGAGCGAGATCCCGGGTCTTGGGGCCGCCGCCTG
The DNA here is from genome assembly GCA_013822275.1 of Anaerolinea sp. Classification (GTDB taxonomy): domain Bacteria; phylum Chloroflexota; class Dehalococcoidia; order Tepidiformales; family Tepidiformaceae; genus PNKC01. The sequence continues at coordinate 31,276 of PNKC01000025.1, read as the reverse complement.
GTGGGTCGGCTGCCATCACGAACGCATTGACGGCAAGGGCTACCCCGGCATGCTCGAAGGGGACGAAGTCCCGGTGGAAGCCCAGGTCATCGGCATGTGTGAAGCGTTCGACGCGCTCACCAGCGAGCGCCCCTACCGCCGCGCCATGTCCGCCGCCGACGCCTTTGAAGTGATGCGCGGCATGGGCGGCACGCGCTTCGACCCATACCTGCTGGAGCGCTTTGAAAGCGTTGCCGGCCCCTTTCCGGGTTAAAGCCCGCAGGGGAGCTACCTGAACACCATATGCTCTCTCGACACCGGCCTCCCGTCCCGGTGGCCTGTGTCGATCTTGTCGTCGTGTGACTGGGCTACCATGTGTTCGTCCGCTTTGCACTACAATCCCCCGGCACAAGCGCCCCCGGAGGAGCTTTTCGTGAACACTCGAGTCATCTCCATCTCCCGCCAGGTGGGAACCGCCGGCGAGGAAGTCGCCCAGGCGGTCGCACGCCGGATGGACTTCCGCTACATCGATTACCAGGTCATCCAGGACGCGGCCACCGAAGCGGGCGTCTCCACGGAAACCGTGAGCGAGGCCGAGCACACGCCGTCGCTTATGACGCGCATCCTGGAGGCCCTGGCCCGCAACCCGACCATGCCCGCCGCGGCCTGGGCCGACCCCATCCCTCTCACCACAAACCCCCTTTACACGTCCAACGACTACCGGAAGTTCGTGGAGCAAGTCATTCGCGACCTCGCCGAGGCCGGCGGCTGCGTCATCGTCGGCCACGCCGCGCAGGTGATCCTTCGCGACAGATTGGATACGGTGAGGGTGCTCGTCACCGGATCCGACCCCTTCCGCGCGCGCCGCATCATGAGCGGCATGGGCGTGGACGAAAAGGCCGCGCTCAAGACCGTTGAACGCACGGACCGCGAACGGGTTGAGTACTTCGACCGCTTCTACAACGCAGGATGGCTCCTCCCGTGCACCTACGACCTTTGCCTGAACACCGACCACCTGAACCCCGAGCAGGCCGCGGAGGTCGTCGCCCACTTCGCCTCGCTGCGCTAATCGCGGGTTTCGCAGCCCTCTTCGTCGTGGCGGCAGGCTGCGGCGACGGCTCGGATGGAAGCGCGAGCACCGCGGCCGTGGGGCCAGAGCAGCCTCAGGCCCTTACGGCCGCGGACCTCATCCCGGACCTGGCGGCTCTGGGGTTCACAAAGGGTCAATCCGAACGGGATCCCGCCGCGCTCCCCGGACAGGATGCCCACCGCGCGCTCTATCAGCAGCAAGCCGCGCCCCAGATGGCGGCGCGAGTGGACATCACCGTCCTGCCCTCCGCGGCAGACGCGACAAAGCAGTGGGAGACGCTCTCCCAGGCCATGCGGAATCCGCCGCCCGACCTCTTCGGCGGAAACTCGACCCAGAAGGACACCGCCGCCACGAACGTGGGGGACCAGTCGAAGGCCTACGTCACGGCGAAACCGGATACGAACGGCGCCCAGGTGTGGACCGACGTCTACCGCTTTGGCCGGGCAGTGGCCGTCGTCCAGGTACTGAGCAGGAACGAAGCCGAGGGCCAAAAGGCGCGGACGGCGATCGCCGGGAAGATCCTCGAAAAGGCGAAGTAGCGGCGTCGCTCGTAGAATCCCGCCACGGGCGCCTGCGCCCACAACGGGAGGCTGGCCATGACCCAGATCTTCGAAGAGCGCGCGCGGCGGCTGCCGTTCGCTTTCACGCACCTCGACGACTCAGTCCGGCGGGACGTGGCCTACCTGGAAGCGACGGACACCGCCCAGAGCTTCGGCATCCTCTACCGGCCCGCGAAGCGCGAGCCGAAGACCGCCGTTTACCTCATGCATCCACGCGGCGAATTCACCAGGCATTACGTCGTGCCAGGCCTCACCGCCCGTGGGTACGCCGTCTTTGGCCACAACAGCCGCTACCTCAACAACGACACGCACATGATCCACGAACGCCTCCTCTTCGATGTCGCGGCGGGCATGCGCTACCTCAAGGAACGGGGGTTCGAACGCATCATCCTCCTGGGAAACAGCGGTGGCGGTTCCCTGCTCGGCTTCTACCAGTCGCAGGCCGGCCAACCACCGGCGCAGCGGCTCAACCAGACGCCAGCGGGCGACCCAATTGACCTGAGCACGGAGGTGATGCCGGCGGGCGACCTCTACATCGCCGTCGCCGCGCACCTGGGCGAAGGCCGGTTCATTCTCAACGTCCTGGACCCGGCAGTCATCGACGAAGACGACCCGGTGGCGACGGACCCGGCGTGGGACATGTACAACCCGGCCAACGGCTACCGGCCGTTTCCCCAGTCGAGCCGCTACGACGCCATCTGGCTGGCCGGATACCGGCTGCGCCAGCGCGAGCGGAACCACCGCCTGGATGAGCGGGCCCGCGCCTACCTTGCCGAACACCGCGAAGCGCGTGAGCGTATGCGACAGGATGGCTTCCCCGCCCTCGATTGGGGCGTTTCCGGCATGATCGCCCGGAAGGCCAGGCTCGGCCGCTACATGACCATCTACCGCACGCTGGCCAACCCGGCGTATCTCGATCCAACCATTGATCCAAGCCAGCGCCCCCTCGGCAGCATCTTCTCCCCTGGCGACCCGATCATCGGCAACTACGGCCCCGGTGGCCTCGCCCGCTTGATGACCCCCCAGGCGTGGCTGAGCACCTGGAGCGGGCTCGCAAGCCAGGCCGATCTGCCCGACACCATCCGGCACGTAGCGATCCCGACGCTGCTCGTCTACGCGGACGGCGACTGCGACATCTTCCCCTCAGAACAGCGGGAACTCCTGGAAACGAGCGGCGCCCAGGACAAACAGCTCGTTGACCTTCCCTGGGCGGACCACTACCTCCACCCGGTGGGCGAAGAAGGGCGAAAACTCCCGGACCCCCGCGAACGGATCATCGACCTCATAGTGCCCTGGATCGAAGACCGGATTGGCGAACCCTGATGTAGCGGTGAGCGGCGGCGTTCAGGCAGGCTTCCGGGCCGTCACAACGCTATTCTGCGGCAGCAACGGGGATTGCCAGCAATCCCTGAAGCCAGCCTCCTCGAGCAGCTCACACACCCGGCCGCGCGTCCGGTTCTCCCCACCGAGCACCGCCATCGCCAGGCCGCTCACCGAAGGGTGGTCTGGCCCCGAATAGTCCTCCGCCAGCATCGGCTCGGTGACCACCACCATCCCGCCCGGTTCAAGCGCCGAAAAGCAGTTCGCGAGGATGCACCGTGCGTCATCATCCCCCCAGTCGTGGAGGATGCTCGAGAGGAGGAGGAGGTCGTGGCCCCTGGGCAGCGAGTCTTCGAAGAACGAGCCGCTGACGAACGTCAGGCGCTCCTTCAATCCCGCCTCCTCCACGCGCCCAAGGGCGAGTTTCCGTACGCCCTCGACATCGACGATCGTGCCCGTGAGATGAGGGTGCCGCAGGAGGATGGCCGTTGCGTAGCCCCCGGCGTTGCCGCCCACATCCAGCAACCGCCGGAAACCACTGAAATCGACCTGCTCCATCAAGGCGCGGCCACCGTGGACGGCGTTGGCGAACATCCCCTCGGCGAACCAGCGCTGCTCCTCCTCGCCGAAGCCCGCGAACATGTCGTGCTGGCCCTCGGGCGTCCAGGGCATCCCTGTCGCCAGCGCCTCCGGCAGGCTGCGGATGGCTTCCCAAAAACCGCTGTAGAGCAGCCCGCGCCCGCCGATGTACCGTGGACTTCCACGTACGAGGAACGCCGAGGCAGCGGCCGAGTTCGCGATCCGCCCTTCCCCATCTCGGTCCAGCAAACCCTGCGCCGTAAGGAACGCGACCAGGGCGGGCAGAACGCGCTTCGAGAGCCCAAGCTCGAAGGAAAGGTCGGCGAAGCTCGTGGCGCCCCTCTCAAGCCGGTCGAATAGCCCCGCCCGGAGCGCGAAGGTGAGGGCCTGCGCCCGGACGGCGCCATCCTGTAGGGCGTAAACGCGGAATCGCGCCGCCTCAAGTTCATCCATCATGGGCGGCTATGTTCGCCCAACTGCGGGCACAACGCCAACCTGGCGCCGCGTCGCCGTGCGCCTTCTCCGGGGAAGGCTAAACTCTGGCGATGACGAACCTTGCGCCAGTGGTCGATGGGCGGCAACGAGTCCTCTGTTGCCACCGCGCCACGCTCTCAGGCAAGTTCGCCCCGAATTCGTTGGCGGCGGTGGACGAATGCGTGCGCGTGGCTGTCCCGCGCCTCGAAATCGACCTCCGCTTCCTCGCCGACGACGCCATGCTGATCTTCCACGACGCGCAGCTCAGCGACGAAACCACCGGCCGTGGGCCCGTGGACAGCCTGGACCGCGAGGCGGCGCGCACGCTCCACTACCTCAAGGACGTCTCCAGCACCCTTTGCTTCCTCGAAGACGTAGTCGATGTCATGCAGGGCGGGTCCACCCTCCTCCAGGTGGACCTGAAGCTCATGCGTCCGATTTCCGCCGCGCGGCTTGCCGCGCTGGCCCGGGTGCTTGAGCCGATGAAAGACCGCGTCCTCATCGGCTCACAGGCGCATTGGAACCTGCGCGGACTGGCCAGGCGCGGCTTCCGCGTCGCCCTGGACCCAACCCTCCAGTGGAACTTCGACCCCGGCCGGGGCCCGGACTACTACCCTGGCGCGATGGGCGTCTACGGCATGTGGGATGACTCGCCCGTGGCGCACAACAGGCATTTCTCACCGCGTGAGTACTTCGAGTGCAGGACAGATGACATCCGCGGCCTCCTCCCCGAAGCCGAGGAGTGGATGGTCGACATCCTTACGATCCGGCACATGGCGAAGCTGAGTTTTGACCTCGGGGAGGCGCTCGCCGCCCGCGGCACCAACCTTGCAGCATGGACCCTCCACGACCTGGGCGAAGCGGATACGCTCTCAGTGGCCGACGGCCTCTTCGCGTCCGGCGTCACAACCGTCATCACGGACGACGCGCTCCAGGTGGCCGCCTATCTGGAAGCCCTCTGAACGAAGCCAGATTGTAAACGCACCGTAAATTCGTCACCCGGGGGTCACCGACCTGCCTCTCCCCGAGGGGGTTCCCGAGGATGCGACGGCCGACTTCCAAGGCAAGGATGCGGTAAAACCAGGCAGGGGTGATCAAATGCAGGCAATCAATTCGGTAGGCAGGCTGATCCTCGCCCGACGGCGCGGCACAAACGGCGAGTCCGGCCAGGGACTCGCTGAATATGCCCTGATCCTCGCGTTCGTCGCCCTGGTCTGCATTGGCGCGCTCGGGGCGCTTGGCCTGAAGATCGCCGACTCCCCGGGCTTTAAGATCTTCCCCCTCGCCTGACCAGTCCGGCTACAGCCGGACCGGGCCACAATTCGCGGCGGTGCCTTCCACCCAGAAGACGCCGCCGTTTGATGTCCTCAAGTTGTTGGCGTATGGGGGGGCATCGGGCGAATAGCGCAGCCAGCGGTCGCCATCTTGCTGGTAAACAGAGCGGTAGCAGCCTTTAGCCCGGTACAGCACATCGTCGATGGGCCCCGAAGGGATTACGACCAGGTTCCAACCAGCGACGATCGTGACCGCCACGCCATCCGCGCGGGGCGTGGGGGTCGGGCTCGGCGTCGGCGTCGGTGTCGGCGTCTTTGTGGGCGTGCTCGTCGCCGCGGTGGTTGCGGTTCCACCGCCCGAACCGCCGGGGCAGGGCGAGCTCGCAGGGTACTGGCCAATCACAACGACCCACGCCACGGCCGTACCCGCGGCGTTTCGCTTCACGGCGACACCCACGCACTTGGCCGGGAGGCTCGTGGAGTTGGTTTGGATATAGACCCCACTACCCCCATAGGTGATCCCTGCCATCGCCTGCGTTGGCCCGACACCTGCGGCTCCACTGCTGGAGACGCCGAACACGCCCTCGCCGGTGCCGTTGGAGATTGGCTGGCCGCCAACGGAGCCGGTGTAGCCGCAATCCATGGCCCGCTGGTTGAAGTAGCGTCCTCCTGGCAGGGAATCGTCGTTGTGCCCGCCGGGTGTGCCATGGTTGACCTGCCACTCGGCGAACCAAGCTGCTGCCTGGTTGAGTGCTCCGGAGACCTCCAGCGGGCTGGAGTAACGCAGGGTAGAGTTGCGCCACTGCTGGAGGAGCCCGAGGAACTGCGTCTCTTCGCTATCCAACTCGGAGCCGCCCACGTTGCATGGGCCCGCCGCTGCTGCCGGCTCGCGTTGCATCAGGACTGCCGCCGCACCGAGCCCGAAGGCAAGCACCAGGAGAAGAATCGAAACTCGCTTCACGTGAATCCTCGTCCGCGGGGGCGATCGGGTTTTTCGACCATAACACGGGGAGGACGGTGAAGGTCAACCACCCTCGTGGGAGCCACGCCCCTTCCAAACCCCTAACCAAGACAGCCCGGAATCGTATGGCGCCGCGCCCGCCATGGGAGTAGACTACCTCACCATGAGAGCGGTAACTCTCCCATCCAGCCTCACGCGTGAGTCAAGCAGCGGCCGATACGCCATCCCCCGGCGGCGGACGGCGGCGGTTGGCCGGGAACGCCTCCTCAAACGGCTGCACGCCGGTATTGGCACGGGTCTCAGCCTCATCCAGGCGCCCGCCGGCTACGGCAAGACGACCCTCCTTGGCCACTTCGCCCACGACATCGACGACCAGTATTCGGTCCGCTGGGTCTCCCTGGACGCGTCCAGCACCGTGCCCGAGATGTTCGCCCAGCACCTTGCCGCGGCGATCCAGGGCAACCAGCCGGTCCAGCCCCCCGCCTCGGTCGCCAGGCCTGGCGACCTCGCCGCCTACCTCGGCGCCATCCTCCAGTCGGCGGCCGACGCCTCCAGCCTCCCAATTCTGCTGATCATCGATAACGCCCACGTCCTTCGGGCCGACCCTGGCTCCGGGGACCTTGCCGGTTGGCTGGTGGAAAACGTCCCCCAGGGCATGGAGATCGTGATCAGCGGTCGCGAACTGCCTGAATGCCCGGCCCTGGACGAACTTATCGCCACGGGCAGCTGCCTCTATCTCGGCGCCAGCGACCTCGCCTTCGATGAAGCCGAAGTCCAGGAAGCGATTAGTGCCAGCGGCTCCACCTGGAGCCCTGTTGATCTGATGGTGGCCACCGGCGGTTGGCCGGTGGGTGTTATGTCGCTGCTGGCCGGCCGCGAAGGTGACGGCGCCGTGCGCCAACGCCGCAGCCCTGAGGCGTTCGACCGCTACCTGGCGACGGAAGTGTGGGGGCCGGTGCCGGCCCAGTTGCGCGGCGCCCTGCTCCAGGTCTCAATCCCGGACACGGTGACTGGCGCGTTCGGGCGGGAGACGATCGGTGAGTCTGGCTGGCTGGAACTCTCCCGTTGGCTCAGTTCGCGCGAGTTCCTCTGTGAGCCGCTCGAAGGCGACTCGTTCCGCCTGAACCCGCTGCTTCGCGAGTTCCTCGAATCCAAGTTCAAATCGACCGCCCCAAAGGCCTACGCCGCGGCAACCGGCCGGCATATTGAAGCCTGCCTCAAGGCGGGCCGGGTCACCGACGCGATTGAGACGGCCCGGGCGGCGGGCCATCACCAGCTTCTGGCGGACCTTATCGAAGAGCACGGTTCGCGACTCATCCTCCAGGGCGCCTTCGCCCTGCTCTGGCGGGCGATCGAAACCATCCCTGCGGATGTGCTCGAAGAGCGGCCACTGCTGTTTGGCATCAGGGCGCGAGTGCTCGCTCATCGCGGGCTGCCTCACCAGGCACTGACCGAGGCCGACGCAGTGCTGGCTGATCCCGCCGCCGGTGGCCAGGCGAGGGTGCACGCCCTCCTTGGCCGTCTTCGCGCCCTTCGCCTGCTCGGCAAGCGCGACGAGGCGCTCGCGGACGCAACACAGTTGCGCGCGGTGGACGCCGACGCTGGCGCCGCGCTCGCGGCGGAGCTCATGTTCCACCTCGCCGAGATCGACCTGTCGGTTTCCAGGGACCTCCCTCGCGCCGAGCGCCTCCTCACGGAAGCGATCAAGCAATGCGACGCCGCCGGCGTCCAGCCTCTCGACCTCCTCGCCCGATCGACCCTCGGCCAACTGATGACGATGCGCGGGGACGCGCCCGGCGCCGTGACTGTGCTTACCCAGGCCGCAAACGGCTGGCGGCGCCTTGGCCGCTCCTCAAACCTCGGCTGGGTGCTGAACAACCTGGGCATGGCTCACCTCCAGGCCGGGGATTTTGAGAGTGCTGTCGAAGTCCTTGAAGAGGCCCGCCTTGAAGGCATCCGCTGCGGGAACGCCCGTAACGCCGCCTACGCCATCGCTTCCCTCGCCGAAGCACAACATGCCCTGGGCCACTACCAGCAGGCACGGGAGCAGTACGAAGAGGCGATCCGCATTTGCGCGGAGGAGGCGCCCGACGAAACCCTGGCTTCCCTCTCGATCGCCGGCCTTTCCGCTGCCCTGCTCGCCCTCGGCGATGTCGCCGAGGCGGACTTCTTTTCACGCCGCGCGCTTCTCGTGGCCCTCACCGCCGGGAGCACCTATGAACTCGCCTTCTGCAGGATGCAGCAGGGCGCCGTTGAATCCGTCGCTGGCAACCACGTTGTTGCGGTGGACGAACTCCAGGGCGCCATTGAGCTGTTCAGGGAGATGGATGCGCGGAGTTCGCTCGCCGTGGCTTATTACCGGCTCGCCCTTTGCCACTTCCGCGCGAACCGCCGCAGCGACGCGCAGGAGGCGCTGCGCGAACTCGACGCCTTGATGACGGAACCCTGGATGGCCGCCGCGCTCCTCCCCCTGATCCGCGAGCACCCCATGTTTGCCCAATGGGCCGCGTCCCGGAATCTCGCCGGCGACGCGTTCAGAGTTCTGCTTGAGAGGCAGTCACTTAGTGCGCTCGGGGCCGAAGTGGCGGCGCCTGCCTCGCCTGGCAAGTTCCCCGCCGTCGTCGCCCGGAGCCTCGGACGGGTATCCGTCGCCGTCGGCGGCAGGGCCGTCAGCGATGAGGCGTGGTCCAGCGTCCGGGCCAAGGAACTCTTCTTCCTCTTCCTCGCCAATCGCTCCGGGGTGCGGAAGGAAGAGGCCGTCGAGATGCTCTACCCCGAACTCTCTCCAGAGAAGTGCAACAGCGCCTTCCACTCCAACCTCCACCGGCTCCGCCGCGCAATCTACCAGGAAAGCGTCGTCAAGCAGGATGGCACCTACCTCCTCAACCCCGCGGCGGAATTCGAATGGGACGTCGACCAGTTCGAAGCCGCGCTGCAACAGGCCCAACGTCTGCCGAGGGGCTCGCGCGAACGCGCCAACGCCTACGAGTCGGCGCTGGATTACTACCGGGGCCCATTCGCCGAGGCGTTCTTCTCCGAATGGGCGAGCAGCATCCGCGACCGCACGACCGGACACGCCGACCAGGCCCTTACGCACCTCGCCGGCTACTACGCGGGCCGGGATGACTTTGAAGCCGCCGCCGCTTGTGTTGAGCGCGTGCTCGCGAACAACCGCCTCAACGAAGAGGCGGCCTACCAGCTCGCCGAATACCGCGCCGCCGCAGGCCAGCCCGCCGTTGCCCTCGCCTTCCTCGATAGCTACCGGAGTGCCTACGCGGAAGAGATGGGCGACGAGCCGCCGGAGCGGTTCGGTAAGCTCCGGACCCGGATAGCGGGAGGCCTGGCCGGCTAGCTCGCCCCAGTCCGGTGTTCGCGAGAGCTTCGCGAGAACTGCCCCGCTACCCTCCTCCTGTCATTCCAAATCCATGACATGAGGAGCCTTCCATGACCCGCATCATCTCCACCCTCGTCGCCGTCACCGCCCTCGCCACCGTCGTCCTCGCGGGCGCTGCCCCCGTCCAGTGGTGGTAGCCGGATTGGCCGGGGCGGCCGGATACTGACAACCATGGCCCTCCGCCCCGGCACCTCCCTTCGCGCATCCCCGCTTCGGAAGCGCGACTTCCTGTGGCTCGCCTGTGCCATCGGCATCCTGTTGGCGCAGCAACTCGCGGTCCTGCACCTCGAGCGCGATGGCGCCGAGGCCCTGCTCCGCCGGGGCGTCTTTTTCGTCACAACGCCGGCCTTGATCGTCCTCGCGCTGGCCTTCCGGCGTTACATAGGCGCCTGGCTCGTCGCATTCGGCATCCTGCTCAACTTCGTGCCTATCGCCGCGCACGGCGGGCTCATGCCCGTCTCGTACACGATCGTGCGTGATTCGGGCGCATTCCCGGAGATCACCGAGGATCTAATAGGCGAGCAGCTGCACAACGGCAAGGACATCCTGCTCCGGCGCGAGGACATCCACTTCTACGAACTCTCCGACAGATACACCGTCGATGCCCCGCTGTATGGCGTGAACATCTACAGCCTGGGAGATTTCGTCCTCTTCGCCGGCACGCTGCTGGTCGCGACCCAGGCGGTGGTCATGCTCATTCTGCCGCCCCGCCGCGCACGGTCCCCAGTGCTTGACGACGGGACGCCCGCCTGAATTCACGGGCTTGCGCCTTGAGACCTTCCGCGGGCGATCCCGCGCCGGTCGCCGTCCCGCACCACCGTCTGGCACAATGGGCTGGCACAATCGGCGGCGCCCTGCATTGCCTGGAGGTGGCTCGATGAGGTTCGTGATTTTCGGCGCCGGCGGAGTTGGCTGCACGATTGGAGGGCAACTGTATCGCTCTGGGCACGATGTCCTCCTGATCGCCCGCGGCGCCCACCTCCGGTCGATACAGTCGTCCGGACTGCTGCTGCGGACACCGGCCGGCGACCATCGCCTCCAGGTCCCGGCCGTTGGACACCCGCGAGAGGTGGAGTGGCGCGAGGGCGACATCGCCATCCTGACCATGAAGACCCAGGATACCGAGGCCGCCCTTCGCGACCTGGAACTGGCCGCCGGCACGGCCGTGCCCGTTGTCTGCGCGCAGAACGGCATTGAGAACGAGCGGATGGCCGCCCGCCGGTTCGATGACGTTTCGGCGATGCTTATCGCGCTGCCGGCCACCTTCCTGGAACCCGGCGTCGTTATCGCGTCTGCCGCGCCCTTCAGCGGCGTCCTCCACACGGGCCGCTACCCGTCCGGGGCCACGGCGGTTTCCCAGGCCCTGAGCACGGCGCTGCGCCAATCCAACTTCCTCTGCGACGCCGAGCCCAACGTCATGCCCTTCAAGCACCGCAAGCTCCTCATGAACCTGGCGAATGGCCTGGAGATCATCACCGGAAACAAGGCATGGGAGGCTGCCGGACACATGGGAGAGCTGGGCCAGATCTTGCGCAACGAAGGCGCCGCCTGCTTCGAGGCGGCCGGCATGAAGTACACCTCCCTTGAGGAGTACACCGCCCGCGTCAACGGCAACTACAAGTCACTGCCTATCGATGGCCAGGCTCGCTCCGCCAGTTCAAGCCTGCAGAGCATTCTCCGCGGCCACCAGACGGTGGAGACGGACTACCTGAACGGCGAAATCGAACTCCTCGGCCGCCTCCATGGGGTGCCAACACCGTACAACTCCGCGGTGAGGCAGCTGGCCGTAAAGGTGGCCGCTGAGGGCATCCCGCCCGGCACCCTCACTCTGGACGACATCGAAGCAGCGGCCCGGCGCACCCTGTACGCTTGACACCATGACTTCGCACTCCTCGCCGCCCGGACAACCCTCCCCCAACTCCGCTTCACTCATCGTCGTTTCAGACTTCATCTGACCGTGGTGTTATGTCGGCCTCGTTGAGGTCGAAAGGTTGCAGCGCGAGTTCGAGATCGACGTACGGTTCGCGCCGTTCTTGCTCGACCCCTCTATCCCGCCAGAAGGGAAGCCCCGGCGGCAACAGAGCCAGCCCGGCGATCCGCCGTCGCCACTCGAACTCCGTGGCCAGTCCCTTGGCATCACCTTCAACCGCGGGCGGGAGCGGACTTCCTATTCTCTCGCTGCGCTGGAAGCGGCCGAGTTCGCCACGGCAAACGGCGCAGGGATCCCCTTCCACAAAGCGATGTTCGAGGCGTACTTCACCGGGTTGCGGGACATTTCGGACCTCGGCCTGATCGTACAGGTCGGCGAAACCGCCGGCCTTGACGGACCGGCCCTTCGCCACGCCCTGGAAACGGGCGAGTACCGGCAACAGGTCATCGACGGGATCGGTTGGTCTCGCTCCGTGGGTGTAACCGCCATCCCGACCTTCGTCTTCGACGACCAGTATGGCGTGGTGGGAGCGCAGGACTATTCCGTCCTCCAGGACGTGATGCGCGAACTCGGGCACGCTCCGCGGGCGACGCCTTAGGCGCCCCGCCCGGCCCAGACGTCCCTGAGGCGCCCGTAGAGCGTGTCGGCATCGATGAGCTTGCCCACCGTGTGTGCCATGTCAAGGGCGCGGCTGGGCGCGAATCCCGCGTCAACCGCGGCACTCGCCAGGGCGGCCAGGCGGCGCTGGCGAAAACCGGCGAGGGCGTCTGCGACAGCTTCGTCGCGGACCGCCATCTGCCAGAGGTCCGTAAGGTGGGAGACGTGCGTCGCATCCGAGGGTGACCCGAAGTAGCGCGTCGCCGCTGTATCGAGTGGCGCGGCGGACCTGAGTGCCTGGCCAACCGGTTCGAGCCTGCGTTCCGCCTCTTCAAGGACGGTCTCGACCACAGCAAGGTACAGTTCGCGCTTGGTCGCGAAATGAGCGTAGACGGCGCCTTTGGAGAGATCAGCCGCCGCCGCGATCGCATCGAGCGACGCTCCATCGTAGCCGTGTTCGGCGAAAGCAGTGCCCGCGGCCCGCAGAAGCGCGCCGCGGGTCCTAGCTCGCCGCTCTTCCTGACGCATCGGCGCCCCTCTTCTTCCACGACGGAAGGTAGAGCGGATGCGTCACCGCCCCTGGCTCTTCTTCGCGCCACATTGGGAACGCGGCTTCAAAAGCCTCCACAACCATGGGGTCGAACTGCGAACCAGCGCATCGGAGTATCTCGTCCCGTGCCTCGTCAGGGGAGCGCCCCTGGCGATAGGGACGGTCCGAAATGATCGCGTCATAGGTATCGGCGATGGCGAAGATTCGTGCTCCAGGCGGGATGTTTTCGCCCTTCAGACGCCGTGGATAGCCGTCGCCGTCCCACCGTTCATGATGCGCGAGGACGATCTTCGCCGCGGGGCGCAGGTATGGCACCTGGGCCAGGATGCGGTACCCAAGGGCGGAGTGCCTGCGCATGAACTCCCATTCCTCGTCCGTAAGCTTTGCCGGCTTGAGCAGGATAGCGTCCGGGACACCAATCTTGCCGACATCGTGCATCAGCGCGCCGCGGTAGATTGTGATGAGCTCTTCCTCGGTATTCATGCCAAGCATCTTCGCCAGGTCGAGCGAGTGCGACGCCACACGCACGGAATGTCCCCGCGTCTCCTGGTCGCGCACATCAAGCGCGGTGACAAGCGATTCGAGCGTCCCCGTGTAAGCATCCCGCAGTTCGTCCGACATGTCTCGGATTTCGACATAGGCGTGGTGGAGCTGGTCGTTCGAGCGCTCCAGGCGCAAGACGTTGTCCCGCGTCCGCTCAACCACCTGTTCGATGGAATAGCGGCTCAGCAACAGCGGCAGCGCAAGCACAAGAATGGCGGCCACCCCGAGCTGGTCGTAAACGATCGCCAGCCCCCCCACGACAAGGCCAAGGACGACGTAGTGTGGCAACAGCCAGCCAAAGTTCTCCCGGTAGCTGGCACGCAACGAACGGCCAGACGTGAGGCTGATAATCCCGGAGACAGCCCACGCGTCGATCGTGAACAGGATCCCCGCCCCAACGGCGCCCCAGAGCAACGCGCGGGCCGGGTCACCGAACGCGAACACTTCGTCCAGCCCCACCAGGGCCATGCCCGCGACGAACGCCGAGAGACTGTTGTGGCCGAAATTGAAGATCAGCTTCCGCGGCCGGCGCTCGCTCATCAGGTACGTGACGATGGCAACGGCCCCCGCGGCGGTGACGCCGCCAGCCGGCCCAAAAAGCAGGATCGCGAGCAGCGTGCCGGCGAAGCTGATCGAAACCTGGCCGCCGAAGTACAACTTCACCGGCAACCGTTCGCTGAGGGCCGCCAGCACGACCACGCTCGCGAGCCCAAAGAGCGCGTCCGGCGGTTGCAGTAGAAACGCCGCGGTAAACGCGGCCGAACCCGCCGCGAACATGCTCACGATGAACGCTTCGTCGCGGCGGAATGACCTCAGGCGTTCTGGCATCACACTCTTCTTATCGGTCGGCCCGCCGGTTTCTTACAATTCCCGCGAGCCTCCGACGGCATGGAAACGCCTCTTACCGCTCCTTAGCGCACGCTAAGTTACAGGGTTCAAAGGCCGCCGGCAGTCACTGGAATCCTGAGCTTAGGTTCGGCCGGTTGACGGGGGCCGCCGGAGCTGGCTCGCTCGCCGGCTGCGGCCCCGCGAACAGGTGACAAAGTGACAATATGGTGGACAGCCAGCCTTCACCGGCCCTGGCGGTTGAATCCACCCGAAAACGCTGTCCACGGCGGCGCCACGGCGTAGACTTCACGTTATGAGCACACCACTCGCAGGGATTCGCGTCCTCGATTTCACCCGCTACCAGCAGGGCCCCTTCGCCACCGTCATGCTCGCCGACATGGGCGCCGAGGTCATCAAAGTTGAAGAGCCGGGCGGTGGTGATTTCGGCCGCCGCATGTGGAAGGAGCCGGACGGCTTCTCGGCCTTCTTCGAAGCTCTGGACCGCGGCAAGAAGTCGGTCTGCATTGACCTCCGCAAACCGGCAGGGAAGCAGCTCGCGCTCCGCCTGGGCGAGCACATGGACGTGGTCGTGGAAAACTTCCGCCCCGGGACCATGGAAGCATGGGGGCTCGGCTACGAGGAGTTCAAGGCCGTTAACCAGCAGGTCATTTACGCCCAGGCAACTGGCTGGGGGACGAAGGGCCCGCTCGCGAAGTACCCGTCCTTCGACCAGATCGCCCAGGCGTACAGCGGTTACGCCCAGCACTCCGGCGGCGGTCCCGGCCACCGGCCAGAGGTGCCCTACCCGGGCGTGGCGGACCAGTCAGGCGGCATGAACCTGGCGTTCGGCATCATGACGGCGTTGTTCGTGCGGGAACGGACCGGGATTGGCCAGAAAGTGGAGGTGTCATTGCTGGGGACTCAACTCGCCCTCCAGGCGCCCGAACTCCTCCACTACCTCCACTTCGGCGAAGAGCGTCCCCGCGAGTTCCGCGCTTCTTCGACCGTGGGGCATTTCCAGTGCGCGGATGGGAAGTGGGTGATGATCGTCGGCATCGACCAGAAGTTCTGGCCACGGATCGCCGAAGCTCTTGGGCTGGGACACCTCGTTGACGACCCGCGCTTCGCCCGCGGGTTTCCGCGCTGGCAGAACCGCGAGGAGCTCCAGGCCCTCGAAGAGGCCGCCTTCCGCGAGCTCAGTTCGGCGGAGGCGCTGGGACGGCTGCGTGACGCCGACGTGCCAGCCTCCCTCGTCCTGGACTACGCGGCCCTCGCGAACGAAGAGCAGCCCATCACCAACGGCTACATCGTCGAACAGGACCATCCCCGCTTCGGCAGACAACGCGTCGTCGGGCTCCACGTCCAGCTCTCGGAAACGCCCGGACGGGTCAGCGCACCCGCGCCGGAGTTGGGCGCCCATACGCGGGAGGTACTCGACGAGTTCGGCGTCCCGGCGGACGAGATCGAGCGCCTGGCACGGGACGGAGTGGTCAGGATCGGCGCGGGGGCCGGATAACCTACGGGTCGAAGTCCCCGTTGGCCGGACCACGTGCTCCCGCGAAGGCAAACCCGAGGATCGAGAGTGCTCCCCGCAGGCCAGCCTGTTCAGCGCGGCCCGCGGTACCGGCAACAATGCGCGCGGCAGCGCTATCGAGTACCTGCAATGCCACGGGCGTGTTGAAGTCCTCATTCAACTCTTCGGTAAACGTCTCAAACACACCGGGAGAGCCGGCGCTGGCCGGTTCCACCGCCAGCGCGCGCTTCAGACGGCCATAACGATCCTTGAGCGCGGCCATGTCCCCGTCCACGTAGTTCGCATCGACCCTATAGTGGTTCGTCAGCAGGTAGAGCCGGAGGTGGTCCGGTTCGAACTCGGCCATCAGGTGGCGGGCCAGGACAAGGTTGCCCAGCGACTTGCTCATCTTCACACCGTCCAACTGGAGCATGCCGTTGTGCATCCACCAGCCACAGAACGGTTGCTTGCCCGTGGAGCACTCCGCCTGGGCGATTTCGTTTTCGTGGTGCGGGAAGACGAGGTCGCGGCCGCCACCGTGGATGTCAATCTGCTCGCCCAGGTGTGTTTGTGACATCGCCGTACACTCAATGCTCCAGCCGGGCCGGCCAGGTCCCCAGGGGCTGTCCCAACTCGGATCCCCGGGGTCAACCTGCTGCCAGAGGAGGAAATCCAGCGGCCCCCGCTTCTTCCATTCGCGCTTCGATTCCGGGTTTTCGCGCTTTGCAAGCTCGGCGATGGTGACCCCGTTCAGCCGGCCGTATCCTTCGAATTTCTCGGCTTCGAAGAAGACGTCGCCGTCCACGACGTACCCGCAACCCGCATCGATAATCCGCTGAGTTGTTTCGATGATCTGCGGGACGTGGTCCGTCGCAAACGGGTACGCGGTCGGGCGGAGGACGTTCAGGCGGTCCAGGTCGGCGCGGAAGATAGCGTCGTTCTCGTCGCGGATCTCGGCGATGGGCCGCCCGCCCTGCCGCTTCGAAACCATGATCATGTCGTCGTCGATGTCCGTTATGTTCTGGACGTAGCGCACATCGTTTCCCAGGAACGTGAGGTAGCGGCGCAGCGTGTCGAACTGGACGTACGAAAAGGCGTGACCAAGGTGCGTCACGTCGTACGGGGTCACGCCACACACGTACATTTTGACGGTCCCGGGCACGATTGGCCGGAACTCGCGTTCCGCCTTGCCAAGAGACGAGTAGAGGCGCAGGGGCACGGGCAACTCCGTCGAAAACTGGGAAAGCTAGCGTAGCAGAATGCAACCGATGGCAGGCAAACGCGCCGCGCTAACTGAGCGCACCGCTGGCGAGCAGCTCCGCCACCTCGCCGTCATCGATTCCAAGCAGTCCCGTTGCCACATCGAACGTATCCGTCCCCGGGATGTGCACGCCTTCGTAGCGCTGGGGCCGATCGCCGTTGAAAAACGCCGGGAAGCGTTCGATGGCGTATTCGCCCCGGCCGTCCATCGTCGTGGTCCCGAAGAACTCGCGGGCGGCGAGCTGCGGGTCGCGTTGGGTGAGATCGCCCGCGTCCTGGACTGGGCCAGCCGCGATCCCGGCCTTCTGCAGCGTCTCGGCCAGCTCAAACCGGTCCCGGCCGCGCGTCCACCCTGCGACCGCCCCGTCCAGTGCATCCTGGTCCCGCACGCGGGACTCGTGCGTGGCGAAACGCGTGTCAGCAAAAGCCTCGCCACCGGCGACCGAGACGAACGAAGCCCACTGTTCGTCCCCCCTTACCGCGATCGCTACCCAGGCGTCCTCACCCGCGCAGGGATAGATGCCATGCGGTGCCCAGGCGTTGAACGGATGCCGGTTACCAACAGGCCCAGGATTGACCCCATTGGCGAGGCAGTCGAGGAGCGCAGGCGCCATCAACCCGAGGCCAAGCTCGTACTGGCTGAGGTCCACCGTTACCCCGCCGCCCGTCCGCTCCCGGTGTTCCAGAGCCTCCAGCACGGCCAGGGCGCCGGCCAGCCCGCTGAGATGGTCTGTGAGCGAAAAGCCGTACCCGAAATCCGTCCTGTCCGGCGGATTCGTCAGGTACGTCAACCCGGTCACCGCGTGGATGGTTGGCGCGAACGTCACGAAGTCCTTCCAGGGACCGGTCTGGCCCATCCCGCCCATGCTCACCACACTGATTCGCGGGTTCACGCCGGCCAGACCGTGCCGGTCCAATCCCCAGCGTTTGAGCACGCCAGCGCTGAAGTTTTCGATGATGACGTCGCATTTCGCGGCGAGCTTTCGGGCGAACCCGCGTCCCTCGGGCGTGGCCATGTTGATGTTGACGCTGCGCTTGTTCCGGTTCCACATCACGTAGTAGGGGTGGTCGGAGGTGTTGGCGCCTGCTCCGCGCGTGGCCGTGCCGACTTTGATGACGTCTGCCCCCAGGTCGCCAAGGACACGCGTCCCGAATGGGCCGGCAAGGACATGGGTGAAGTCGAGGACCCGCACGCCCGCGAGTGGCGCGGAGGGTGTCCCCGCCGCCCGCCCGGCCTGAGCCTCGTGGCGAGGCGCCCAGCCCACTTCCGCCATGCCGACAGCCGTCGCCGGCGCCGGAGGGGGGCCGTCAGTATCCGTGCGGAACAAGCGGCCGGGGAAGGGCACCTCACCAATGCCATCCACCTTGACGGGGTTGAGGTAGCGCCGGGCGGCGATCTGCGGGCTCCGGAGCGCCTCCGCGATGTCCCACACGATACCCATCGGCTGGTGCCGCCGTTGGCCTTCGTAGAACAAGTAGTCCCCGCCCCTGGTGGCAATCCATTCGCGCAGGACCTTCATCACGTAGGGCAGGTCGCGGATCATCGACATGAAGTCTGGATACTTCTCGCGATCGGCGAGGTCCTGGGCGGCGCCTTCCTCAATGAGCCAGGGGAGGAGGACGTCGGCAAACCGGAGGGCGGCCGTGACCATGATGCCGTGACCGTCACTCGCCGCGTAGACCGCGTACGCGCCGCTCCAGTGCAGGCTCCCCTGGCGCGGCGCGATCGCGCTCTGCCACGGCCCCTCGGGGAAAAACCACTCCATCAACACCTGCTCGGTACAGGTCACCAGGGCCTCGTGGGCAGACAGGTCTACGTGCTGGGCCCTCCCCGTCGCCCGCGCGGCCCGAAGCGAGGCGAGCGCGCAGACCGCCGCGTAAAGGCCGACGGTGTGATACGCCTGGTTGCCATACCCGGTGATCGGCCCGGACTGCTGGTCGCCGGTGACGCTCGCCGAGCCGCACATTGCGTTCGCCACCAGGTCGTTCGCGCTCCACCCGGCGCGCGGGCCGGTCAGTCCCATGGGCGAAACCGAAACCCGGACAAGCCTTGAGTTCGCAGCCTGCAATTCGCGCGCGGTGAACGGCGGGTTCAAAGGGCCCCACTCCTCGATGAGAATGTCCGTACCTGCGACAAGTTCCAGAAACACCGCCCGCGAGGCCGGGTCACCATGGTCAAGCGGGCTGGCGCGCTTGCCGGCGTTGTACCAGGCCTCCTGAATCGAACCCCCGGCCGGGTGAAAGAACGGAGGCTCAAATGCGAGTTGGTCGCCAGAGGGGGACAGAACGCGCACAACGTCCGCGCCGCCGTCGGCCAGGAGGCGCGCACCCAGCACACTGAACCATCCGGAGCAATCGAGGACGCGGACACCGGTGAGGGGGCCGGAAGTGGTCATGCCGCCGGATCTTACCGGAAGCGGGACTGGGGGCCACAAACCGGTGTTTTCGGCGCCTATCTCCCCGTTATGTCCGCATTTACCCGCGAAAAGCCAGGCCAGAACGCGATAATACTCCGCCACACGGGTTGTCTGTGGCCGATCTCTCAGTTAGGGTGCTTGAAGCCCTCAGGAAAACTGAAGCAGGTTTGCAATGCCGATGTCCCAACATCGAGCGGCCCTGGCAGCCATCCTGGTCGCCGTTGTCGCCACCCTCGCACTGACCGCCGGCCCCGCGATCGCGGCCCCGGCCGATTCGAGTCCCCTGGCCGCAAAAGCCCTCGGGTACGACGGTACCTGGCAGGGCGAATGCTGGCAGTTCGTCAAGAGAGTCGTCCGCGAAGCCACCGGCAACGAAATGGGTTTCGATTACCGGCAGGGCTTCTTCGATGCCGGCGCGACGGAAGTCACCGCCGCCAACGCCCAACCGGGCGACATCATCCAGATCGCTTCCGACCGGAACACCAGCGCGGATGCGGATTACCCCGGCCTCCACACCTCGATCGTCCTCGAGAACCTCGGCAACGGGTCGTTCCATGTCATCGACTCCAACCAGAACTTCGACGGCATGGTGGGCCACCGCGAGAGCTACGACCCATTCGCCGCCGCCGCCCGCTGGGGCCTGCAGGTTCACATCTATCGCATCCCCTCCGGGCCCGGCGCGCCGAAGCTGGCGGCCCCCCTCCCGGCGGCCAAACCAGCGACTGTGCCCACGCCCCCACTCCCGGGACAGGTACTCGCCGCCGGAGACAGCGCGGTGGTCTATACGCCAGGCGACATCTTGAACCTGCGTTCCGGCCCCGGCCGCGACTTCGACGTCACCGCCCGCCTCGCCCACGGCACAGCCCTGACGGTCATCTCGGCGCCAGTCCGCAACGGCGGCTTCGCCTGGGTCAAAGTCAGCACGCCTTCCGGCGAAGGCTGGGTCGCCGCGGATTTCCTCAGCAAGGAAGTGGCGAAGCCCGCCACCACCTCGGGGGCGGGCGCCGTCGCGCCCGTGCTGACGTTCCGGACATTCATCCCGCTCACCTCGAACGACTGACAACGGGCACCAATGACACTTCGTCGCGTCCCCGAACCCGGACACTACGGCATGCACCGCCGTAGGCTGAGGCGAAGTCCTTCCCAGCTGGAGTCTCGTCCCGCGTGACATCGCCCCCCGCGCAGCCCCGAGCCACGCAACGCCTCCGCCCTGGCCAGGCGGAAGCCCTCAGCCGCTGGGCAACCGCCCTGCGCGATGGTTCAAGGACTGAGCTCGTCGTCGTGCCGGTTGGTTATGGCAAGACGGTCATCGGAGTTGGCTCGTTCGAAGTCGCCGCCGGCGTCGTGGGCGCGGACACCTGCCTCTACCTAACGCCGACGGACGTCCTTCGGAGCCAGGTGTACGGCGGCGTGGAGCGCGCCCTTGGCGTCGTCGGCAGCAGCCGCCCCATCCGCAAGATCCTGGCCGAAAACGCCACCGCCGGGCGAATCCGCGGCAGCGGCGCCAACTTCATCGTCGCCAGCTACCAGCAGGTTGCCGCCGCACCCGCCATCTACGCGAACCTCTGCAAGGACCGTCGCGTCCACCTCGTTTGTGACGAAGCGCATCACCTCAGCGAAAGCGGGTCCTGGGCCGCCGCCCTCGCCCAACTGCCGGTCGCTTCGCGACTGTTCCTCTCCGCCACGCCCGTCCGTTTGGACCGGGAAGCCATCGCCAACGTGCGCTACCTCCCGGCAGACGAGGGCGGCGTGGTCATCGACCCGCTCCTGCACGTCTCCATGCGCCAGGCCTGGAAAGAGGGCGCCATCCTCAAGCACCTCACCATGCAGATGAAGGACTATGCCGTGGAGCTTCGCAACTCCGAGGGCGAGGTGTACGAGTTCACCGCCTCCGAGATGGCCGAACTGCCCGATTTCGACCAGCGCTGCGTACGGCAGCAACTCCGCTGGAACGAAGATTATGTCGCCCCCCTCGTGCGCGAATTCGCTACCACGCTCCAGACGAAGATCGCTGCCGCCAAAGGGCAACACCAGGGCCTCGTGTTCGCTGCCACCACGGAACACGCGAACCATCTCTACCGGCTCTTCGGCCGCTGGCACTCCTCATTGCGCTGCGTCGTCGTCCACAGCGCCGAGATCAGCGACAGTGAGAACGCGAACCGGTTGACCGATTTTCACGCGGGCCGGTATGACGTGCTGATCCAGGTGAAGAAGGCCAGCGAGGGCTTCGATGCTCCCACCGTCAGCGTGCTCTTGAAGCTCGACGCGGTCTTCAGCCGCGAACCCGTGATCCAGCAGCTCGGACGCGGGTTGCGCTTCAACCACCGGCTGCCGGCCTCGCAGAACCTGCTGAACGTATTCATTGGCCGCGACCCGCGCCTTGGCTCGATCATCGAGCACCTGGAACGCGAAATGCCTCCCGCCTCGATCCAGCAGCGCGCCGGGAATGACGTTGAGTACGAGAGCGACCACGACCTGGACGATCTCGATCCACAACCGGACGAAGCAGAGCGGGATCTGCCGGAAATCCTGGACGTCACGGAGGCGGGAGACGCCTACCTGGACCACACCGGCCGGTTCCTCGAAGGCCAGCAGCTCACCATGTTCGGCGTCGCCTCGCCGAAGCCAACCTCCGACTCCCCGCGGGCGGCCCCCGTGCAGGTGGTGGACCTCGCCGCTGAGATGCAGGAAGCGGTGGAGTACTGCAAGGCCTGGACGAACCGGGCAGCGAAAGAGCGGGCGCGGAAGATGGGGCGCGGCGAGAACCACCACGCCGCCCTCAACCTCGCCTACGGTCGCGCCACGGGGCGCAAGGGAAGTCTCTCCACCGCCGCCGAATACCGCGCCAGGGGCGACTGGATGAAACGCCGCTATCTGGAACTGCTGAAGTAACTACACCCCGAGGAAATCGAACACCAGCGCGGCGACCTCCCGGGGCTTCTCCAGCATCGGCAGGTGCCCGCATTGCGGGATGATGGCCAGCTTCGCGCCCGGGATGCGCTCCGCCAGTTGGCGGCTGTTCTCCGGCGGCACCATCCCGTCGTCTTCACCACAGAGGACAAGCGCGGGTACCCGTAGCCTGGGCAACCGCTCGTAGCTGCTCCAGGCGGCCACCGCGGCGCTTTGCCGCTCGACCGCGAAACGGCGTGGCGGAGCCTCGAGGTCTGTCGCCAGGCAGTAGGCGAACGCGTCCGGGTCCCGCTCCCGCCAGCCCGGCGCGGCCATCGCTTCATCCTGGCCTGCAAAAATCTGTTCCCGCGTCATTTCCGGCGTGATCCGCATCGCTTCGTTCACGCGCTCCGTGGACCCGACCGACCCGGGACCGCGATGGGACGTGCCGCTGAGGATCAGCGCGGCCGTCCGCTCCGGATGCTGCAGGGCGAACTCCTGCGCCAGCATCCCGCCGCGCGATCGCCCATGCACCGCTGCCCGGTCCACGCCCACGGCGTCCAGCACCGCCACCATGTCGCCAACCTCGTCGTCCACGGTGTACGCCTCATCGCGGCGTTCGCTCGCCCCCATCCCGCGGCAGTCGAAGGTCACCACAAACAGCCGTGCGGCCAGCAGTCCCGGGAGCGTGCCCCAATGGGCGAGGCGGTGCGAAAGGCCAAGCACCATCAGCAATGGCGGATTCGCCCGGTCGCCATGCGTTTCGTGGAAGATCTCCCAACCGCTCGCGTTTGTTACAGCCATCGCGTCCCTCCGCGGGCATCGTACAGAGGCCACGGCCGGGTCGCCTCTATAATCCGGACGGAATGCGCCGCCCTAGCCTCAACGCCTATCTTCCTCAACGCCTCCAGATTGTGCTCCTCGTCTTCTTCGGGGTGATTGCCGTGGGCACGGCCGGCTACATGCTGCTCACGGACATGGGCTTCGTCGATGCCCTTTACCAAACGGTGACAACGCTGAGCACGGTGGGTTTCCGCGAGGTCACGGAGTTCGATACCAGGACGAAGCTCTTCACGGTGGCGCTCATCCTTTTCGGCGTGGGCACCGTCCTTTACACCCTCACTCAGATCATGGAACTGGCGTTGGAAGGCGACCTTCGCAGCCGGTTCTACCAGCGGAGAATCGCCATGCGGATTGAACAACTCGAAAACCATTACGTCCTTTGCGGCTTCGGCCGCGTAGGCCATGAGATCGCCCGCGAACTGCGCGAGCGCGGCGTGGACTTTGTCATCATCGAGCAAACGCCCGAGGAGGTGGACCGCGCACGCGCCTTCGGCTACCTCGTCATCGCGGGCGACGCATCGGACGAACGCATCCTCAACGAGGCGAACATCAACCGCGCCCGCTGCCTCCTCGCTGCAAGCGACAGCGACTCCGGGAATACCTACATCACCCTGACGGCCAAATCGATCAACCCCAACTGCTTCGTCGTGGCCCGCGTCGGCTACCCCCACAACGAAGAGAAGCTCCGCCTGGCGGGCGCCGACCGCGTCCTCTCGCTCTACAGCCTGGGGGGCCGCCGGATGGTCCTCACCGCCCTCCAGCCGCTCGCTGCCGACTTTATGGACACCCTTGCCAGCGGGCGCCATGGCGACCTCATCCTCACCGAGTTCGAAGCGAACAGCGAGAACGGCATCGCCGGCCTTACGGTTGGGCAACTTATCGCCGGTGCTTCGAACGCCACCCTGCTGGGCATTCGTCACCGCAAGGGCGACCTCGAAGTCGGCCCGAGGAATGATTCCGTCCTGCACGACGGCGACGTCGCTATCGTCCTCGCCGAAGAAGCCGACATCGCCGCGATGCTCGCGCCCGCCGCCGAACCCCGGCGTCAATGAGACCGGACGGGCTTCGCCCCGGTCAGCTCAAGCAGGTCAGCCACGCCCAGGCTCACATCCATGCCGCGCTGGCCGGCGCTTATCAGGATTGAAGCGAAGGCCAGGGCGGACTCATCGATCAACGCGCCGAACCCGCGATTGAGGAGCGCGAGCGCGCTGATCCCGCCCACCTGCAGCCCCGTCTGCCGTTCGGCTTCGGCATGGCTCGCCATCTTGAGCCTTTTCACCCCGACCGCGGCGGCCAGCACTTTCAGGTCCACCTCCGCGGTCGATGGCATCATGACGAGGTACGGCTTTCCCCTGGGCGGGTCCTGCTCGATCACCAGCGTCTTGAACACCTGCGCCGGGGGCATCCCAGTAGACCGGGCAACCTCCTCGGCTGACCGGATACTTGAATCGAACTCGAAGAGCTGATGCGGGATCTTCCGCCGCTCCAGTACCCGGACGGCAAGCGGCTTCGAGGCGGCCATCTCTTCTACAGATGCTGGCTGACGCCGCCGTCAACGTGGAACACCTGCCCGTTCATGTACCCGGACGCATCAGAAGCGAGCAGCACCGCAAGCGCCGCAACCTCGTCCGCATGGCCAAAGCGCCGCATCGGGATGAAGCGAAGGAGGCGGTTCGCACCCATCTCCTCCGGTCCCCGGCCGGGGGTCCAGTCCATCCAGCCGGTCGAGATGCAGTTGGACGTGATTCCCCGTTCGCCCAGTTCCTGGCTGAGCGCGGCGCTCAAGCCGCGTACGCCCGCCTTCGCGGCCGTATAGGCAGCCATGCTCTCGATCCCCCGCTCGCCAAAGATGCTTGTCAGGAAGATCATCCTCCCGGCGCCCTGGCCTGCTGGAAACTCCTTCAAGAACGAACGGGCGCTGTAAAAGGCGCCGCTCATGTTCACCTGCTGGACCTGCGCGAACTCCGAGTCACTGGTCTTCTCGATCGCCTTCGCCAGCGGCGCGTCGGCGTTGTAGACCAGGATCGTCGGGTGGCCGAACTCCTTCGTAAGTTGTTTGAGGCCCACCTGGACATTGGTCGGCAGCGTCACATCCCAGCCCTGCGAAAACGTCTCCCGGCCCAGCTTCGCGACCTCCTTCGCGATGCGCTTCGCCTCCATCACCTCGTCACCGTCAAGCGTCGCCGACGCAACCGCGACGCCGGCCCCGGCCTCTGCGAGGGCGAGCGCCACGGCCCGGCCCAACGGGTTGCCCGTGCCCACAACCAGCGCCTTCTTGCCACTCAAATCGAAGCCGGGCTTCCGTTCCCATTCAACCATTGGTCGCCTCCACCTTGAACCCGGTCGGCGCGATGCCGCCCGCGAGGCCGCCACCATCGATGACGAACGACTCGCCTGTGACGTAGCTCGAAGCGTCCGAGCAGAGGAACACGGCCAGCGGGCCAAGCTCCCATGCCTCGCCAAGCCGCCGCGCCGTGATGAACTTCCCTCGCGTCAACACGCGGTCCGCCTCTTCCTGGTTGCCTGGCGGGTGCTGCTGGACGTAGCCGGGGATGATGCAGTTCACGCGGATGTTTTCGCCCACAAGCGCGGCCGCCATGCTCTTCGTGAGCGAAATCACGCCGGCCTTCGCCGCTGCGTAGCCGAACGATTGGGGCGCCGAACGGAGGGCCGTACCGCTCGCGACGTTAACGATCACGCCGCCTTCCCCTCGCTCCAGCATGTGCCGTGCGGCGGCGCGGGAGCAGTAGAACGTGCTGTGGAGGTTCACCTCGATGGTGTCGAGCCAGTCGGCGTCTTCCAGGTCGGTGATCCGGCTGCCAGCACCGCGGCGGTCGCCAATCCCGGCGTTGTTCAGCATGATGTCCAGCCGGCCAAACTGGTCGATAGTGCGCGCGATCAGTGCGTCACACTCGCCGCTCTTCTGGACGTTGGTGGGGACGACCAGCGGCCGGCGCCCGCAGGCCGCTTCGATCTCGGTCGCGGCCGATTCGAGCTGCGAGATCGTCCGGCTGGCAATGCAGACGTCGGCCCCGGCTTCAGCCAGCGAGATCGCCATCGCCTTGCCGAGACCGCGGCTCCCGCCCGTGACGATCGCCACCCGCCGCGGCGGCCCATCCAGGCGCAGTTTCTCGAGGACCATATGGCCTCCTTACGGTTGTTGTGGGGTGGATTCTACGCCGCATCGCGCTCAGGCGACTCGGATGGCGCCAATGACCAGCGTCACCACAGCCACGCCGTACCGGTAAACGACGAAGGTCATCAGGCTTCGCGTCCGCAGGAAGCGCAGCAACCAGTGGATGACAGCGAATCCCACGATTGCGGAGGCGGCGAAACCAATGGCGAGCTCCCCGTACTCTCGCCCTGTCGCATCGGAGATGTCGGGGGCTTTCAAGATCGCCGCCCCCACAAACGCCGGCGTGCCGAGAAGGAACGCGAACCTCGCCGCTGCGTCGCGGCTGAGGTGGCGGAAGAGGGCCATGCTCATCGTCGCGCCAGACCGTGAAACGCCCGGGATCAGGGCGCAGGCCTGCGCCAGGCCGATCAGGACGGCGTCCACCACGCCCACGCTTCTCATCTCGCGGTCCCGCCGGCTCTGCCGGTCCGCCAGCAGCATGATCGTGCCGACCACGGCGAGCGTGATCGCAACAAGCCATGGCTGACGCACGTTGTCTTCGAACCAGCTTTCGAACAGAAGGCCCACCACGGCGGCCGGCAGCGAACCGAGCGCGATCAACCAGAGGAGCTGGCTCTCCTGGCGGTACGAACGCATCCGGAGCTGGTGGTCCTTCAGGTCGATGAGTCCCGAACCAAACATCTTCAGCCAATCGCGCCAGAAGTAGGCGAGCAGGGCAAGGAGCGTGCCCATGTGCAAGCCGACGTCGAACGCCAGCCCCTGGTCATCCCACTTGAACAACGCCGGGACGAGGATGAGGTGGCCGGAGGACGAAATTGGGAGGAACTCCGAGAGTCCCTGGACGATTCCAAGGATCGCCGCGCGGAAGAAGTCCATCGGCATTGAGACTGCGCGCGGGCCGATCTACGAGCAACGCGCGCGGTCTCGCCACCCAGAAGTACCTACTGCACGCCCGCGATCTGGGTGTACGACTCGATCACCGGACGCCCGGCAAGGACACCCCGGAGGCTGCCGCCGAGCTCCGCCATGTGCGCCGTCTTGCCGTGAGCTTCCTGGGCTTCCGCGCTGGCGTACTGTTCGTAAAAAAGGAACGTGGTGGGGTCATCCTTCGCCACGTGCAGGGAGTACGTCGGCACCGCCCCGGCTTCATTCGCCTTCACCGCCGCGACCATCTTCGTGAGCGCCTCTTTGAGCTCAGCTTCCTTGCCAGGCGCCGCCTGGAGCTTCGCGACAATGGTGATCATGCTTCGCCTCTCAGTTTCGAATTGGGCCGATTCTACGGCCCGGGGCCGTTCAGGTCTCGTGACACAACCCTCTGGCGGCACTAGGATCGGCAGGATGCTCAAGCCCATGCGCCCGTCTCTCGCACGCCGCTGCATCGCCGATGCGTCCCGCTCGCCGCGCAGCAACCCGGGGATTGCCTACCCGCGCTGGTACCTTCAGCACTGGCACTTCCTGCCGGAGGGGTACCTTTCGCGCCGCGGCGCCACCGGCTACGAGGCCGTTATCCGCCGCCTCTACAACGTGACTCGCGAAGCGCACGTCCTGAGACGGCTGGCCGAACTGATGCGGCCTCACAAGCCCGAGGATATCCTCGAACTTGGCTGCGGGCCGGGCCGCGCTCTCGAAGCGCTGGCTGAAGAGTTCCCCCGGGCGCACCTCACGGGAGCGGACCTTTCGCCATTCATGCTGGAGCGCGCCGAACGCCGCAACCACGCCACGCCCCGCGTCGAGCTCATCCACGCCGACGGGAGCGCGCTTCCCTGGGACGAACCCGCCTTCGACGCCGTGGTCGCGATTCATTACTTCGGCCACCTGCCCGCTCCCGCTCGCCAACCGGCACTCATAGAGGCGCACCGGAACCTCGCCCCCGGTGGCCACCTTTACGTCGTCGATCACGCCTGGCACCCGTCACCGGGGCCCGGGTTCGAACCACTCACGGACAAACGGCTGCTGCTCGGCAGCCTCGCTTTGTCGGTCCACCGCCCGGCCAGCACGCTCGCCCCCGGCTAACGAAAGGACATCCCCGTGACTCAACCACAGGATGAACAGGCCCGGATCCGCAGCTACCTTCAACAGCAGGCAGCGCAGCGGACGATCGACGAACTCATAAGGCGCGTCCAGGAAGGCATGGACGAACTCGCTTCGGCCGCGCGCGGCGTGCCAACTGCCGCCCTCACCACCATCCCGCCCGGCGAAGAGTGGTCCCCGATGGATTGCCTTCGCCACGCCGCCGCTTCGAACATGCACGTCGCCCAACAGGTCCTCTTCGCCGCCCTCGAAGGCACACTCCCCTCCAACTCCGAGCCCGACCTGCCCACCGATCGAGAAGCCATCCTGGCGAAACATGCCGAGGCGATCGACTCCCTCTACGAACACGTCCGCGCGGCCGACCCGGGCGCTAACCTCGAACTGAAATGGAAGCACCCCTTCTTTGGCGACCTCAACTGGCGGGAATGGCTCCTCTTCCTCCGCATCCACGCCAAAGACCATTCGCGCCAGCTCGCCGCGATGAGCGGCCAGGGTGGCTGATCGAAAGCCGCTGCGGCTGGTCCACACCTCGGATGTCCACCTCGGCGCCTACGAAGGCAGCGGCGATTCGAAGTGGGCTGAACGGCGCGACCTCATCCGCCACACCTTCACGCGCGTAATCGACCTCGCCAACGACCAGGAGGCCCAGATACTGGTCATCGCGGGAGACTTCTTCGACAACGGCCGCGTGGATGAATCCACAGTGACGTTCGCGGCGGAGCAGATCCGGCGGTTCGAAGGCCAGACGCTCCTCCTCCCAGGCAACCACGACCCAATGGACCCCGGCTCCCTCTACTGGCGTTACGACATGGAGGCTATCGCCCACAGACTCCACATCTACCGCAGCCACCCCGGTGAGGTTTACGAACCGGAAGGCGTTGACCTCGTCGCCTGGGGCCGCGCCTACCTGGACTCAGACTGGCATTTCAAGCCCCTTGAAGGCCTGCCGCGGCGCATCGACAACCGCTGGCACCTCGGCATCGCCCACGGTCATTTCGTCCGCGAAGGGGGCGAAATGCACCGCTCACTCCTGATGCAGGAGTCCGAAATTGCGGCCGCCGCTGGCCATTGGGACTACCTCGCCTTCGGACACTGGGAACCGCACGCCGACGTGAGCTGCGGCGGCGCCACGGCCATCTACTCGGGCGCGCCCATGCCCCTCTCCGATGCGAACAAGCGCGCAGGGTGGGCCTCCGTCGTCGACTTCACGGAGGAAGGAGTGTCCTGGCGCCTCCATCGCGTGGACCCTCGGGACGCCGCGACCGCCGGGTAGCCCTTCGATTCATTGCCCGGTACACCGCCCGTTGCTAGATTGAAAGTTCGCGCGGCGCGCATGGCAGGGTAGCTCAGCTGGTTAGAGCGCACGACTCATAATCGTGAGGTCGGGAGTTCAAGTCTCCCCCCTGCTACCAGATTTCCGAATCTGGACGTGACTCGGCTCAGTCCGCGGACCTGGCGCGGGATTGACCCCCAAGTTCAAACTCCTCGGGACGGTCGTCAAGGTCGCAGAGACGTACACGTTGATAGTTGCCCGCTGAGACGAATGGCGGAGAGCAGCGTGATGGCGATCAGGAAGATGGCCGGAGGAACATGCCCGCGCCGGCCCGTCCTGTCGCCAGTGCACTACGATCCAATCCGCAGAGCACTGGTCGAATGCTGTCTCCTGGCGTCGCGAGTACGCCTTCAATACCTGGAGGCTGACCATCTCTTGGAACTGCTATAACCCCAGGAGGTGCCGCGTTGACAGTGGCGAGCTGATGGCGCTTTCATCGGTGTCACGACCAAGTGCTGCCAAGCGTTTCTATCGGGGGAATGGCCTTTTCCGGGGCCGCTGCGTCGGCTGCATCGATGCCCTGGGTTGCGAGCCCCGCAAAGAACATCAGGGCGGCCGCCGCCACAATGAATACCATTCGCTTTGAGAGTGTCATTTCGATCCTTACCCTTACCGAATTCGAGCCCGTATGAGCCCGTCGAGGTCATCCTCGGTATCTCGCAGAAGCCCAAGTAGGAGGGCAATCGGTGTCGTGTGGGTGGCGCCTGTCACTCACGGACGGACGGAGTCGGATCGCACGAACGTTTCGGATTCAGCAACCGGCCGCAGGGGTAGTCACCTTCGAAAGTGGCAATCGAGTGGACGGGGCCCGGGTGGCGGAGGCGGCCAGGTTCACGATCTCCCACTCGGTGCGCTGCCAGCCCTTGAGGAAGCTCTCAATGGTCTTAAGCACGGCCTCCCGGCCCGTGGCGGGCGGGCCAGGCATGTTGTGCATACCGCGTCGGACCGTTACAGGATCACTCGCTCCTCTCGCATGCGAGCGATTTCGGCCCAGTCGTAGCCAAGTTCGAGCAAGACCTCTTCGGTGTGCTGGCCCAGGTCGGGCGCGGCCTGCCCGAAGGCAGCGGGCGTGCCACTCAGTTCGATTGACGGCCCCACCACTCGCATCGGGCCGTGCCCGGGCACGTCGATCTCGCGCAGGTAGCGGTTCGCCGCCACTTGCGGCTCGCTGGCCAGGTCGTCGTAGCCGTTCACAGGGCCACAGGGAATATCGGCTGCTTCGAGGATGCCCAACCACTCCCCGCGGCGCTTGGCCGCGAACGCGGTGTCCAGCAGACGGGTCAGTTGGGGCCGGTTCAACTCCCGGGCAGCACGTCCTGCGAACCGCTCATCCTCCCCCAGTCGAGGAAGACCGACCAGCGCGCAGAGCACCGGCCACTGGCGTTCGTCGATGATGGCGATCGCGAGCCATGCATCGCTCGCCCGGTAGAGCGTGAAAATGGGCGACGACGAGCCCTCCCGGCCTCCCCGCGGACGTTCCCCCGTCAGGAAGAATTGGGCGATGCTCCAGGCCTGCAGCGTCATCTGTGATCCAAGAAGCGAAACGTCGACCTTCTGGCCCTCGCCCGTGCGGAGCCGCTGGAAAAGCGCGGCCAGGATCCCCGCGGCGAGCACCAGCGATCCCGTCTGGTCGGCCACCGTCGGGCCGGCGGGCCATGGCTCGTCGCCCACGCTGTTCGCCCAGGCGAGTCCGCCGGCCGCCTGCGCCACCATGTCCATGGCAGCGAGTTGGGCGCGGGGGCCATTCGGTCCGAAACCCGTCGCTGAGGCATAGA
>PNKC01000024.1 GCA_013822275.1 Anaerolinea sp. | reverse complement strand
AGTGAGATACGCCGCGGGGGACGCTCGAGGTGACGCCGGAGGCTTCGAGCGCCGCGATGTCCTGTGGCGTGAGTCCGGCGATGTTCGCGAATACGGTGTCGTTGTCCTGGGCGAAGCGTGGGGCGGGTGTTTGGAGGGGGACGGGCGTGCCGCCGAGGATAAAGGCGGGCCGGGGGTAGGGCGTTGGCCCCACGTCAGGGACAGCGACGTATTCGAAGCCGTTGCGGGCGAGGACATGTAGGTTGCGCAGGATTTCAGCGGCGTCGAGGACCGCCGCCGCGGGGACGCCAGCGCCCTGGAGGGCGTCCTGGGCTTCGACTTTGTCGCGACCGGACGTCCACGAGATGATGGCCGCGTGGATGCGATTGCGGTGCTGTTGGCGGCCTTCGAGCGTGGACAGTGCGGCGTCTCCGGCCAGGTCAGGGCGCTCAATGAGCTGCGCGAGTCGAGCCCACTGGGCGTCATTTACCACTGCAATGGCGACCCAGGCGTCTTCGCCACGGCAGCGGAAGACATCGTGCGGCTCCATCCGGGGATGGCGGTTGCCCGTCCTCCTGCGTTCGCGGCCGTTCATGGCGAAATCGATGTAGGCGTCGCCGAGGATCTGGAACTCCCCTTCGATCATGGCGAGTTCGACGTGCTGGCCGGGGCCGCCGTGGGCGCGATGCCAGAGCGCCGCCATGGTCGCGAAAGCAGAGAGGACGGCGGCGTTCTGGTCGCAAAAGAAGTTGCCCGGCTTCATCGGGGGGCCGTCCTCGTAGCCGGTGAGGTGGGAGAGCCCGCTCATGGCGTCCACGCCGGGACCGTAGGAACCGCGGTCTTTGTAAGGGCCTGTGAGGCCGAAGGCGGGCATGGAGGTGAGGATGACGTTGGGGTTGGCTTCAGATAGCGCTTCGTAGCCCAGGCGGAGGTTGCCCATGACACGGGGCGAGAAGTTCTGGACGACCGCATGCGCGTGGGCGGCCATTTTCAGGAATACCTCGCGCCCTTCGGGCCGGGAGACATCGAGGGCCACGCCCTTCTTGGAGTGGTTGAGGTTGTTGTAGAGCATGATCCGGTTGTAGCTGAGGTCCTCGGCGCCTTCCTTCAACGGGGCGGTGCCGGAGGCCTTCGCTGGCCGCGCGAACGGGGATTCGACTTTGACAACTTCCGCGCCGAGGACGCCGAGAAGTGACGAGGCGATCGGGCCCGCAACCGCGTTCGTGAAGTCCAGCACGCGGTAGCCCGCGAGCGGGCGGGTGCCGCCTCCCGCGGCAGGAAGCGTGGGCGCATCAAGGGGGACGGACATCCAGTTGATTCGCGCGGACGGCGCTGAAAGCGGCGGCGCCGGCCGGGTCTTCCAGGGCGTTGCGGACATGCGAAACGGGGCGCCCGGTTGAGACAACCGTCCCCCGGCGCGGTGGTTGACTCCGACGAAGCTGCCGCGTTCCTGGTGATGCGGGTCCGCCATGACTTCGCCCGGCTCCATCACCTCCGTGAACGGGAGGCGGATCTCCTGGGCGCGCTCCACGATCTCTGTGCGGGTCTTGTCGGCGAGCCAGGCGTCCATGATGGCGTCGATCTCGTCGGCGTGGCCCATCTGGGCATGGAGGACTTCCGGGTCGAGGAGGCGGCCGTCGGGGATCAGCGCCGCCAGGAGGTCCAGGTAGCGGTTGTTCGAGTGGCAGTGGACGAAGCCGTCCGCGCAAGGGCGGATGGTGGACGGATAGGAGTGCTCCGGCGGAAAACCAAGGAGTCGCGTGCCGTTGCGACGGGCGACGCGCCCGTAGAAGTAGGCCTGCTGCTCCACGCCGCCGAGGAGGAACGTGGCCGCTTCCATGGCGGAGACGTCGACGAGTTGGCCCCGGCCGGTCCGTTCGCGGGCGAAGAGGGCGGCGAGGGTGCCAAGAGCGGCGTGGCCGCCGGCCTGGTACTGGACGAGGTCTCCATAGGCCTTCAAGGGCTCACGGTCCGGAGAGCCGGTGAGCATCATGTAGCCGCCGAGGGCGTAGGCGATGAGCTCGCCACCGAGGTAGTCCGCGTAAGGGCCCGTGAGGCCGAAGCTGCTCACGTTCGTCACGATCAGGCGCGGAAACCGGGAGAGGAGTGGTCCGAGTTCGACGCCGGCGGCGCTTAGTTCGGCCGGACGATGGCCGATCAACATGATATCGGCGCCGGCGAGGAGTTCCCCGGTGGCACGGTCAATCAAAGCCGGGGAGACCGCTGCAGTGGCGCCGCGCTTGCCGGTGTTCAGGTGGAGAAACAGGCCGGAGCGTTCGGGGTCGGGAGAGTCGCCGGGGAAGGGGCCTGCCAGGCGGGAGGGGTCGCCGCCCGGCGGTTCAAGCTTGATGACTTCGGCGCCGAGTCCCGCGAGGAGCTTGCCGCAGTATGGACCGGCGACGCCCGTGGCGAGTTCGAGGACGCGAAGGCCTTCGAGCGGTCCAGGCATGTGACTCCCCTGCCGTGGTGGCGGGCCGATTCTACCGCCAAAACGGGGTTGCGTTCAGGGCCTGGCGGTGGATGCTTCGCGACGGGCGCTGACGATGCGTTCGATGTTATCGACGATGACACCCACCTGTGACTCGCTGACGTGGTCGTCGAGGAGGGCGAGGTAGACATCGTCTTCCGCTTCCAGGTGGGCGCGGATGAGGGCGTAAAGGCCGTGCAGCAGAGGGAGGAGATACTCCCTGTAGGCTGCCGGGCCGGTGTCGGCGCGGGCGGCGGTTACGACCTTGTCGAGGTCGCCCGCCATCGCGCGAATGGTCGCGTGCTGCACCCTCATGACGCCAGTTGCATCGATTGCCCCGTAGAGACCGTCAACGGCGATGTACAGCGTGAACTCCTCGGCGGCGGCGGCGGGGAGGAAGGTCGCGTTGAGGTATGCGGCGGCGGCATCCAGTGCGGCAAGGGCGGCCGGCGGGGCGGCCGAGTCGACCGCGGTTGCGGCAAGTTGGAGTGCCCTCAACCCGTCTGTCAGGGGTTGGCGGGAGTGGCGGAGCGGGCCAACAACGCGGTCGGACAAAGGGTACCCTCCGATGACGGCATGGAGCGCCACGCTAAGCCTACCCGAGACCGCGCCGGACAGCATTGAAGCCAAGACGGGCAGGACGCACAATTGCCCGCTGTGGAAGCGTAAGCTCCAGATATCAGGTGAGGAGGTTCCATGGCGAGTGCGGCGCCGGGCATGACACCGGCGAGCGGGACCGCCGCTGCGAGCGGGCTTCGCTATCTCATCGGCAGCGCGGGCATTTCTGTCGCGGGCGACTGGGTCCTGCTGACGGCGGGGGCGATCGTTGTCTTCCGCGAGACCGGCTCAACCACCGCCGTGAGCCTGCTCCTCGGCCTTGCGGCAATCCCGGTCGTGCTCCTCGGACCGTTCGCCGGGGTTGTCGCGGACCGCTACGACCGGCGGCGGATCATGATGATCGCGGACCTCGTGAACGCGGCGGCGCTGCTGCTGTGTCTGATGGCCGTTGCGATGGGCTACACGTTGCCGGCGGTGTATGCGGCCGTGATCGCGGTCGCGGTCGTCAGCACGTTTCACCGCCCCGCGGGGGAGGCGCTGCTCCCCCGATTGGCGGGTGACGAGGGGCTTGCGCGGGCGAACAGCGCCATCCGGCTGGCTACGCGACTCGCTCAGATCGTTGGCCCGGCGGCGGCCAGCGGTCTGATCACGGTTGGCGGCGTCAAACTGGTGCTCGCGGCGGACGCTGCGACGTTCCTCGTCTCCGGCGGCCTGATCGTGCTCATCAACTCCATCGGGCCGGCGCCGGGCCGCGATGGGGTGGCACACTCGCCGTTTCGCGCCGCTGCCGATGGGATCACCTACACGCGGCGGCGGATGAACCTCCGGGTTGTAATCGCCGCGATTGGCATCGTAAGCCTCGCTGGCCCGGTGGTGAACGCCGGGACAATCACGCTGGTTTCGGAAGAGCTGCACCTGCCAGACAACCGCTACGGGATCTTGTTGGCCGTTGAAGGGGCCGGGGCGCTGGCGCTGGCGGCGTGTTTTCTTGCCCTCGGTCAGCGGCTCCGGCTGCTGGCGGCCGGAGCCGGGTCGCTCCTCGTGACCGGGTTTTCCGCCGCGCTCCTGGGCGCGGCGCCCGGGATGGCCGTGGCCTCGCTGGCTATGGCGTTGATGGGTGCTGGGGTGGTTGGGATGCAGGTTGGCCTCGCAAGCTACCTGCAACAGGAGACCGAGGACGCCTTCCGTGGGCGCGTAATGAGCCTCGTTGCGATGGCAGCATCGTTCGCCGCGGTGGCCGGATTCGCGGGTGCGGGGCCGCTCGTCGAAGCCATCGGCGTGCGCCAGGCCTTTGGTCTGGTTGGGATTGTGATTATCGGGGCATCCCTCCCGGTGGTGTGGTTGGCCGCGCGGACGGCGGCGGTGCAGCGGCAACCAGCCTGACCGTTCGGACAGTCTCGCGTAGAGTCGCCGGGGAGACCCTGATTGGAGCCGGCTGCTTGGACGCACTCGAAGGCCTGACGGTACTCGACCTCACCTCGCAGATCGCGGGCCCTTACGCCACGAAGCTGCTCGCCGACATGGGCGCGCGGGTGATCAAGGTTGAGAAGCCGGGTGGCGACGCTGCAAGGAGCCTCGGGCCGGCCCTTCACGATCAGCCGGGTACCGAGCGGAGCGCGACCTACCAGTTTCTGAACACGAACAAGGAGTCAGTCGTCCTCGACCTGAAGAACGAGGCCGGCCGGGAGGCGCTCTACCGGATCGCGCGCCTGGCGGACATGGTCGTTCAGAGCTTCTCACCGGCGCAGGAGGAGCGGCTGGGGACGACGTACGAGGCCCTCCGGGCACGGGCGGACGTTTCGGTGCTGAGCATGACGAACTTCGGGCATACGGGGCCTTACCGGGACTACAAGCTTTCCGACACCGTAGTGTTCGCGATGGGCGGCGAGATGTTCAGCCACGGCCTGCTGGACCGCGAACCGCTGAAACTCGGAGGGACGGCGGCGCTGCTGCAATGCGGGGCGATGGGCGCGGTGGCTGCGATGGGGGCCGTCCACGCGAAGGAGGTCCACGGCGTAAGTCAGCACGTTGACCTCGCCCTATTCGACACCCAGATAAACAGCATCGACCGGCGAAGCGCGGCGATCCTGGCGTATCGGTTCAGCGGCCGGCTCCAGGAGCGGGCGGCGGGTCCGAGTGCAGGCGTGGCGGGCGGCATCTACCCGACCGCCGACGGCTACGTTGAGGTTACCGCGACGTCGGGAAGCTATTGGCTCCGGTTCGTGGAGATGATCGACGACGACGCCCTGCGGGGCCCGAAGTGGCTGGACCCCGCCTTCGCAATGAGCCCGGCGGCCAAGGAGGAGGCGGACGCCATCGTCTATCCGTGGATGCTGACAAGGACGAAACTCGAAGTCTGGGCGGAAGCACGGCGCGCGCACGCGATGGTCGCGCCGGTGCTCACCGCCATGGACCTGGCGAACGACCCCGTGTTCCGCGAACGCGGACTTTGGACGGAGGTCCACCACAAGATCCTGGGGACGCTGCCGATGTTCGGGCGGCCCTACGTGTTCGAGAAGACGCCGTGGCGAATCCGGCAGGCGGCGCCGATGCTGGGTGAGCATACCGATGGTGTCCTCGCGGAGGCCGGGTACCCGGCAGCGGAGATCAGCCGGATGAAGTCGCAAGGGGTAGCGGGATGAACGAGTATTTGCCGCTGGCGGGGATACGAATCTGTGACTTCACGGCCGTTTGGGCCGGGCAGACCGCGACGATGTACCTGGCGGACATGGGCGCGGAGTGCATCAAGGTGGAGAACCCGTTCATCTGGAACCCGATGACGCGGGCGGCTTCGCCGCGGATTAACCGGATGATGGCGGCGTTCGCCCCACCCTGGATCGCGGGCCACCCGAATGGCGAACCGGGTCCGAGACCGTGGAACAACTGCCCTGCGTTCATCCAGGTTCTCCGAAACAAGAAGTCGTTCACCGTGGACAGCCGCCGGCCCGAGGGGCTCGCAATCGTGAAGTCGCTCATCCGCATCAGCGACGTGCTGGCGGAGAACCTGGCGCTCGGGACGTTGGAGAAGATCGGGCTGGGCGATGCGGCCATCCGCGCCGAACGGCCAGACATCGTTATCCTCCACATGCCCGCGTTTGGCCGGACCGGGGAGTACATCGAAGGGCGCGGTTACGGCGCCCACATCGACAGCGTGGCGGGGTCCACCGTGCTGCGTGGCTACCGTGACACAGCGCCTTCGAGCAACGTCCAGATCTTCGCGGGCGACTTCTGGGGCGGGATGCACGGCGCGTTTGCAGTGATGACGGCGCTGCGGCATCGCCGCCGCACGGGCGAAGGCCAGGTCATCGAACTGTCCCAGGCGGAGAGTTCGGCGCAAATGTTCCCGCAGGCGGCGCTGGATGCGGCCTGGAACGGGCGCGACTCGGGCTCAATCGGCAACCGCAGTATCGAGGGGTTCGTGCCGAACGGAGTGTTCCAGTGCGCGGGGGACGACCGCTGGTTGGCGCTGAGCTGCCGCAGCGACGAGGAATGGCAGGCGTTGGTTCGGTTCATGGGGAGCCCGGCGTGGGCTACCCGAAACGGGTTGGAAACGGCTCCCGGACGGGCGGCAGCCGAAGACGAGATTGAGGAACGGATCGAGGAGTGGACCTCCAGGCATGACCTGTACGACCTCTTCCACGGGTTGCAGGCGGCCGGGGTGACGGCGGGGCCGGTGATGAGCGCGAAAGACGCCGTGGAAGACCCTCATCTGGCCGCGAACGGGGCGTGGACAAGACTGCGGCCACGGACGACTACCCGGAGACCGACTTCGCGTCGCCGCCGTACCGGTTCGAGAAGTCGGATGTGCGTTTGAGGACGGAGCCGGCGCTGTTCGGGCAACATAACGAGTACGTGTACCGGGAACTCCTCGGCTTGAGCGATGAAGAGTATGCCCGGCTGAAGGCTGAGGGCCACATCACGGATACCTACGATCCCGGTGTGGTGGCGAACGCATGATTACCGGCGCGGAGCGGCTGCTCATCCCCACGAACGGCGCGGAGATCGAGACGTTTGTCGCGGGGAGCGGCCCGGCCATTGTACTTTGCCACGGGTTTCCGGAACTGGCGTATTCGTGGCGTCACCAGGTGCCTGCGCTGGTTGATGCGGGCTATCGGGTCATCCTGCCGAATCAGCGTGGGTACGGTGGCAGCAGCCGTCCCGAGGCTGTCGAGGCGTACGACCTGGATTCGCTCGCGGGAGACGTTGCCGGGCTGCTGGATGCGCTGGATGAACGGCAGGCGGTGCTCATCGGGCACGACTGGGGCGCGCCGGTCGTGTGGCATGCGGCACTCGTCCATCCCGGACGGGTGCGGGCGGTGGCTTCGCTGAGCGTGCCGTACAGCCTACGGGCGAGCCGTCCTCCGCTTGAGTTGATGCGCGCCGCTGCCGGGCCGGACTTCGTCCACTACATCGATTACTTCCAGACGCCGGGCGTGGCCGACGCGGAACTTGCAGCGGACGTGAGGGCCAGCCTGCTGGGCTTCATGTGGTCCATTTCCGGCGACGCGCCGAAGGAGGAACGGTTCAAGCCCATTCCCGTCGGCGGGCGGTTCATCGATTCGATCACAGTGCCGGCGGCGCTGCCGTCGTGGCTGTCAGAGGCCGACCTCGCGGTGTATGTGGAAGCGTTCGAGAAGACGGGCTTCACGGGTGGGTTGAACTGGTACCGGAACGTGACGCGGAACTGGAAGCGATCGGCACGCCTGGCGGGCGCAACAGTGACACAACCGGCGGTGTTCATCACCGGCACGCGTGACCCCGCGCGGAACCCGGCGGCGATTGAGCGGCTGCGGGAGTCCGTGCCTGATTTGCGGGGCCTTCACATGCTGGAGGGTTGCGGACACTGGACGCAGCAGGAGCGGCCGGATGAGGTGAACCGGTTGCTGGTTGCGTGGTTGAACGAGGTTAGCGCCGTGCGCTGAGTTGGGCCGGCGTCCCGTTTGCTGACGCCAGCGGCCATGCCGCGGAGGGCCGCGACTCCTGTGCCGCCCCTACCGCGCTTCGTCGAGGAGGGCTCGACGAAGGAGGAGGAGGGCGGTCGTGACGGCACGGCGTTTCACGGCCGCGCGGCCGCTGTTCATCGTGATGGTGAGCGAGCGTTCGGTGCCTTCCGGTGTGGCGACGCCGATGTGGACCGTCCCGGGTGGGGAATCAGATGGCGGTTCACCGCCCGCAAGGCCGGTGATGCCGATGCCGTAGTCACTGCCGAGGCGGTTGCAGACGGCGCGCGCCATGGCTTTTGCGGTTTCTGGTGAGTAGACCCCGAATTCTTCGATGACTTCGGCCGGGACGCCGGCGTCGATCTTGTGCTGGGTCTGGTAGGTGATGAGGCCGCCCTTGTAGTACTCGGAGGCGCCGGGGACATCCGTGAGGATGCTGGAGAGAAGGCCGCCGGTGCAGGATTCCATGGTTGCGAGGGTGGCGCCGCGGGCGTGCATCTGGTCCGCGATGTAGCCCTCCAGGGTGTCGCCGTCCTTACCCCAGATGGCGCTGCCGAAGATTCGCTCCATCTCCTGTTCGACGGGACGAATCCGGCGCCAGGCGTCTTCGCGGGTGGCGCCTTTGGCGCCGATGCGGAGGTGGACGCCGTCGGCGCGTGCGTAGGTGCCGATGCCGATGTCCGGCGTCCCATAGAGGGGCCGGGCCATTTCGTCGACCGTACCCTCGCCGATGCCGACAGTCTTGAGAGTGCGCGTGACAAGGACCTGGCCGTCCGAGCGCCGTTCGAGTTCGGGGCGAACCTCGTTCGTCCACATGCGCTCCATTTCCGGCGGGACGCCGGGCATTGAGACGATGATGCGGCCATCCTTTTCCACCCACCAGCCGGGCGCGGTGCCGCGCGGGTTGAGGAGGGCGCGGCTGCTGGGGATGAGCCAGGCCTGCTTGATGTTCGATTCGGGCATCGGGTAGCCGCGACCAGCGAAGAATCCGCGGAGGCGGCGCTCGAGGTCCGGGTCGACGGTGGGCGTTTCGCCCAGGACGGCGGAGATGCCTTCGCGGGTCATGTCGTCATCGGTGGGGCCGAGGCCGCCGGTGGTGATTATGAGGTCCGAGCGGCTCCAGGCACGCTCGAATGTTTCGACGATGCGGCCCAGGTTGTCGCCGACGACCGTCTTGTAGAAGAGGTCGATGCCAAGCTCGGGGAGTTGCTGGGCGATGTGGGCGCTGTTTGTATCGATGATTTCGCCGAGCAGGATCTCGGTGCCGATGGCGATGATTTCCGCTTTCATTAGGTGCGAGTGTAGGGCGCTGCGGGGCCGCTGGGAATCGCAGTGACCGCCGGGCGGACGCAAACGAGTAGACTGCCGCGCGTGAGCAAGGGGACGGTTGGCCGGGCGAAGGGAAAGCCACCTGCGTGGGTCTCGGCGGTGCGGTTGGTGCACCCCTTCCCGTCGTTTCTGGTCGCCGGGCTCACTGTCGCACTCGTGCGGGTTGCCGACGCCCGTGCGGGGGCCGGACTGTACGCGCAG
Source organism: Anaerolinea sp. (assembly GCA_013822275.1). Classification (GTDB taxonomy): domain Bacteria; phylum Chloroflexota; class Dehalococcoidia; order Tepidiformales; family Tepidiformaceae; genus PNKC01. The sequence goes on along the minus strand of PNKC01000024.1, from coordinate 33,275 downwards.
CTTGGGCTCGGGATGCTGCTGTTTCAGTTCGCCATCGGGATAGCGAATGACGTGGTCGACGTGGAGGCCGATGCTGCGGCAAAGCCGTGGAAGGCCATCCCGCGAGGCGTGGTGTCGCGGCGGACGGCCACGCTGGGGGCGGCGGGATGCGCGGGAGGCGGGCTGCTGGTCACCTCGACGCTGGAGACAGGGCCCTGGCTGGTTGGGCTGGCGGGCCTGGCGTGCGGGCTGTCATACGACGTGTACTTTAAGCGGACCCCTTCGAGCTGGCTGCCGTTGGCGATAGCGCTGCCGCTCGTCCCCGTGTGGGTGTTCTGGGCGGCGGGCGCATGGCGAGGGATGCTCTGGTGGATCTTCCCGCTGGGAGCGATGTTGGGGCTGGCGCTGCACCTGGCGAACCAGGCGCCGGATGTCGCAGCGGATCGCACCGTGGGCGTCCGGGGCGCGGCGCAGCGCGTAGGCGAGTTCAGGGCGCGTGGCATCGCTGTAGCGCTCTTTGGGGTTGCCTCGACGGTGGCCGTGGTTGTGCTGACGTTTGAGTCGCGGGGCGCTGGGTCGCTGGCGGCGGTGAACGCGGTGTTCACAGCGCTGCTCGCCCCGCGGGCGACCGCGCTGTTTGGGCGGGACGGGCTGTTTGGGCTGCTTGCGGGATCGACGGTTGTGCTGGCGGTGGTGTTCCTGGGGGCCGTGTGATGCACGACGGTTTGGCCGAATCGCCCCGCTCCGCTGCTCGCGGTTCTGATGGCGCGACAACTGCCCGGTGCTGACGAAAGGGTGGTGCGGCCGTGACTGCTGCCAGGTGACCATCGCCCCGCTCCCGCTGGTCGCGGTTCTGACGGCGGCGCGCGTAGACAGATCAGTCCACGGGGAGGGTTGCGGCCAGCCGGGCGAGTTCGTCGTGGACCAGCGGCGTGCCGGCGACCGCGGCGCGCGTCCAAATCGTGGCGGCGGAGCCGTTGCGGTCGCTGACGGTGCCGCCTGCCTCGCGGACGAGGAGGAGGCCGGCGGCGATGTCCCAGGGCCCGAGGTCGGAGTGAATGTACGCATCGAAGCGGCCGGCGGCGACGTAGGCGAAGCCAAGGGCTGCGCTGCCCATGGTGCGGATGCCCTGAACGCCGGGGAAGAGACCGTGGGCGAGGCCGAGCTGCCGGACTCCGCGGGCGTCGTCGTAGCCAAGGTCCAGGCTGATGACGCTTTCCTGAATCGAAGTGGCGCCGGACACGGCAGCTCGTGCCCCGTTGAGCGTGGTTCCTTTGGCGGCAACGGCAGCGAATTCGTCACGGAGGAGCGGGTGGGTTGTGAGCGCGACGAGGGGCTCGCCCGCGAAGCAGAGGGCGATGCTGAAGGCGAAGTGAGGGATGGCGCGGGAGAAGTTCTTGGTGCCGTCGAGGGGGTCGACCACCCAGATCCAGCCGTCGGAGCGAGTGGTGGCCGAGGTCTCCTCGCTGAGGATGGCGTGGTCCGGGAATTCGCGCCCCAGGATTTCCATCGTGCGGCGCTCCGCTTCGAAATCGACCCGGGTGACGACGTTGCCGCGGCCCTTGGTGGCGGAGATGCCGGTGATGCCGAAGCCGGCGCGGATGATATCGCCGGCGGCCTCGGCGCAGAGCCGCGCGACAGCCAGGGCGGAAAGGCCAGAGGAGGACCGGGGAAGTTGCATTGGCAGGAGACTACGCTGGCTGCTGCTGCTTGCGCCATTCGCGGGCGCTGACTTCAAGGACGGGGTCCCAGCGGTCAACGGCGAGGATGCGTTCCAGGGGAAGGCGCTCCTGGGGCATCGTTTCCTTGGCTGCGAGGTCTTCCGGCAGGGAGTCAGGAGAGCCGGGATAGCCGACGGCGACCACGGTCAGCACCCGGACGGAGGGTGGCGCGCCGAAGACAGCCCGCACGGCTGGTTCGTCGAATCCAGCCATCGGGTGGGCGGTCAAGCCCATGAAGGTCGCCTGGGCCATGAGGTTCCCGATGGCGATGCCGGCGTTGAACGGCCACATGTCGCGCAACGTGCCATCGCTGTTCTCCTGGGGAGTTTCGTGGGCTGGCAGGGCGACGAGGGCGAAGAGGTGTGGCGCGGCGCCGGCCCAATGGCTGTTCCCGGGCGAGAGGGCGGCGACGAGCCGGTCATGTACTTCCGCCGATTCGGCCAGAAGGATCCGGGCGGACTGCGTATTACCGTGGCTGGGCGCAACAGAGATAGCCTGCCAGAGGAGATTGAGCAGGTCTGGTTGAACGGGCCTGGGCTCAAACGCGCGGCGGGCGCGGCGCTGGCTGAGGGCGGGCAGGAGTTCGGGCATCGGGATCCTCGGCGTTGGGCTGGCCCCCATGATGCGCCTTCCGCCTACAATCGCGCGATGACGGTTTTCATAGGGTTGGATCTGGCCTGGACGCCCCACCGTGAGACCGGCGTGTGCGTGCTTGAGGGCGGCGCGGCGGGCGTTGCGCTGCGCGCCCTGAACTGCTCCATTTCGTCGCCAGAGGACTTTGCGAGGCTATGCGGTTCGTCCGGCGATGATGTGGTGGTCGCGGTGGACGCCCCGCTTGTGGTGGAGCCGGAGCGGCGGGCGGAAGCCGAGTTGGGGAAGGTCTTCGGTAGTCGCCACGCGGGTGCGTACACGGCGACCATGCCGTTCCTGGAGAAGATGAAGGGCCTCGCCGGTCCGCATTTGGCAGCTCATCTCGGCAATCGGGGATTCGAGATGGACCCGTACCGGCTGGCGGCGGAGGCGCGAGGACGGTTCGCCCTGGAGGTGTTCCCGCATCCGGCCCACATCGAGTTGTTTGGGCTGGGCCTGGCGCTGAAGTACAAGAAGGGGCCCGTGGCCACTCGGCGCAGAGTCCTGCGCGAGTACCAGGGACACCTCACCCGGCTGCTGGCACGAGAGTTGCTGCGGGTCACAACGGCTGCGTCTGTGCAGGAAGCACTCGTCCCGGAAGCGACTCACGCGAAGGGCAAGGCGCTGAAGAACCTGGAGGACCGGCTGGATGCGCTGACCTGCGCGTACGTCGCCTATCACTGTTGGATGCACGGGCCGGCCGGATTCAGCGTATTCGGTTGCCGGGAGCACGGGTGCATCGTCGTACCGAACCGGGTGGCTGTGAGTTAGCGGCTACATGCGGTCCGGTGCGGTCATCCCCATGATTCCGAGGATGCGCGCGAGCGAGATCTTCGCTGCCAGGACGAGCCGGAGGCGGGCGCGGGACCGCGCCACGTCTCCCGTGATGACTTTCAACGACGGGTCGTTCTGCTGCTTAAAGGCGTCGTTGAAGGCGTGGAAGGCCGTGGCGAGGGCCATCGCGTAGTGGGGGAGCTGCTGAGGTTCGAAGGTTTGGACGACGGATTCCAGGACATCGGCGAGCTGCATCATTTCGCGGATGAGGCCGAGTTCGGACGGTTGGGTGAGGAGCGAGACGTCGCCACCGTCTGGAGTCAGGCCCTGCTCGGCCGCGCGTTCGAGGATGGAGGCGAGGCGGGCGTGGGCATATTGGACATAAAATACGGGGTTTTCGCTCGACTGCTTCTTCGCGAGGTCGAGGTCAAACTCCATCTGGGCGCCCGGTGAACGGAGCAGGAAGAAGAAGCGTGCGGCGTCCGCGCCGACTTCCTCGACCAGTTCATCGAGGGTGATGATTTCGCCGCCCCGCTTGGAGAGGCGGACGACTTCGCCGCCCCGTTTGAGGGTGACGAGCTGGTAGAGGAGGACGTGGAGCGCCTCGCGGTCCGCACCGATCGCGCGGGAGGCGGTCTTCAAACGAGAGACGTGGCCGTGGTGGTCGGCGCCCCAAACATCAATCACGAGGTCGAAACCGCGAGTGACGAACTTGTCGTAGTGGTAAGCGATGTCGCTGCCGTAGTAGGTGGGGCGGCCGTCGGAGCGGACGACGACGTTGTCCTTGTCTTCGCCGAGCTCGCTGGAGGCGAACCAGAGGGCGCCTTCGCGTTCCACAAGCTGGCCATGTTCGCGAAGGAGGGCGGTGGCCTTTTCGTATGGCCCTTCGGGGTCGTAGAGGGACTTTTCACTGTACCAGCGGTCATAGCGGACGCCGAATGCTTCGAGAGAGCGGCGGATGTGGCGCACCATGAGTTCGATGCCACGGCTGCCAAGGTCCGCGGGGCCTGGTTCGCCTTCGGGCCGGAGAAAACCGTCGCCTGCTTCTTCCTTGATCTCCTGTGCGAGTTCGACCATGTACTCGCCGGGGTAACCATCTCTTGGGATGTCTGCGGCCCGCCCGAAGAGCTGCTGATAGCGGGCGTAGAGCGTTTCCGCGAACGTGTCGGTCTGGGTGCCGGCGTCGTTCACGTAATACTCACGCTCGACTTCGTAGCCAGCGGCGGCGAGGGCGGAGGCGAGGGCGTCGCCGATGGCGGCCCCGCGGCCATTGCCCACATGGAGGGGCCCGGTAGGGTTGGCGGAGACGAACTCCACCTGGGCCTTCTTACGCGCTCCAACCGTGAGGTCGGCGTAGCCGGGGCCGGCGGCGATGACGTGCTCGACCTGGCGCTGGAGGAAGCCGCTGGTGAGCCGGATGTTGATGAAGCCGGGCGGCGCCACGGAGGGTCGCTCGATGACCGGGTCATCGGCCATGTGCCTCGCGATGACGTTGGCAATCTCCAGCGGCGGCTTCATCGCCGCCCGGGCCATGCGCAGGGGGAGGGTGCTGGCAAAGTCGCCGTTGGCGGTGTCTTTGGGGCGTTCAATCGCCGAGCCAGGGACGGCCACATCCGGGAGCTCACCGGCGGCGATTGCGGACTGGACGGCCCTGCCGAGCAGGTCTTCGAGGTAGAGACGGATATCTCGGGTGTCGGGCATGGAAGGTACAGGGTAGAGGGTGCGCGGGGATTGGTGAAGCGACTGGCGCGAGCGAGTCAGCGCTGGTTGAAGGGGAAGCCGCCGTGGCGGGCGAGTTCCGCGACATCGCGCGCCGCCTGTTCGGCGTTGTCGATGACGTCGCGGGGGTAAGCGTAGCGGCGTTGATGGCGTTCGAATTCGTCCGCGTCGAGGAGGTCGATACAGCCGTTGGGCCGGACTGTGACGTCGAGGTCGAGATCGACATAACCGATCTGGCAACCATCGAAGGACGGGGGCGTGGTGACGTTGCAGTACCAGAGGGCAAGCGAACAGCCGGGCCTGGAAAGGCGGAAGACGTTGTACCAGCGGTCTCGCCAGAAGTAGACGCGGCTATCGTAGGGGGAGCGGAATTCGCCGCGGCTCGTGAAAATCGGCGCGCGGGCGCGGTACTGGGCGACGATGAGGGTGCCATCGTCGCTCAAGACCTGGAAGGGCTGAATCCAGTGCGCGGCGCCGTCGTACTTGGTGGCGCGCAGGAGGATGCGAGATCCGGGGGTGGCGGTTGGAGTGTGAGAAAGCTCCATTTCCGGATCATACACAGCGGCGGCTGTTGGCGTGTCCGTCTTACGTGAAGTTCAGAGGAAAAGTTTGTCAGTTGTTAACAATCGAGAGGCCGAGCACGGTGCCCGCGACGATCGCGATGGCCGCCAGGACCGCGCAGAAGAGCACGGCGCGGGAGCTGAACTGATCCCGGACATCGCCGCGCATGGGGGCGGCGTTGGGGTCCGTCTCGTGGCCGTGGCTGTCGTGCGCGGCGTGGGGATCGGCGGTGAGGGCGGGCTCGTGGGCGGCGTGCGATTGGGCCAAGCGGCGTGCTCCCGTGGGTCTTGACGGTATTGTCCGCGCCAGCCGCGTTGCGCGCACCCGCCTGCTACGCTGGATGGCATGAGCCAACCACGGGTCCGGGAGCGCAGAATCGTCACGAGGCGGGTGACGGTGCCCGGCAACCTCGCGCGTGGGTGTGCCGACTTCAATTCAGGCCGCTTCTTCGAGTGCCACGAGTCGTTCGAGGAGATCTGGCAGGAAGAACAGGGCCCACTGCGAAACTTCTACAAGGGCCTGATCCAGATCGCGGCAGCCTTCGTCCACCTCAGCCGCGGGAAGTACACCGGCGCGGACCGGCTCTTGCGGACGGGGCTCGGTTACCTCGAGCCATATCGCCCGGAGGGTGCGATGGGGTTCGACGTGGAAGCGATCTGCCGGGCGGCCGAAGATGTGCACGTGAGGCTGATGGCGGCAGGCCCGGGGGCGGTAGGCACGCTCGACCTTGCCCGGCGGCCGCATTACGTTTTCGATGCCGGCAAGCTGCGGGAGGAGGCCGTGAAGTGGGCCGCGTGGGGCTTTAACGGCGAGGGGGGGTCAAGAGTGATGGAGATCACAGTTGCCGAATGATCTGCCCGCGGAATCGCTCTCGCCGGGGTAGACTCGTCCGAAAGACCGATGCCCACAGGGCTCGGGTCAGCATTACTGGAACCGGGGCAGCGACCGTATCACCGCTGGAAGAACAAGGGGCAGGCATGACGATACAGAGCAACGGGCAGGGACCGGGAGACGTCGTTATCGACGCACGGGATGTCCACAAGACTTATGACACCGGCACGATCAAGGTTTACGCCCTGCGGGGCGTTTCCCTGGAAGTAAAGCGCGGCGAGATGCTGGCGATTATGGGGCCATCGGGGTGTGGCAAGACGACCCTGCTTAACAGCCTCTCCGGCCTGGACGACTTCGATTCCGGGCTCGTCCTGATCGACGGGAACGACATCTCCCGGATGGCGGACGACCGGAAGACGGAGTTCCGGGCGCGAGACATGGGCTTCGTGTTCCAGACGTACAACTTGCTGCCCGTGTTGACCTCCGTGGAGAACGTTGAACTGCCCCTCATCGTCTCCGGGACGAAGCCGAAAGTTGCCCGGCAGAAAGCGCTGGAATCGCTGGAGCGAGTGGGGCTTGTGGATAAGGCGGGCCAGCGGCCGTCGCAACTCTCCGGAGGCCAGCGGCAGCGGGTCACGGTGGCGCGGGCGCTGGTCAACCGTCCGGCGATCGTCTGGGCGGATGAGCCAACAGGGGCGCTGGATTCGGCGACGGCGACGGAGATCATGGACCTGATCGTGGATCTGAACTCCACCGACCACCAGACGTGCGTGATCGTGACTCACGACCCGAAGGTGGCCGCCCGCTGCCACCGGACGGTACACATGGCGGACGGTGTGATCGTGCGGGAAAACTCGCGGGCCGAGATGGTTGCCCAGGCGGCCGGGCACTAGACGATGGACGAGCTGTTCGGCGTCTCCATGACCTACATCGCGGCCGCGAGCCTGGCGGCGACCGTCGCGATCCTGCTCTTCGTGGGCTTCATCGCCGTGCGAAACCCGGTGATGTTCAAGATGGGGCTGCGCAACATCCCGCGGCGAAAGGCCCAGACTGCTCTGATCGTGGTTGGGCTCATGCTCTCGACGCTGATCATGGCGGCAGCCTTCGGGACGGGAGACACGCTCACCAGCAGTGTTACCTCGGAGGTGTACAACGTCCTCGGTGAGGCGGACGAACTGATCGTTTGGGACACGGACAAGGAAGCGAAGCCGCAGGATGAACAGACCATCCCGATCGCAAAAGTCGAGGAATGGCAACGGCAGTTCGCGGCCGACGCGGATATTGAGGCGCTCGTGCCGTTTCTTGCCGAGCGGCTGCCTGTCCAGAACCAGCGGACGCGGCTAAACGAAGCCTCGGCGCGGATTGTGGCGTTCCGGGCGAGCGACGCGGCGGGGCTCGGCGGGCTGAAGGACCACAGCGGCAAGCCCGTGGTGCTCAGCGGAAACGAACTGGCGGTGAACGACGACCTGGCGGAAGCGATCGAAGCCAGGCCGGGTGACGCGGTCTTCGCGTTTTACCAGGGCAAGCCCGTTGAACTGACGGTCAAAGCGATCGTGCCGAACGGTGTCCTCAGCGGGGCGTTTGACTCGGTCAGTCAAGAGGGCGCGGCTGTTGATTTTGCATTCCTGGCGGAGTTGACGGGAAAGGGCGCGAACGCGGACGGCGTCTTCGTCTCGAACCGTGGAGGCATCCGCTCCGGGGTGGACCGCTCGGATGCGGCGAAGGAGAAGCTGGAGGCAGCCGTCGGGGAGCTGCCGTATGCGGTGGAGGCGTTCAAGCAAGACAACCTGCGCTTCGCAGAACTGCTCGGGAACGCGTTCACGACGATCTTCGTCGTGTTCGGCCTGTTTTCGATCGCGGCGGGGGTGCTCCTCATCTTCCTGATCTTCGTCATGCTGGCGGCCGAGCGGAAGCCGGAGATGGGTATGGCCCGCGCCGTTGGGGCGAAGCGGCGGCAGTTGGTCGAGTCGTTTCTCGCCGAGGGCATGGGCTACGACCTGGGGTCGGCGGTTGTTGGCCTTTTTGCGGGCATGGGCGTGACGCTTGCGATGGTGGCGATTATCAAGTGGGCGGCGGGCGACAACCTCGGCCTGGACCTGACGGTTACGTTCACGCTGCGCAGCCTCGTGGTGGCGTTCTGCCTGGGAGTGATAGCGACCTTCCTCGTCATCTTCATCTCGTCCTGGCGGGCCAGCCGGCTGAACATCACGGCGGCCATCCGGGACCTGCCGGAGACGCACCCGGTTAACCCCGAGGCGGCGACCTGGAGGGGTTACCTCCGCGCTGTGTTGAACGGGCTCGTGGCGCTCGCCCTTCCGGTCGGGCTGACGTTCCTGCTGCTCGGCCCTCTCGGAATGGCGCTCGCCGTCCCAATGATCGTCGTGGGCCTGATAACGCCCTGGATGTATATGCTGCGCGGCTCCGACTTCGCGGCGACGCGGGAACATCGTCACGGAGAAAAGTTGCCCCGGTGGCCGTGGATCCTGGGCCTCGCCCTTCCGGGCATCGGCTGGCTTCTCATCCTGCCGTGGTACTTCATCGCGGTAGGACTGATCCGAATCACGCGTGACCGGAAGCCGGCGAGCATCCCGCTCTGGCTGCAGGTGGCGGGTGTGGCCGTCCCACCGCTGGTGGGCTTCCCGCTCGCCCTCCTCCAGGACTCGCGGGCGAGGATTTCCTGGTCCGCCGGGATCGGGAGCGCGTTCGGGGTGGCTGGGGTGGCGATGATCTATGGCGGGCTGGAGACCGGTTCGGCCTTCTTCTATGCGCTGGGCGTGTCGCTGGCGTTCCTCTGGGGCGCCGTGGTGTTGCGCTACTTCCACATCCACGAACGGCTGACGTTCACGGTTACGAGCGCCCTGGTCCTGGTCTTCTGGTACCTCGAAGCGCCAGGCAAGCTTGGCTGGCTGCATCGCGAACTGGAAGGGAACATCGAGATGTTCTTCCTGAGTGGCATGGTGATGGTGAGCGCGGGGGTCTTCATCGTGGTGTACAACGCGGATATTCTGCTGCCCGCCGTTGGAGCGCTTGGCTCTCGGTTTGGGCGGATTGTGCCCGCGGTGAAGACGGGAGTGGCTTACCCACTGACGTCGCGCTTCCGCACCGGCATGACGATGACGATGATCGGGCTGATCATGTTCGCGCTCGTGATGAACGCGACGATCAACAAGAACTTTGCCGAAGTCTTCCTCAACGAGGACACGAAGGGCGGGTTCGACGTTATCCTGCAGGTGAACGCGAACAACCGGATTGAAGACCTGCGCGCCGCGCTGGCGAGCGGGGACAGCGGCGGGACGGCCCGCCCTGATCTGGCGAAAATCGCGGCGGCCGGCGAACTCCGCATCGCCTATCCGTTTGAAGCCGAAGTGGAGAACCGGGACCGGAAGAAGTCAGACGGCGAGGTGAAGGAGTACAGCCGTTACGCCCTCTTCGGCGGGAACGAAGAGTTCTTGCGGGCTGTTCGGATCCCGATGAAGTTCCGGGCAGCCGGGTACGAAACGGACGCGGCGGTGTGGGCAGCGATCGGAAAGGACCCGGCCCTGGCGGTGCTGAACGGGCAGGTGACCGCGGAATCCGGCCCCTTCGGGCCGCACGACGGGGATCTCCTGAAACTGGACCCGTTTGCGGACGGATTCGCACCATTCCCCTTGAAGTTGCGCGACCCCGGCACCGGCCAGGTCAAGACGATCACGATCATTGGCCAGATGAAGGACAGCGCGGACGCGTTCCTGGGGCTCGGTACGGGCGATGGCGGAGGGGTCGGCGGGATCATCACGGGAAAGCAGACGGTGGTTGAGGCGTTCCCGGAGTCCAAGGGCCAGCGGTTCTACCTGGCGCTCACGCCGGGCACGGACTCCGAGCAGTACGCCAAGTCTGTGGAGGCGACCCTCGTCCAGGCGTCCGCAGACTCGCTTGACCAGCTCCTGGACGAGCAGCAGAAGCTCCAGAACGGCTTCCTGCTGGTGTTCCAGGGGTTCATGGGGCTGGGCCTCATTGTTGGCATCGCAGCCCTTGGCGTGGTGGCTTCGCGCGCAGTGGTGGAGCGGCGTCAGCAGATCGGGATGTTGAGGGCGATCGGGTATCAACGCAGCATGGTCGCCCTGAGCTTCCTCTTTGAGTCCGGGTTTATCGCGATGTCGGGGATCCTGCTCGGGCTCGGCCTCGGGCTTTCGCTGGCCTGGATCCTTTTCACGAGTGGCAACTTCGGCGAGGAATCGAAGAATATTGACTTCGTCGTCCCGTGGGTTGAAATCGGCATCGTCTGTGCGATCGCATTCGTCGCGGCGATGGTGATGACCTACCTGCCGGCGCGCGCGGCATCAAGGGTCCCGGTGGCCGAAGCCCTGCGTTACGAGTAGCGACGCAAGCGTGCAGGCCGGGATGCCGGGTGCGTAAACTCCGCGCATGCAGCGTCCTGAGCTTCGTGGCGTCCAACTGTTCGACCTTACCGGCCGCGTGGCCATCGTGACGGGGGCGGGCCGCGGCCTCGGGAAGACGATGGCCCTCGCCCTGGCCGCGGCCGGGGCGGACGTTGTGGTCTCGAGCCGCACGGCGGCTGAGATCGACAGCGTGCGGGACGACATTCGGGGGCTGGGAAGGAGGTCCGAGGCGATCGCGGCCGACTCGACGAGGGAGGCTGATTGCGAAGCCCTCGTCGCCCGGGCGGTAGAGCGGTTGGGACGCCTTGACATCCTCGTGAATAACGCCGGGACCAATGTCCGGAAGCCGGTGCTGGAGTTGAGCGCGGAGGAGTACCGCGGCGTCCTGCGGACGAACCTGGAGGGCTACTTTTTCTGTGCGCGCGCGGCGGGAGGGGCGATGGTGAGGCAGGGCAGCGGCAAGGTGATCAACATTTCGAGCATCATGGGGCGCGTGGCGCTGCCCGGGCAGGCGGCCTATGCGAGCTCAAAGGGCGCGATCGAACAGCTGACCAAGGTTATGGCGCTGGAGTGGGCGGCGCGCGGGGTGCAGGTCAACGCGGTCGCTCCGGCCTACTTCGAGACGGAGCTGACCAAGCCGCTGTTCGAGGACAGAGAGAGGCGCGAGTTCATCGAGGAACGAACGCCGATGGGCCGCTGGGGGCAGCCGCACGAGCTTGCCGGGGCCGTGATCTTTCTCGCGAGCGACGCCAGCAGCTTTATGACCGGACACACGCTGGTGGTTGACGGGGGTTGGACCGCCTGGTGAGGGGCGGGATCAGGCGAAGCGGATGAAGCGGCCGACGCGGGTCATGAACTGGGCGCGGAGGAGTGTCACGTCCACCGAAGGCTCGGAAACGGGACGCTTCGCCTTCGCGGCCTTCCGGGCCCGGCGGGCGGCGTAGTATTCCGCGCGGTGCTTCTGCTGGGGGGTGGGTTCGGAAACGCCGTTCAGCGGCTCGAAGTTGTGTGGGTCGAACATCTGTGGTGTGCCTGCCTTTGTGATAGTGAGTACTTTCACAATGTACCACGGATCCGACGCTTTGATAACCCCATCCTCTCAGGAGAGGTATCGAAGTCTCCTACGGGAGCGATTGCCAGAGGCTCATGAGGTAACCGTCGGGACCCATGACGGTGCATTCGCGCACGGCGTCCGCGTCGTACGGGGGAGCGATACTCTGGGCGCCCGCCTTCAGGGCTTCGGCGTAGGCGCCGTTGGCGTCGGCGACTTCAAAGCGGAGTTCGGCGCCAATCCCCCGGGCGACGCCTTCGCGGGTGACGGCATCGAACCAGGGGTGGCCACGGTATGATTCGTCGGCGTGGACCGTGATCCGGGCTGAGCCAAACCCCAGGTCGGCAAACCCGGGGTGCTTCGCGAGAGGCACGGCGCCGGTAACGCGTTCGAGAAATCCGGCGAGAGCGAACACGTCGGTTGACCAGAGGACGATGCCGAAGGCGGGTTCTGAATCCATGCGAGCCATACCGTTGCCCCGGAGGGGCGTCTATAACGAGTGGTCAAGTGTTAAGGCGCGGACACGTCATAACTTACGATTGGCTTCAAATGCCCCTCCCCTGGGCGGCCGGCTCGAAGCCTCAGGCCGGGCGAAATTTGGGCAACGTGACGTCTTCGTGACGCTCCCATTCAACCGTCACGGGCATGCCAACGCGGATGTCGGCGTTGTCGATGCCAACGAGGTTGGTGGTGATGCGGGGCCCTTCCTCCAACTCGACGACGGTGACGTTGTAGGGAAGGGCGAAGCCGGGGTGGTAGCGCTGGTGCATGACGCCGAACGTCCGGACGGTACCCCGACCGCTCGCCTGCTCCCAGGTAAACGTTGGCGAGAGGCATTCGTCGCAATGGTGGCGCGAGGGGAGACGGAACGCACCGCAATCGGCGCATTTCATCAGCATGAGACGGCCATCCGTCGCGCCCTGGAAAAACGGCAGGGAAGGTTCGTCGGGTTCGGGGAGCGGCTTTGATACGGCCGGTTGGGTCACGCCTGGTGCCTCAGTTCGCGTGCGGGCTGAGGATCAGCGCCGCGTGGTAGCTCAGGTTGCCACCGTTGCCGGTGCAGAGGATGAGGCCGTTTTTCGTGACCTGGCGGGCGCCACCGGCGCCCCGGCCCTGGATGACGGCTTCGCTGAGCGGGGTCATCCCCCACATGTAGTAGGCGGAGAGTTCGCCGCCGCCGGTGTTGGTTGGAAGGGAGCCGCCCGGGCCAAGCTTGCCATCCTCCACAAACGGCCCGCCCTCACCTTTTTTGCAGAAGCCGTAGTCTTCCAGGGTCACGAGGACGGTGTAGGTGTAGCAGTCGTAGAGTTCGCAGATGTCGATGTCCTCGGGGCCGCAGCCTGCCATCGCGAAGGCCGTGCGGGCGGCGATGCGGGCGCCGGTCATGGTCTCCCAGTCGCTGCCGGCGCGGGCATGGTCGCCGGGGTGTCCCTGCCCCATCCCGTGGATGTAGACCGGCGGCTGGGGCATGGACCTGGCGCGGTCCGCGGGACTGACGATGACCGCCACGGCGCCGTTGGAGACGAGACAGCAGTCCAGCAGGTGGAGGGGCTCGATAATCCAGCGGGAGGCGTGGTAGTCCTCCATGGTCATCGGCTCCCGCAGTTGGGCGAGGGGGTTATTCACGGCCCAGGCGCGCTGGGAGACGGCGATCTGGCCGAACTGGTCCTGCGTGGTGCCATAAACGGCCATGTGGCGACGGGCAGCCAGCGCATAGCCGGTGTTGGCGCCGAAGTAGCCCGCGGCTGCGTAGAGTCCGGCCATGCCTTTTGGGCGGCCGGGGGCACGGGCGGCGCCGCCATAGGCCGCTCCCGAGGACGTGGTTTCGCGCAGTGGGGCGTCGGCGAAGACGCAAACAACGTGCGTCGCCATGCCGGCGGCAATGGCCATTGTCGCGTATTGGACCATTTGGGCGGCGGTGGAGCCTGCCGCGTTCATGTGGTTCAGGAGGCGGAGGTTACCCAGCCCGAGGTAGTTCTGGAGGCCGAGGGTGAGGCCGCCCCCGGTTGTGCCGGTGATGCCCGCGTTGATGAGGAGGCCGTCTATTTCGTCCTTTTTCAACCCCGCGTCGGTGATCGCGAGGCGGACGGCGTCCGCCGCCAGCTCAAACGTGGACTTCCCGTAGATCCGGCCCATGGGCGTCATGCCGAGGCCGGTGATGGCGGCGGCGCCGCGCAGTGGATGTGACATGGCTGCTCCTTGTATGGCCGATTCTAGACAGGTCGAGGGGAGCGGGCCACCGGGGAGTGGGCGTCACACCTGGGCGTCAGAAGCGGTAGCGCTCGTAGTCGGTCGCCACGGTCGTGTGTGCCAGGCCATGGGTGTCCACGCCAGGGCCAAGGTGAGTGAGCAGAAGGTGGGAGTCCGGGTGCATCGCGGCGCGGACACGGGGAATGTCATCGACGAGGTTCATGTGGATGTCGATGGTGGTATCGCGGGAGGCACACTCGCTCACGAGCACTTCGGCGCCGCGGGCGAGGTCGAGGATGGCATCGCAGATCGCGGAGTCGCCGGTGTAGGCGAAGCGGCGGCCCGCGAGCCGGGCGGCATAGCCAAGGCTGACGTCCAGTCGCGTGTCGTGCTTGACGGCGACCGGTTCGAGTTCCAGGCCACCGAGCCGAAAGGCGCGGCCAGGCTCCGCCACCACCCACTCGATCTCGAAATGGATATCGAAGATGCCCGGATAGACGCGGGCGGAGATGTCCTCCGCGAGCTCCCTCGTGCCGCGCGGGCCGACGATGCGGATTGGCCTGGTGCGTCCCATGTATTTCCAGTGGAGGATGAGGAATGGCAGGCCAAGGAAGTGGTCGCCGTGGTGATGGCTGAGGATGACGGCTTCGAGTTCGTTTGCGTCGATGCCGAGCTTGTTGAGGGACATGAGCGCCTGTGGGGGCGCTTCAAAAAGGTACCGGTTGGAGGCGAGGAACCCATTCCAGCACAACCCTCCCGGCGCAAACGCGTTGCCGGTACCAATGAATGTGAGGTCGATATCGGGCACCGCGGTACTCTACGACCTTTGACGAGGGCAGAACGAGAGCCATTTCACATTGGATTCCTGCGGCCCGAGGCGGCACAATTCCGGAGTGACGTATCGAGTTGGCATCATCAACGTGACCGGCTTTGCCGGGATGGAAGCAGCGCGGCTGCTGTGGCAGCACCCGGAGGCCAGGATCACGTCGATCACGGGCCGTTCGCTGGCGGGGCGGCGTTTGGGCGAGGCGTTCCCTCATCTGGCGGTCTACGGGGACACGATGATCACGGCGGAGATCGAGGGATCAGTGGACGTTGTGATGTCGGCGCTCCCAACCGCGGAAAGCGCGTCTGCTTGCGTCCCATACGTCAGGGCGGGGGTGAAAGTCATCGACATTGCGGCTGACTTCCGGTTGAAGACCGCCGAAGCATTCGAGACGTGGATGGGCAAGACGCACCCGGCGCCCGAACTGCTTGCGGAGGCCACCTACGGGCTGCCGGAACTGAACCGGGCGGCGATCGCGGCCTCGAAACTGGTGGCCAACCCCGGCTGCTATCCCGCCGCCGCGATCCTGGCGCTGGCGCCGGCGGTTGCCGCTGGCGTGATTGGCGACCAGATTGTGGTTGACGCGAAGTCGGGCATTTCCGGGGCCGGGCGTGGGAGCGGCGGGAGCTTCGGCTACAGCGAAGTCAATGAGGACGTTTCCGCCTACAAGGTGGGGAACCACAACCACCAGCCGGAGATCGCCCAAGAGCTGGGTGCGCTGCGGGAAGCGCCGGAGCCAAAGGTGACCTTCGTACCCCACCTCGTGCCGATGACGCGCGGCATCCACGCGACCTGCTACGCGCCGCTGGCCCGCGATGTCAGCCAGGCCGAGGTGCGCGAGCTGTATCGCGAGTTCTACAGGGATTGCCCGTTCACGCGGGTTGTCGATGCGCCCCCGCATACGAAGCACACCCTGGGCAACAACATGTGTCTGGTGCATCCCGTCGTGGATGCGCGGAATGGGATGCTCGTGGCGATTGGCGTACTGGATAACCTGGTGAAAGGCGCCGCCGGGCAGGCGATTGAGAATATGAACCTGATGCTGGGGATCGACCAGAAGGCGGGCCTGGACCTGCCGGCGGTGTACCCGTAGTGGCACCCATCATCGACAGGACAGGCACGAGCACGTCTGCGAAAGGGTTCCGTGCGGGAGCTGTGTATTCGGGCATTAAGACGTACGGCGAGGGCAAGCTGGACCTCGCCATCCTGGCGTCGGATCTGCCCTGCACGGTGGCCGCCACGTTCACGAAGAATGTCCTTCATTCCGCGAGCGTGGATGTGAACCGGGCGCACCTGGCGAAGGGCAGGCCGCGGGCTGTGGTGGTCAACGCCGGTTGCGCGAATTCGAGCACGGGTGAACGCGGGCTCGCCGACGGCGAGCGGATGGCCGCGCTCACCGCGGCGAAGCTGGGTCTGAATACCGAGGATGTCCTCGTGTGCAGCACAGGCGTGATCGGCCACTTCCTCCCGATGGAGAAGGTGGAACGCGGGATCGCGGGGATCCAGTTACGGCCGGACGGTGGCACGGATGTCGCCCTCGCATTCATGACCACGGACACGCGGCCCAAGTACGCGTCGGTGAAGTTCGGTCCCTACACCGTCGGTGGCTGCTGCAAAGGCAGCGGGATGATTCACCCGGACATGGCCACGATGCTGGCCTTCCTCACCACCGACGCCCCGATCGATCAGAGGCTCCTCCAGGAGGCGCTGAGTTCAGTGGTCGACCGTTCCTTCAACCTGCTTTCGATCGACGGCGACACGAGCCCGAGTGACACAGTGCTGCTGTTCGCGAACGGGGCGGCCGGAGGTGCGACCATCGCCGCCGGGTCACCGCTTGCCGGGGAGTTCGAGCAGGCCCTCGACGCACTCTGCACTCACCTTGCGAAGGAAATGGCGCGCGACGGCGAAGGGGCGACGAAGCTGATGGAGGTCTCCGTTGGCGGCGCGGCGTCGGTGGACGATGCCCGCAAACTCGTCCGGCTGATGACGACGAGCTACTTGCTCAAGAGCGCGGTGCACGGCGCGGACCCGAACTGGGGGCGCGTGGTCGCGGTCGCCGGACGGTCCGGTGTGGCCCTGTCGGAGGAGCGCTGCACTGTGGACATCTGCGGTATCCGGGTGTTCGAAAACGCCCAGCCGGCGGAGTTTGACCCGGAGAAAGTCGCTGGCGCCATGCGGGGCGATACGGTCACCATCGCCGTTGACCTTGGCGTGGGCAGCGAGGCCGCCACCGGATGGGGCTGTGACCTTTCGGCGGAGTACGTCTCGATCAACGCGGACTACCACACCTAGTGGGCCCGGCCGTCATCAAGATCGGTGGGAGCACGCTCGGCTCGACGGATACGACCTTCGCGGATGTCGCGGAGATGGCGCGCTCCGGCGACATCCCCATCGTCGTTCATGGCGGGGGAGCCGAGGCGAGCCGCTGGCTGGAGGCGATGTCCATCCCCAGCCGGTTCGAACGGGGCCTTCGGGTGACCGACGGGAGAGTCCTGCCTGTCGTCGTGGCGGTCTTTGCGGGGCTCGTGAACAAGCGCATCGTCGCGGCGATCAACGCCTCCGGGGCGAGTGCCGTGGGGATCAGCGGCGCGGATGGGCGCACGCTCGAGTGCCGGATCGCGTCTCCCGAGCTGGGGTACGTCGGCGAGCCGGTGAAGGTGCACCCGGAGGCGGTCCTTGCGCTCCGGGCGGCAGGCATGGTGCCGGTCGTCGCGCCTATCGGGTGCGTCCCGGGCGAAGGCGCCGACCAACTCGTAAACGTTAACGCAGACACGGTGGCCGGGAACATCGCGGCGGCGGTTGGTGCATCGAAGCTGGTCTTCCTGACGGATATCGACGGCGTACGGGGCACGGAGAACACGGTTGCGGCAATGCTGTCGGAAGCCGTCGCC
Source organism: Anaerolinea sp. (assembly GCA_013822275.1). Classification (GTDB taxonomy): domain Bacteria; phylum Chloroflexota; class Dehalococcoidia; order Tepidiformales; family Tepidiformaceae; genus PNKC01. The sequence continues at coordinate 15,723 of PNKC01000024.1, read as the reverse complement.
CGCGCATGGATCGCGGATGGCACGATCGCCGGGGGCATGATTCCCAAGGTGGAAGCGTGCCTCCACGCCCTCGCTCTCGGGGTGCCGGTGCAGATTGTGGATGGCCGGCGGGCGCACAGCCTTCGCCAGTTGGACGGCAGTGGCACGACGTTCGTCCGTTAACAGAACTTGCCGGGCGATCTGTTACCGTGCGGTCTGCGGGCATCGGGCGCAGGCAAGAACCGCGCGGGACGTTGGCAGGTGAATCCAGAAAAGGCAACCGCAGAACCAGAGGTAGTGAAGCCGGTCGACCTGGACGACCCGTCGCTCTACCGTAATCGCGAGCTGAGCTGGCTGGAGTTCAATGACCGCGTCCTTGCGGAGGCGCGCGACGGCCGCAACCTTCTGCTGGACCGGGTGCGGTTTCTTGCCATAACCGCCAGCAACCTGGACGAGTTCTTCGCCAAGCGGGTCGGATGGCTAAAACGCATCCTTGCCTCCGAACCGCGGACGATTACGGTGGACGGGCGGACCATTGCGGAGCAGCTTGAGCTGGTCATTGCGAAGTGTGACGAGCAGCGGCGGGAGATGGAGCGAATGTGGCGCCTGGAACTCGCCCCGGCGCTGCGGGCGAGAGGGATTACGCTGGCGAGGTTCGCTGACCTGGAGATTGAGGCGAAGGAGAAGATACGGGCCTATTTCGAAGAGGCGATCTTCCCGGTGCTGACGCCGCTCGTTGTGGACCCGGCCCATCCGTTCCCCTTCATTTCGAGCGGGAGCCTTTCGCTCGCGCTAAACGTGCGCAACCCGGCTACCGGCCAGGACCGGTTTGCGCGCGTCAAGGTGCCGCAGAACCGCCCGCGCCTGGTGGAGGCGGGTGGGACGCGGTTCGTCCTGCTGGAAGAGGTGATTGCGGCCCACGTCCACATGCTCTTTCCGGGCATGGAAGTGACAGGCTGGCATGCACTGCGAGTGATCCGCAGTGCCGAGATTGGCAGCCCCGGGGAGGAAGCGGACGACCTGTTGGAGCTGATAGAGAGCGAGCTCCGGCGTCGCCGGCTGGCGGAAGCGGTCACGATCGAGGTGACGGGAAGGTTGCCTGAGAGCCGCCTGGAGCTGCTGCTGGAGGAGCTTGAACTCACCGACCGCGACGTCTACCAGTCCGACGGCCCCCTTGGCCTGGCCGACCTCTTCCAGCTCGCATCGCTGCCGCTGGCGGACATGACGCTGCCCCCATTCCTGCCCGCCACGCCCAGCGCATTCGTGACCGCGGGCGACCCGGTGTCGTTCTTCTCGACGATCCGCGAACGCGACGTGATGGTGCATCACCCGTATGAGTCGTTCGATTCGACCGTGGTGCGTTTCATCGACGCCGCCGCGGAGGACCCGGCGGTCCTGGCGATCAAGCAGACGATGTACCGGACATCGCCCGACTCCCCGATCCTGGAGGCGCTGATCGATGCCGCTGGCCGGGGGAAGCAGGTTGCGGTGCTGGTGGAACTGACCGCGAGGTTTGACGAGGCGAACAACATCGAATGGGCCCGGAAACTGGAGAACGCGGGTGTGCACGTGGCGTACGGCAACCCGGACCTGAAGATCCATAGCAAGATCTGCCTCGTCGTGCGTGAGGAAGTGGCCGGTGTCACCACCTATGCACACATCGGGACCGGGAACTACAACTCGCGCACGGCGCGCCTCTACACGGACCTGGGGCTGTTCACCGCCGACCCGGTCATCTGCGCGGACCTGGCCCACATCTTCAACTACCTGACGGGGTACGCGGACATGGTGGAGACGCAGGAGCTGCTGGTAGCGCCGAATAACCTGCGCCAGGGCCTGGAATCGCGCGTCCACCGGGAGATCGGCCACGCCCGGGCGGGACGGCAGGCGCGTGTGGCGATGAAGGTGAACGCTCTCGAAGACCGCGACTTCACGCGCTTACTGTATGAAGCCTCGCAGGCCGGTGTGCAGGTTGACCTCATCGTGCGCGGGATCTGCCGCTTGCGGCCCGGGCTGCCGGGATTGAGCGAGAACGTGCGAGTCGTGAGTGTCCTCGGCCGGTTCCTTGAGCACTCGCGCGTCTACATGTTCGAAAACGGTGGCGACCCGGAGTACTTCATCGGCAGCGCGGACGTGATGAAGCGCAACCTGGACGGCCGCATCGAGGTGTTGGCGCCAGTCCGGCAGGCGGACTTTAAGGAGCGGCTGGGCCAGCTGATTGACCTGCTGCTCGCGGACCGGCGGCAGGGCTGGGAGCTGCGAGACTGCACCTGGACCCGCGACATCACCGTCGATTCACCGGGCGCACAGGCGGAGTTACTCGCGGCGGCGCCCTTCAGTTGAGCGACACCGCGGGACGAGATGTTCCTTCTCCCCCGACTGACCTACCATGCTCTCTTGGAGGATTGCCATGCCCGACTGGGTCGCCGAAGAACACCGCTACCTGTTCCAGAACTACGGGCGTCAGCCGGTGGTCATCGAGCGGGGTGAGGGGACCCGCGTTTGGGACGTTGAGGGAAAAGAGTACCTGGACTTCGTCGGGGGGCTGGCGGTCAACGTCCTGGGGCACGCGCACCCGGTGGTTGCGAATGCGTTGGCCGAGCAGGCGAAGAAGCTGATCCACACCTCCAACCTGTTCTACACGACACCGATGATCGAACTCGCGAAGCTGCTGGTCGAGAACTCCTGCCTGGACCGCGCGTTTTTCTGCAATTCGGGCACGGAGGCGATCGAGGCGGCGATCAAGCTCGCGCGACGGTGGGGCTACGACACGCGCAACGGCGCCTACGAGATCGTTGCGTTTCTCGACGGGTTCCACGGGCGCACGACAGGGGCCCTGGCGGCGACGGGGACTGCCCGCTATCGGGAGCCCTTCGAGCCGCTGGCGACCGGCTTCAGCCATGTGCCGTGGAACGATCTCGAGGCGGTAAAGGCGGCAACCACGGACCGGACCGTCGCGATTCTGATGGAGCCGATCCAGGGCGAGGGCGGCGTGAACATGCCTGCTCCCGGCTTTCTCCGGGCTGTCCGGGATTGGTGCAACGAGAACAACCTGCTTTTGATTTTCGACGAAATCCAGACCGGCATCGGCCGCACCGGGTCGCTGTTTGCCTACGAGCAGGAGGGCGTGGAGCCGGACATCATGTGCCTCGCGAAGGGCCTTGCCGGGGGAGTGCCCATCGGCGCGATGCTGGCGCGCGAGGAGATTGCGGCGCACCTGGTGAAGGGCGACCACGGCACGACATTCGGCGCGAACCCGCTGGCCACCGCCACCGGCCTGGCCACGATGAAGTATGTAATCGAGAACGGCCTCACCGGACAGGCAGCCCGCGGCTCGGATCGGTTGTGCACGCGGCTGCGGTCCATGGAGGACCGTCTGCCGGTGGTTACGGAAGTGCGAGGCAGGGGGATGCTGATCGCCATTGGCCTCGGAGCGGACATCTCGGCGGAGGTGGTTGAGGCCTGCCGGCAGCGTGGGCTCCTCGTGAACAACGTGCGCCCGAATGCAGTCCGCCTGATGCCACCGCTGAACACGTCGGACGACGAGATCGACCGCGCTTGCGACATCCTCGAGGCGGCGATCGTCGCCGTCACCGCCCCCACGGCGAAGTAGCCTCCGGGCTTGCGCTCGCGCGTATCATCCCGTTTCGACGGTGGAGGGTCCCGATGGGTGACGAGTTCAAGGATTTCACACTCGCGGCGGTGCAAGCCGCCCCGGTCTACCTGGACCGCGAAGCGAGCATCGACAAGGCCTGCCGGCTGATTGACCAGGCCGGAGAGAAAGGCTCGGACCTCGCGGTCTTCGGCGAAACGTGGGTGCCGGGCTACGCCGCGTTCGCGGAGCGGCCGGGCAACCAGAAGATGGGGCCAACACTCCTGAAGTTCGTCCTGAACGGCGTTGAAGTGCCCTCGCCGGCGACGGATGCGTTGTGCCGCGCCGCGCGGCGGGCCGGGACGGACATCGTCATCGGCGTGGCCGAGCGCGACAGCACGACCGGTGGGTCTATCTACGCCACGCTTCTCTTCATCAGCCGCGAAGGCCAACTGCTGGGCAAGCATCGGAAGCTGAAACCGACGTTCTACGAACGGGCTGTCTGGGGTGAAGGCGACGGGAGCACCCTGCGGCTTTACGAGCGCCCCTACGGGCGCCTGGGCGGCTTGAACTGCTGGGAGCACCAGATGGTCTTGCCTGGCTATGCACTCATCGCACAGGGATTGCAGGTACACGCGGGCGCCTGGCCGGGAGGCACATACACCCGCCAGGAAGTGCTCTCGCGGGCCTTCGCCATGCAGGCGGCGGCGTACGTAGTGATGAGCGGCGGGCTCCTGCGCGAGCAGGACATCCCGGACGATGTGAAAGAACTCGTGCGCCCCATGAACGGCCATTCGGGCATCATTGGGCCGGATGGCGAGATGCTGGCGGGGCCTCTGCTCGATGAAGAGGGCATCCTGACGGTGCAGGCCAACCTGGGGCGCGTGATGCTCCAGAAGATGATCGCCGACCACGCAGGTCACTACACCCGGCCTGACGTGTTTCAGTTCCGGGTGAATACGCGGCCCAAGCAGGTCGCCTCATTTGACGCCGGGGAGACGTTCCCGGCTGAGGTGAAGGCGAGGCTCGCCGAAGGCATCGACAGCGGTCAGATTCACGATGCAGCGGGACTGCGGGGCGCACTGATCGACGTCGCGCCGGAATTCGCCGCCTTGACCGGAGGCGAGTAGTGGCTCTTGCCCTGACGATCGCGACCCTGGGAGGAGTCCTGTTCCTGGTTCTCGGGTGGATGTCCCTGTTGGCTAAACTGCCGCCGAACACGTGGGCGGGCATCCGTACGCCGTACACCCGCAAGAGCGAAGAGAACTGGTACGCGACGCACCGGGCAGCCGCGCCGGTGCTTATCTGGAGTGGCGTGGCGGTAGTCGCGACCGGCCTTGCGTTCGTCCCTTTCGCGCTCGCGGGGAAGCTGGATGACGGCCTCGTGGCGGTGGTCACCTTCGTCCTGGCGGGCCTGCTTCTTGGCGGGGCGGTGGGTTCCTGGTTCTACGGGACACGAGTCGCGAAGTCACACAGGACATAATGCGGTGGCCCGCCTCGACCGGGGGCGCGGGCGCACTGACGGGCTATCCGCCCTCGCGCCAGAGGTGCCGCTGCAGGTAGACCACATCGTGCCAACTGCCGAGCTTGTATCCCATGTGCAGGTTCAGGGCGGACTGTTCGAAGCCAAGCGAACGATGGAGCGCGAGGCTGGCTTCCTGGCAGGCGACGACACCCGCCATGACGACGTGGACATCGAGCCGCCGCGCCTCCTGGAGGACAGCACCAAGGAGCGCCTTGCCGAGACCGCGCCCGCGGAACTCGTCGGCGATGTAGATCGATTCATCGCGGGTGGTGTCGTATGCCTTCTTGGCGCTCCACGGGGACAGCGCGCACCAGCCGCCGGCCTCGCCATCGGCATCCGCGACGAGCACCGGCAATCCGAGGGCGCTGCGCTCAGTGAACCAGGCCTCTCGCCGGTCCAGCGAGACCGGCTGGGTATCGAAGGTAGCCGGCGAAGTGGCTACGTAGAAGTTGTAGATCTCGTTGATCGCGGGGAGATCCGCCGCCGTTGCGGGTCGAATGACAGGTGCCAAGGGACCTCGGCATTGCGGGGGATGGGGGCTTCCTAACTTTCTCGCGACTCGAGATAGGCGATCGTCCGGCGGTAGACGTCCTCGGGGATGTGCCCGGCGGACATCAGATAGGTCACGATCTGTTCAAGCGTCAGGATGCTGACGAGGTTGATGCCGGCCGCTTTGAGTGCCGCGCGACCGCCTTCCTGGCGGTCGATGAGGGTGACGGCGTCGCGCACGTTCAATCCCGCCTCGGCGAGCGTGGCCGCGGTCTGGAGGATGCTGCCACCGCCGGTGATCAGGTCGTCGATGATCAGGCAGCTCTGGCCCCGCACGTAGATGCCCTCGATAACGTCCGACTTGTCGGTCGCGGGCGGATGGATATAGATCATGGGGCAGCCGACGTTGAGCGAAAACGCCGTGGCGACATGAAGGCCGCCGAACGGCACCCCCGCAACGAGCGTGAACGGCTGGAGATGAGGGTTCTTCATCGAAAGCAGCGCCTTGAGTTCGTCTTCGATGATCTTCGCGCAGCGCGCGAGCGCCTTTGGATTGCTGATCAGGCGGCGCAGATTCACGTAGATGGGCGAGTGGACGGCAGTTCGCCCCAGCGTGAAGTCTCCGAAATCGATGGCGTCGAGCTTCCACAGCTCCTCGGCCAGCCAGAGGTTTCCGGACGGTTTCAATGCTTTCGTCAATCTGCTACTCCGGGAGACGCCGTTGTCGAATGTGGTTGACCTGCGATGAGCAGCGGGGGTGTAGAGTGCGTTTTCTTCGCTCGCCCCGTTATGTGCCAATTGTACGCCCTTCGCCGCTATGGGCCGGGCGATTGACGGGGTTCGGTGGCTCCCGGCTCGCGAGGACGGCGAGGATATTGGCCGCTGCCATCTCCGCCATCTTCGAACGCGTCGCCATGCTGGCGCTGGCGATGTGGGGCGTGATGATGACATTCGGAAAGCCGTAGAGCGGATGCGTAAGGGGCAACGGCTCGGGGTCCGTGACGTCCAGGGCGGCGCCGCCAAGGTGGCCCGAGCTCAGCGCCGCCACGAGCGCGTCCTGATCGACCACCTGGCCGCGAGCGGTATTGATGACGATGGCCCCCCGCTTCATCGTCGCGAACCGTGACGCGTCCATCAGGTGATGAGTCTCCGGAGTGAGTGGCGTGTGCACGGACACGAAGTCGGAAGCGCGGAGGAGGGCATCGAGTGGCAGCCACTCGGCCCCGGTGACCCGTTCCGCATCCGGTTTCCGGGTTCGGCCGGTGTACACCACCCGCATCTTGAAGCCGGTAGCCCGGAGGGCCACGGCCTGCCCGATCTCTCCGAGCCCAACAATGCCGAGCGTGGCTCCATGCACGTCCTGGCCGAGGAATGCGGTGGGGGACCACGTCTTCCACCCTCCGGCGCGGGAATCGCGGTCGCTCGCGACGACGTTTCGGGCGGCCGCCATGAGCAGGGCAAAGGCCATGTCCGCGGTGGTTTCGGCCAGCACACCGGGCGTGTTCGTGAGCCAGACGCCGGCCCGCGCGGCCGTCGCCGGGTCCACGTTGTCGTAACCAACGGCCATATTGGCGATGATCCGAAGCGAAGGCGCGCCGGCGAGCAGCTCCTCGTCGATGCGGTCGGTAACCATTGTGAGGGCCGCATCGGCCTCGGCCAGCGCCGCGGCCAGTGCCTCGCGGGAGGGCGGCAGTTCGCCTGGCCAGACGCTCACCTGGTGGCCGTGCGCCCGGAGGGTAGCGATTGCTGTGCCCGGGGGAGTGCGCGTCACGAAGATGCGGGCCATTGGGGCCAAGTCTGACGTGCCGCCGGGTCTCGCGAAAGCGGGCCGGCCGTACTGTTGCTTGGCCAGCGTGACGACCATACTGAAGAGGGCGGTTCGCAGCCCGGGAGGCAAGTCATGACCACACCCACGATGAACGCGCCGGCCAGCACCGCGCCGGCGCCAACCGAGTCTCAGCTTTCGCCCTCCGAATCCGTCCTCCAATCGATGTACGAATCGGCGAAACGGCTCCACCTCAGCGCCGAAGTGGTGGCTCTGCTTCGCACGTCCTGGCGAGAGGTGCGGGCGCAACTGCCGGTGCGGATGGACGACCGCAAGCTGCGGATCTTCGAAGGCTACCGGGTACAGCACAACGGCGCCCGCGGGCCGTACAAGGGCGGGGTACGCTTCCACCCCAAGGCGGACCTGGACGAAGTCCGCGCCCTGGCGATGCTGATGACCTACAAGTGCGCGTTGATGGACCTGCCGTTTGGCGGCGCCAAGGGCGGCGTCATGTGCGACCCGGCCCGGATGAGCCAGACGGAGCTCAACCGGCTGACCAGGGCCTACACTCAGCACATCGGCATGGTCCTGGGGATCAACCGCGACATCCCGGCGCCGGACATGGGCACCAACGCCCAGACGATGGCCTGGATGATGGACGCTTATGGCCAGCGTTACGGTTACACGCCCGGGATTGTAACCGGCAAGCCGGTTGAACTCGGGGGCAGCCAGGGGCGCGAACAGGCGACGGGCCGCGGCGTTGCGCTCTGCATGCGCGAATACGCCGCGCTCGAAAAGCAAAACCCGGCCGACATTCGCGTGGCTATCCAGGGCTACGGCAACGTGGGTTCGTGGACTGCGCGCATCGCCAGCCAGCAGGGGTTCAAGATCATCGCCGTCAGCGACGTGAAGGGTGGGATCTACAAGGCCGGCGGGCTTGACGTCGCTGAAGTTAACCGCTGGTTCGCCGTCGCGGGAAGTGTGGCCGGCTTCACCGGCGCCACCCCGATCACGAACGAACAGCTCCTCGAAATCGATTGTGACTACCTCGTCCCGGCGGCGCTTGGCGAGGCGATCGACGGCACGAACGCGCGCGAGGTCAAGGCGCGAGCCGTGATCGAAGGCGCGAACCACCCTGTTACCCTGGCGGGCGACGAGGTCCTCTCGCGGCGAAAGGTCACCGTGCTGCCCGATATCCTCGTAAACGCCGGCGGCGTGACTGTTTCGTACTTCGAATGGACGCAGAACATCCAGCAGTTCCGCTGGTCTCTCGAACGCGTGAACGACGAGTTGGAGCGCCGCATGGTCTCCGGTTTCGCCGAACTGATGTCACGTGCCGCGAAAGACGGGACCCGGCCACGGCAGGCGGCCTTCGATATCGCCGTGGAGCGCGTGGGCAAGGCGATCCTCCTTCGGGGCTTCGTCTGACCGCTCCCCCTCGGCGACCGCGGATTCGCTTAGGATGGGATGAATGATCTCCTCCTGGGTCGAGGCAACCTTCAAAGCCCTCCAGCACCGCGACTACCGCATGCTCTGGATCGGCACCACGGTCGCCTTCCTCGCCTTCATGATGTCGTCCGTCGTCCAGTCCCTGGTCGCGTTTGACCTGACCGGTAAGAACGGTGCTGTGGGGCTCGTGGCGGTTGGCATGGGCGTCTCGACGATCCTCGTTTCCCCGTTTGGTGGGGTGATTGCCGACCGCATGTCCAAGCGCCGGCTGCTGCTCGTGGGGCAGAGCCTCATCGGCATCAACTTCGCAACCGTTGGCCTGCTCATCGTCACAGACCACATCACCATCGGGGCACTGGTGGCCTCAACGTTCGTGATGGGCACGGTGTTTTCGTTCATCGGGCCGGCCCGGCAAGCCTGGATCGGTGACCTGCTGCCGGGCGACGACCTTGCGAACGGGATCGCCCTGCAGCAAGTTTCGATGAGCGGCACGCGCATTATCGGACCGTTCCTCGCGAGCGGCCTGGCGGGGCTGGCGATCGTGGGGACCGGCGGCACCTACCTGTTCATGGGCGGGCTGTTCGCCTTTGTCGTATTCACGCTGGCGTTGCTGCCGCGCACCCAACCCCGGCCGCACCGCCAGGGCGTCTCCCTGATGGGAGATATGAAGCTGGGCGTGGCGCACATGGTGGAGCGGCCCCGGCTGCTGCTTCTCTCGCTTTCGTTCATCGGCATGGTCATGGCGGGGTATTCGTACTTCGTCGTGCTCCCCGGCCTGCTCGAGAACGAACTCAACCGCGATTCCGGCGATATCGGCTGGCTTCTGGGGATCAGCGCCGTCTCTGGCCTCGCGGTGACTGTTGGCCTCGCCGGCATGGCGAGTTCGAGGCACGCCTGGAAGCTGATGCTTGGCGGGGGCATGGTCCTCGGTGTCTCGCTCGCGTTGCTCTCCCTGGCGGAAACGTTCAGCCAGGCGCTCGGGGCGATGTTGCTCGTGGGGGCCGGCTCGAGCGCCTTCCAGATGCTCAACAACGCCCTGGTGATGCAGGAGTCGGACCAGGCCTACTACGGGCGCGTGATGTCGATCACGATGCTGGCGTGGGGGTTCAACGGCCTCGCTGGCTACCCATTTGGGCGCCTGGCCGATGCCTCGGGCGAGCGGGCGACGCTGCTGCTGATGGGCACGCTGGTGGTTTCGGCCACTCTGATCACGGCGGCGTTCCACGCCGCGCTGTCCCGCCGCCAGCCCGCCGGTGTGGTGGCGGTTGCCACCGTGGCTGGTGGTAAGTAACGCTTGATCCGTCACTTTACGCTGGAGTAACTCATATGGGCCGGGAAGAACTCGCCGCACTGATCGCTGTCCTCACCGCGCAACTGGAGCAAGGCCGCTCCAGTCCCGCCATCGGCACCTGGAAGATCGAATTCGACAAGAAACGCAACGCATTTGTCTTCGACAAGTGCGAAAACGAAGGCTACTGCGAAGAACGTCCGGCAGTGATTTCGCTGACCGGCGAAGTCCTGGACCCCGGCGGGCCGCTCTTCGGTTAGGCGCGAGGCCTGGAAGCGCCGTCCTTGCCCCCTCCGACCGGCATGAACTTGCTGTGTTTCCCGGTGGACGGGGCGGGCCGATACTGGCCTTACATTCCGAATCTGAGCCGCGAAGGAACACACGTGCCGAAGCTTGTCCTCGCCTACTCGGGTGGGCTCGATACCACCACCGCCATCAAGTGGCTCACCGTCGAGCAGGGCTACGACGTCATTGCCCTGAACATCGACGTGGGCAAGAGCCGGGAGCAGCCGGTCGTGGAATCGCGCGGCCTGGCCGCCGGTGCCGTGAAGGTGCGCGTCATTGACGCCCGCGAGGACTTTATCCGCTACTTCGCCTTTCCCGCACTGGCTGCCGGGGCGATGTACCAGGATGTGTACCCGCTCGCCACCGCGCTCGCCCGCCCGCTGCTGGCGAAGCTGCTGGTGGACGTGGCGCATGAAGAAGGCGCGACCGCGGTGGCGCATGGTTGCACGGGCAAGGGGAATGACCAGGTCCGCTTTGACGTGGGGATCATGACGCTCGACCCTTCTTTGAAGATCGTCGCGCCCACACGGGAGAACGCGATGGCCCGCGAGATGCAGATCGAATACCTGCACAAGCATGGCATCGACATCCCCTGGGGCGACAAGGGGCCGTTCAGTATCGACGAGAACATCTGGGGCCGGAGCGCCGAGGCGGGGGTGCTCGAAGATCCCTGGGCGGAACCGCCCGCCGAGGCGTACGAGTGGACGCGCAGCGTCCAGGATGCGCCATCCCAACCCGAGTACGTGGAGATCTCGTACGAGCACGGCATGCCGGTTTCTCTGAACGGAGAGGCCATGAACCCCCTCGCGATGGTTGAGCGGCTGAACGACCTTGGCGGGAAGTACGGCGTGGGCCGGATCGACCACATCGAGGACCGCCTGGTTGGGATCAAGAGCCGCGAGATCTATGAAGCGCCCGCGGCCACGATCCTCCATGCCGCCCATCGCGCGCTTGAGTCGATGACGCTTTCGAAACAGCAGATCAAGCTGAAGAAGCAGATCGCGACGGAGTATTCGGAGCTGATCTACAACGGCCTCTGGTTCAGCGCGCATCACCAGGACATCGCTGCCTACGTCGCGAGCACCCAGCGCCACGTGTCAGGCACCATCCGCGTGCGCCTGCAGCCGGGAGCCGCCGTGGTGGTGGCGCGGAAGGCGGATGAGTCGTTGTACGACCGTGGGTTGGCTACGTATGATCGTGGTGACACGTACGACCAGTCGGCAGCGGTCGGGTTCATCAACATCTGGGGACTGCAAACGCGGACCCAGGCGCGCGTGCAGCTCCTTGGCGAGTTGCCGCGGGCCCTGAAGATCGCCATGCCCCAGGAGGAATCACGATGACGGATCAGTCCCGAACGCAGGCCCGCGTGGTGTACGAGGGCGGCAGCGTGGGCACCGAGATCTGGGGCATGACGCAGGCGAACTTCCTGGTCGTCATCCCGGGACGCCACGCGAAGGAAACCGCGGTCAACCTCACGGACGCGGCGGCCAGCGTGCTCGCGGAGCAATTGGGTGAACGAAACACGCCGGAGTTCCGCCAGTCAGTCGCGCGCGAAGCCGGGGTGGCGTACCTCGAGCCGTTGGCGGCGGCCGGCGGACATGTGGATTCCGTGATTGTCGTCTCGGAAGCTTTTCTCGACGAGCATCCGGAGGTGCTGGCGCGCTTGAAGGCGGCGGCAGCGGCGGCGTGACCACGCGCATGCAGGGTGCGGAGTGGTGGCGCGAGGCAGTCGCCTATCAGATCTATCCGCGCAGCTTTCAGGATTCGAACGGCGACGGGATTGGCGACATTCCGGGGATCATTGCGCGGCTTGATTACCTGAACGACGGGACCGAACGGTCGCTGGGGATCGACGCGATCTGGCTCTCGCCGACGTTCCCATCGCCGATGAAGGACTTCGGCTACGACGTCTCGGACTATCTCGACGTGCACCCGGACTTCGGCACATTAGCGGATATGGATAGGCTCATCGCGGAGTGCCACGGACGCGGTATCCGCCTCCTGTTGGACTACGTCCCAAACCACACGTCCGATATGCACCCCTGGTTCATCGAGTCGCGCAGCTCGCGGACGGCCCCGAAACGGGACTGGTACGTCTGGAGAGACGCGAAGCCGGATGGCTCGCCACCGAACAACTGGCTGGCGGTGTTCGGTGGGCCAGCGTGGGAGTTCGACACGGCCACCGGGCAGTATTACCTTCACTCGTTCCTGAAGGAGCAGCCCGATCTGAACTGGCGCAATCCCGGGGTCGTTGCGGCGATGCACGATGTCCTGCGTTTCTGGCTGGCGCGAGGGATCGACGGGTTCCGGATTGATGTGATGGGCATGGTGCTGAAGCACCCTGACTACCCGGACAACCCACCGAATCCCAACTGGCGCAGTGGCGACGAAGATCGGTTCAGGCAGCTAACCACCAACAACGTCAACCATCCGGACGTGTTCGATGCGGTCCGGGGGATCCGGGCCGTGCTGGATGAGTTCGGTGGGATGGCGGTGGGCGAGGTGTTCGGCAATGGGGAGCAACTGAGACGGTTTTACGGAAGTGATGCCCTCGACGGTCTGCAGCTAGCGTTCGACTTCCGCCTGATACGGGAGCACGAAGGACCATACGCCCCGTGGGACGCGGACTACCTCCGGCGCGTCGTTGAGGATTCATCCAGGAACCTTCCCGCCGGGGCGCAGCCGTGCTATGCGCTGGATAACCACGACCGCTTCCGCCTGGCTTCGCGGCTCAACCACGATGGTCTGGGACAGCAACGGGCGCGAGCAGCCGTGCTGCTGCTCCTGGGGCTGCGAGGCACGCCTTTCCTGTACTACGGAGCCGAGATCGGCATGGTGGATGTGGACATCCCGGAGGACCGGCTGCAAGATCCCGCGCGGTTCCATTACCAGGGCCGAGACCCGGAGCGGACGCCTATGCAGTGGGACGCTTCCGCGGGGCGAGGGTTCACAACCGGGGAGCCGTGGCTGCCCTATGGCCCCATCGAGATCAACGTAGAGGCCCAACGGAGTGATCCGGATTCGATGCTCTCCCTCCATCGCCGGGCGATCTGGCGGCGCAAGGAGTTGAGCGTCCTGCGGTGGGGCAGCTACCGGCTGCTGGATTCGCCGGCCCCGGTGTTCGCCTTCGAACGCGCGACGGCGGGCGAGCGGCCGGTCGTCGTGGCGGTGAACACGTCGACCGCCCCGATGACCCTGGAGCTTCCGGGAAGCGGAACGGTGCTGGTCGCCACGCACATGGAAATGGAAGGCCGCCGCACGGGCGGTTCGATCGAGCTTCCGCCGCTGGCGGCGGCCTGGGTTCAGGTGGAGACGTTGCCCTCTGGTATCCTCCGCCAATGACTGAATCTCGCCGCGTGAAGCTGGACCGGTCTGGGACCCCCCGGCCGCCGGAGGAGAGCCCGGCACCGGAAGGGTGCAACTGCGCCCACCTGGAGCGGGAAGACTGGGACGGCGTGGAGAACGACTGGTCTGACATAACGTTTGTAAGGACCGGGATAACCGCCGTCCTCGGCGTACCGGTTGGCTTCGCGCGAGCCCGCTCTCAACTGGGACAGCGCGCGAGGAGGCTGGGGTTGACGGTCCCGGCGGACGCGATGGTGCTGCTGGGAGCGGGGAGGTTCCGGCGCACGATCATGCTTGAAGTTGAAGGCGCAGAGGCGCCAACGAAGGGGGTGGAACGGCCCGGCGGCATCGCCTACACCAGGCTGCGGCCGGCCCCCTGGGGCGACATGCGCCGGGTGGTGGAGGAGACGAAAGCGCAGGCTCGCGAGCGCTACGGCAGGGGCCCGGACGAGATGTACGTGTGGTATCTGACCTGCCGGATCTGTTCGAACGAACGCGACTTCGAAACGCTGTTCGTCGCCCACTACAAGCAGCTGCCGGCGGGCTGAACGGCGAGACACGGTGACTCGGTGTCACTGTTTGGGTAGTATGTTGAGCAATAGACCGACGGTTGAAGCCGTCGGGATGAGGGTGCTGCTCGCGATGCGTGCTGAGAAGTCCGCCGGAAGTCCTACCCGGGTTCTGCGAAGGAAGCCGGCATGGGCATCGCATTGCCCCGGACACCGGCTCGCCCTTCTTCCGCCCCGCGGCGCATAGCCGGCGGGGCGTCCCAGACCTTCAGACTCCTGTTTGTTTCGCCCCTAAAAGGAGGCCTCCGCTCATGGCTGACCGCTATGATCCTCACCTGATCGAGCCCAAATGGCAGCGCCGCTGGGAGGACGATCATCTCTACGAAGCGGCCGACGAGGATCCGCGTCCCAAGTGGTATGAACTGGCGATGTTCCCGTATCCATCCGGGGACCTTCATACCGGGCACTGGTATCACTATTCCGGCGCGGACACCCACGCCCGTTTCATGCGGATGCGGGGCTACAACGTCCTGTTTCCCATGGGGTTCGACGCCTTCGGATTGCCCGCGGAAAACGCCGCGATAAAGCGTGGCGAGGACCCGGCGGACTGGACGCGGATCAACATCGTCAATTTTCGGCGCCAGTTCAAGATGATGGGGTCCAGCTTCGACTGGTCACGCGAAGTCGTGACCTCGGAACCGGACTATTACAAGTGGTCGCAGTGGTGGTTCTTGCGGCTGTACGAGCGTGGGCTGGCCTATCGCGCCGCCGCCGCGGCGAACTGGTGTCCTGGCTGCCAGACCGTGCTCGCCAATGAACAGGTGGTCAACGGGCGCTGCGAACGCTCCGACGACATCGTTGAGCGGCGCTTCCTCACGCAGTGGTTCTTCAAGATCACCGATTACGCGGAGGAGTTGCTGCGCTTCGAGGGCATCGAGTGGCCCGAACGCATCCGGGCGATGCAGACGAACTGGATTGGACGTTCCGAGGGCGCGGCTCTGGAGTTCCAGGCTGAAGTCGGCGGGGCGCACGAGCCGTTGACGGTCTTCACGACGCGGCCCGACACGGTCTGCGGGGCGTCGTTCGTCGTTTTGGCGCCAGAGCACGCGCTTGTGGACCGTGTGACGACCGCGGCGCAGCGCCCAGCTGTGGACGCGTACATCCAGGCGACTGCGCGCGCGTCCGAAATCGAGCGCCTGTCCACGGAACGGGAAAAGACGGGCGTTTTCACCGGCGGATACGCATTGAACCCGTTCACGGGCGAACGCGTCCCCATCTGGATCGCCGACTACGTGCTCGTCACGTACGGGACAGGCGCAATCATGGCGGTACCGGCGCACGACCAGCGCGACTTCGAGTTCGCCACGAAGTATGGGCTGCCGATCGTGCCCGTTTTCGACCACCCGGACATCGATGTGACGAAGCCGCTGGCGGAGGCTATCCCCCACGGCCGGAGGATGATCAACTCGGGGCATTTCGATGGCACTCCCTCGGCGG
>PNKC01000023.1 GCA_013822275.1 Anaerolinea sp. | reverse complement strand
CACGAGGTCAGTGAATGCGGTCGTCAGCTCCTCGGCGGAGAACCGGCAATGACCAGCCGAGCGGATCGCCCGCTGCACGAGGAGGTCGCCTCTCCCGGCCGCCTCCACGCTCTTGCGGTAGAGCTGCTCCTGGCTGATCGGCACGAACAGGTCCCCCGTCCCGTGCAGGGTCAGCAGAGGCTTCGAAATCCTGCCGGATGTTGGCACCGCGTCGGGATGGCTCTCCACGCTGCGTTTGGTGAGATCGGCCGGGAACCGGCGAACGCCAGCGTTCAGTTGCTCATTGGTCAGCCCGAGGCCGGGCTCGATCGTGTAGATCACAGCCTCATTCGTTGAAGCGGCCGCCGCCGTCATCCTCCTGTCGGGGTCAAGCAACACAAGGCCGAAGTTGGCGACGTACTGTTCCTTGAACCCCTCGACGAAGAACGGGCGCGGGCCGCCAGTCAGCATCCGCACGGCGCTGATGAACTGCTTGCCCTGATCGGTAGGGGCGTCGGGAGTGCCCAGCGCCCGGGGCAACTGCTGGAGAAGGACGGCGCCAACCTCCCTTGAACCTTCGCCAATCGGGATCTTCACGCCCGACGTGAACTCCGCAAGGGCCGTCCACGATGTGAGGTAGTCGATCTGAGATTCGCCCGCCACAGCGCCACAAACCGCCAGCGCCCCGTCGTACGCATCTGGGAAGTGCTCCAGAGAGAGCGTCACCACGTTGCCCCCCATGGAGGCGCCAACAAGGTAGGACTTCTCCGGCTTACCGTACTTCTCTTCGAACAGGCCCTTTAGCGCCAGCGTATCGTCGGCCCCGATACCGGGCGTGTAGCCGTTTTCGCTGTAGCTGCTCGCCGCCCACGCGAATCCCTCCGCGATCAGCTTCTCGCGCAGCGCCCGTGGCGGTGGGTCGACGGCAACCTCCGTGCCGAAGCCCGCGAAGCCGTGTGCGTAGTACACCACCTCGTCGTTCCACTTCTCCGGCATCTCGATCTGGTAAACCGCGTTGCCAAGCCTGCCAAATACCCCCTTCGCTCCGGGCACGGCGACGAAATCCGGCGCCCTTGCCGTCGTGGCAACACCCGCGGACGTGCCCAGGCGCTTGGCTCCGGACTGCGAAGTCGCTCCGGGCCGGGCCGGCGTCGGGCCGGCGGCGGTCGTCGTCTGGGACTCGGAAGGGGATGGCGCCGCTGGCACACCCGCTGCCTCGCCACCGCACGCGGCGGAGGCAACAACGACGCCGGCGAGCGCCGGGATCAACCATCCCCAGATGCGAGACACGGACAGAGTGTAGGACGTTGTCGCCGCGCTTGGCGCTCTCCGGTTCAAACGCGGTTAACCGGGCGGCTGGTGGCCGTCCCCAGGGGGGTGGCCTCGGCCAGGGCGTCCATTCGCCACTCGCCGTTTAGACTGGAGCGATGTTCGAATCGCTGACCGATAAGCTGCAGGGCGCGTTTAAGAAGTTCGGCTCCCGCGGCGTTGTCACGGAAGAAGACCTGGACCAGGCGCTGCGCGAAGTGCGCATGGCGATGCTCGAAGCGGACGTGAACTTCAAAGTGGTACGTGAATTCACCACGCGCGTCAAGGAAAGAGCCCTCGGCGCCGAGGTCCTGCGCAGTCTTACCCCCGCCCAGCAGGTCATCGACATCGTCCACGCTGAACTGGTGGAGATCCTGGGCGGCGCCGCGCCGCAACTCGCCACCGCGGCCCGTCCTCCCACCGTCATCATGCTCGTCGGGCTGCAGGGTTCTGGTAAGACAACGAGTATTGCCAAGCTCGCAAGTCTGCTGAAGAAGCAAGGCCAACGCCCGCTCGTCGTCGCCTGCGACGTCTACCGTCCCGCGGCCGTCCATCAGCTCGTCACGCTGGCGAAGAGTCTCGATGTCCCCTTTCACGAAGAGGGCACGGAGGTGAAGCCGGCGGTCATTGCCGCCAACGGCCTGGAAAAGGCCCGTCGCATGAACGCGACCCACGTCCTCGTTGACACCGCCGGCCGCCTCCACATCGATGAGGCGATGATGGAGGAAGTCGCCGAGCTTCGGCGCAATCTCCAGCCCCAGGAGGTCCTCTTCGTCGCCGACGCCATGGCCGGGCAGGACGCGGTAACCGCCGCTAAGGAGTTCCACGACAAGGTTGGCACAACGGGACTGATCCTGACGAAGATGGACGGCGACGCCCGCGGTGGCGCGGCGCTGAGCATCCGCACCGTCACCGGCGTGCCCGTGAAGTTCATCGGCCTCGGCGAAAAGACGGACGCGCTCGAAGCGTTTTACCCGGACCGCCTTGCCGGACGAATCCTTGGCATGGGCGACATGCTCTCCCTCATCGAACGGGCCAAGGAACAGATGGGCGAGGAGGACGCGGACCGCTTCGGCGACAAGCTGAAGCGTGGCACCTTCGACCTCCAGGACTTCGTCGAGCAGCTCCGGAAGGTCCGCAACATGGGGCCGCTCGGTCAGTTGGTGGGGATGCTGCCCGGCTTCAACAAGATCAAAATGCAGCTCAATGCCGACGAGCTGGATGACCGCTTCTTCAACCAGGCCGAGGCGATCGTCATGTCCATGACGCGGTGGGAGCGCCGCCATCCCGACAAGATCGACGGCAAGCGGCGCAAGCGCATCGCCCGTGGCAGCGGCACGGACCCGAGCCAGGTGAACCAGCTCCTCAAGCAGTTCTTCGAAGCGCGCAAAATCGCCAAGCAGTTGAGCAGCGGCGGCCGCTTCGGCGGGCTGCCGCGGCCGCGGTAGCACTGATCGCTGGCGGCGGCTCTATCCAGCCGTTAATCGGGCGTTAAAGGGCGTCTTCTACCTTCTGACTCGAAGCCTCTGGGAATAGAGGGTTCTGACAAACATAGGGTAGGGAACAGACACATGCAGATTCGCGCGATGCGCCGGGGAAAGTGGGCACTGGCACTGCTCGCAACCGTGTCCCTCGCCTCCTTCGCCGCCACCGCTTGCGGTGGCGATGATGACGACGCCAGCGAGACCCCGGCGGCCAGCGCCGCAGCGGGCTCACCTACAGCGAAGTCCGGCATTGACTACGCCAAGCTCAGCGGAGAACTCCGCGTTGATGGTTCGTCTACCGTCTTCCCGATTTCCCAGGCAGTTGCTGAAGACTTCAGCAAAGTCGCGAAGAACGTAAGGGCAAACGTTGCCCTCTCCGGCACCGGCGGCGGCTTCGAGAAGTTCTGCCGCAAGGAGATCCAGGTCTCGGATGCCTCCCGGCCGATCAACCAGAAGGAGAAGGATGCCTGCGCTGCCGCAGGCGTCACCGATGTGATCGAGCTGCAGGTCGCCATCGACGCGCTCACCGTGGTAGTGAACCCGGCGAACACCTGGGCAAAGTGCATGACTACTGCCCAGCTTCAGCAGGCCTTCAAGAAGGACGGCGCGACCAAGTGGTCCGACATCAACCCGGGCTGGCCCGCCGAGAACATCAAGTTCTACTTCCCCGGTGCGGACTCCGGCACTTTCGACTACTTCAAGGAAGCCATCAAGCTCCGTGGCGAGGCCAGCAAGGAGCCGCCTCACCGTTCTGATGGGACCGCCTCCGAAGACGACAACGTCCTCGTCAAGGGCATCGAAGGGGACAAGAACGCCATTGGCTACTTCGGCTTCGCCTACTATGAAGAGGCCGGCAAGAAGCTCAAGGCGGTCGAGGTGGACGGTGGCGCCGGTTGCGTCGCCCCCAGCTTCGACGCTGCACTGAAGGGCACCTACAAGCCGCTCTCGCGCCCGCTCTTCATCTACACCACCGGCACCTTCCTCAAGGAGAAACGGGAGGTAGCTGGCTTCGTCAGCTTCTATCTGGAAAACACCGTTAAGCTCGCGAAGGAAGTAGGCTACGTCAGTCTCCCGGCCGACGTACTCAAGCAGCAGCAGGAGAAGATCAAGCCCTTCCTCCCGCAGTAGCAGCCAGGCAGCCGCTCATGCGCGCGCAGGCAAGTGGCATCCCCCGCCACTTGCCTGCGAATTGGGCGCCCAACGGCCCTTTCACCACGCCGGACGCATCGCTAAGCTCCCTCTCGAAGCCGACCAAAACACAGACCGGACGCCCAATGGCCGCAGAACGAACGATCCCCGGCTCCACCGACCCAGCTTTCCTCGAGCGCCAGTTGCGAAAGTCGATCCGCAGCCGCCCCTTCGAGTTTGTAATCGTCGGTGCTCTCTGGCTGTGTGGGCTGGTCACTCTGCTCACCACTGTCCTGATTGTTGTGACCCTGTTCGAAGAGACAGCTCAGTTCTTCCAGGAGGTGTCGCCGGCCGCTTTCTTTCTTGATACCAACTGGCAGCCCCTCTTCGAACCCGAGACCTTCGGCATCTGGGAACTCGTGGCCGGGACGCTGAACGTCCTTTTTTGGTCGCTCCTGTTCGCCGTCCCGTTCGGCCTGGCTGCCGCCATCTACCTGAGCGAGTATGCGCACCCGAACGTCCGCCGCGTCCTCAAGCCGGTCCTCGAAGCGCTCGCTGGCGTCCCCACCGTCGTCTACGCATTCTTCGCGCTCACCTTCATCACCGAGGACTTTCTGCGCCCCATCCTCGGCGCGGATAAGGTGCCGATCTTCAACTCCCTGAGTGCGAGCCTGGTCATGGCGGTGATGATCCTGCCGACCATCACGTCCGTTTCCGAAGACGCGATGGTGAGCGTCCCCCGTGACCTTCGAGAGGCGGCCTACGGCCTGGGCTCAACCCGGCTGGAAGTCGCCTTCAAAGTCGTCTTCCCCGCCGCTCTTTCGGGCATCATCGCGGCCATCCTGCTCGCCGTCGCGCGCGTGATTGGTGAGACGATGATCGTTGCCGTGGCGGCCGGTTCAACACCCAACCTCACGCTCATGCCGCTCGAGAGCATCCAGACGATGACAGGCTATATGCTCCAGGTTGGCCTCGGCGACGCCGGGCGGGGCACGGTCCAGTACACGTCTCTCTTCGCCGTCGCCTCCACCCTCTTCGTCTTCACCTTCATGATAAACGTGCTCGCCACCATCATCGTGAACCGCTACCGGGAGGCGTACGACTGATGGCCGGAGCACCAGCCGCCGCCCCGGTCTCGCTGCGCGCCACGGGCCGGGTTGCCCGCCGCCAGGCGATTTCGCGAGCTTCGCGCTATGTCCTGCTGGCGGCCACCATGGTGGGTGTCGGCGTCCTCGCTTTCCTCGCCTACGATGTGATAAGGACGGGGGGCTCGCGTCTCAGCCTGGACTTCTTCACGAGCTACCCGTCGCGCCGCGCGACCAGCGCTGGCCTCCGTTCGTCACTCATCGGGACCGCCTGGGTAATGGCCACAACGATCGTGTTGGCCATCCCGCTCGCCATTGGGACAGCCATTTTCCTGGAGGAGTTCGCCCCGAGGGGGAAAGTCACGGCCATCGTCAGGCTCAACGTGGCTAATCTCGCCGGCGTCCCCAGCATCATCTATGGCATCCTCGGGCTCGCGGTCTTCGTCCGTGGGATTGAACTGGGGGGAGTGCAACTGCTCCCGAAGCTCGGCCCCTCCATCCTCGCCGGGTCGCTGACGCTGGCGCTCATGATCCTGCCGATGACCGTCATCGCTTCGGTGGAAGCCATCCGCCAGGTCCCGCCGAGCATCCGTGATGGCTCACTCGCGCTCGGCGCCTCCCGCTGGCAGACCGTCTGGTACCACACGCTGCCCGGCGCTATCCCCGGCATCATGACGGGGACGATCCTGGCGGTCGCGCGCGCCGCCGGAGAGACCGCCGCCCTGATCATGATCGGCGCTTTCGCCTTCATCGCTTTCGACAACAAGAGCCTCAACGATAGTTTCACCGTTGTCCCGGTGCAGATCTACAACTGGACAACGCTCCCGCAGGAGGCCTTCCGCGTGAACGCCGCCGCCGCAATCATCGTCTTGATGGTTTCGGTTATCGGCCTCAACCTCATCGCCGTCTTCATTCGCGAGCGGTTCAGCCGCCGGTAACGGGAGAATCAATGGTCAACAGCATCAACCTCCGTCCAGTTGAGACCGGCCAGCGCGCTGAGCCGGGCACGTTTGCCGGCGTCACTCCCCAGGGCACCGCCGCCAACATCGCTCATCCCACGGAGGCGATCGCGGTCCAGATCGAAGACCTGAGCCTGTGGTACGGACCGAAACAGGCGCTGACGGGCGTCTCGCTCAGCATCCCCGTTAACAAGGTAACTGCACTTATCGGCCCCTCCGGCTGCGGCAAGAGCACGCTCCTCCGCGCCATCAACCGCATGAACGACCTCATCCCCGGCGTCCGCACGCGTGGCCACGTCCGCTACCACGGTGTTGACCTTTACGGGCCGGGGATCGACCCGGTGGAAGTGCGCCGCCGCATCGGCATGGTCTTTCAGAAGCCAAACCCGTTCCCAAAGTCCATCTTCGACAACGTCATGTTCGGCGCGAAGGTGAACGGCTTTCGCGGCGACCAGAACGCGCTGGTGGAGCGCTGCCTCCGCCGCGCGGCGCTCTGGGACGAAGTGAAGGACAGTCTCAGGAAGTCTGGTCTGGCACTCTCCGGCGGCCAGCAGCAGCGGCTCTGCATCGCCCGGGCAATCGCCAACGAGCCGGATGTTATCCTCATGGACGAACCCTGCTCGGCGCTGGACCCGATCGCCACGCTCAAAATTGAAGACCTGATGCGCGAACTCGTGAGGGACTACACCATCGTCATTGTCACGCACAACATGCAGCAGGCGGCGCGCGTCTCCGATTACACCGCCTTTATGCTCACCGATGAGAAAACGAGCGGCCAACTGATAGAATACGACCGGACGGAGGAGCTGTTCACGCACCCGAAAGATAAGCGCACCGAAGACTACATCAGCGGTCGCTTCGGCTAAGAAAGGCGGCGCCCCGTTGACGCGAGACCTGTTTAATGCAGAGTTGCAGCACCTCCAGGATGAAGTCCTGATCCTTGGCTCCATGGCCGAAAAATCGCTCCTGGACGCGATGGAAGCGCTCCGCGACGGCGATCACGCCTGGTCCCGCAAGATCATCGAGGACGACCTTCGGATCAACCGCAAGCGCTTTGAAATCGAAGACCGTTGCATTTTCGTGATTGGCAGCCAGCAGCCCATGGCCTCCGACTTGCGCGGCCTCGCGAGCATCCTTTACATCATCACGGACTTGGAGCGCATCGCGGACCACGCCGAAGGCATCGCCCGGATCAACCTGATGCTTGGCGATGAGCCGCTGCCGAGGCGTCTTGGGTACATCCCCTCCATGGCGGACCGGGCACTCGCAATGCTCCGCAGCAGCCTCAAGGCATACATCGACCACGACGTCGATTCCGCCCGTCAGATCTGTGACGCCGACGACGAGGTGGACCGCCTCCAGGATGCGGTCTACGACGAGTGCATCAAAGCGATGATCGCCGAGCCTTCGACGGTGCAGCGCAACACCTACCTCATCTGGGCGGCCCACAACCTCGAAAGGATCGCGGATCGCTGCACCAACATTTGCGAACGGGTCATCTACCACGTCACCGGCCGCATGGAAGAGATCAACGTCTCCAAGTATTAGCAGTCAGGCGCCCCGGCACCGGCCCGCGGGCTGCCGCTAAGCCGTTGGTCTGCTAGGATCGGCTTTCGTGCGTCGTGGCGGGCGTAGCGTAGTGGTTATCGCGTCTGGTTGTGGCCCAGAAGATCGCGGGTTCGATCCCCGCCGCTCGCCCCAATACCCCTTTCAGCATAGCGACGGGCCTATTCAGCCTGGAGGCGGCAAATGACTGACCGCGTTTCGGCGGAGCGGGCGGATGAGCCCCTCTTCATCGTGAACCCGATGTCTGGCGGCGGCCGTACGAAGCGGCGCATCGGCGCCCTGATTGACGCCGTCGAGCGGGCTGGCCTGAAGGCCGAAATGGTGTTCACGACCCACCCCGGGCACGGGGAGCCTCTCGCCCGCGAGGCGATCGATCGGGGCCACCGCTACCTCGTTGCCTGTGGAGGCGACGGGACCGTCTACGAAGTTGCCAATGGCATCCTTGGCGCCGCGGCAGGCGACACGGTCCGCCTCGGCACAGTCGGCATGGGCACCGGCAAAGACGTTGCCAAGTGCCTTGGCGTCGGCCGCGGTTCGAGGGCGATCAACGCGATCGTCGCCCGCGAAGAGCGCCGGATCGACGTTGGGCGCGTCGTTTCACGTGGTGAGGACGGCTCGGAGCAGACACGTTACTTCCTCCTGGAGGCGAGCGCCGGCTGGGTGCCGGAGATCTCGCAATCCACGCCGCGTTGGCTTAAGCGCCTGGGCGATACGGCGCCGTACGTCATCGTGACGTTCGTGAAGATGCTTGGCCCAATGGGCCGTCCCTTCACGCTCAGCATCGACGGCGAACAGATGGATGCCCGCTACAACAGCGTCAGCGTCCACAACATGGAACTCTGGGGCGGCGACCTCGTAGCAGCGCCTGGTGCGGCGCCGGACGATGGCCTGCTGGACGTTATCCGCTGGGGCGACCTCGGCCGCCAGGCGGTGCTTAAGGCGATTGATGGCCAGAGGAAGGGCGGGACGCACCTTGAGATGGATGGCGTGGACCATCAGCCCGCCACACTGGTGGAGCTTTCCTCGCCGAAGCGCACGCGCCTTGACCTGGATGGGGAACTGGGCGGCTACCTGCCCGCCCGGATCGACGTGGTCCCCGGCGCGCTCCGGTTCGTGGCCCCCGCGAAGTAAGGCTCCTTAACGCTCGCGGAACCTCCCGGGATCGACCGGCGTTTTCGTGACAGGGAACCTTCACTCGCGGAGGACGTGTCATGCCAGTTTCCAGAAGTGCGGCGAGCCGCTACCGGCTGCTGCTTGTTCTCGCGGGGGCGCTGGCCGCCGCCGCACTGTTCGCCGGCGGCACGCTCGTCGGGCGCGCGACGGAGGACGAACGGGACCCCGGTAGCAGCGTCGGTGGTACACGCGACGCACAGTCGGCGCCCGATGCGCCGAAGACTGGATCCGCCAGCCCCGCAATCGCGGTCGCGAAGGGGGGCGAGGGCGGGACGAACGGAGGCGCCGCGTACAGCGGGATGCCCATCGACGGCAGTCCCGCCGGCTGCGAGGCGCCGGTAGGCGACATCCTGAGCGGCAGCGTTATCGACCCGGGCAAGCAGGGCTTCGCCCCGCGATTGCCAGGCGCGGGCTGGAGCCTGGTGAGCGTTTCCTTGAGGGCGGCCGGGCCTTGCGAGGGCGGCGGCACAGCTGCAGACAGTAAGCTCGTCATGGACACGAGTTGGCTGCACGTGGCGACGGGCCTTGGTGCCCATGTGTCGCAGGCAGTCTCCCCGGAGCGGGAGCCAAACGTCCTTGCGACTACGTACGCGTCCTTCTGGGACGGTGGATACCAGTTCCGCGTGGACGTCAACGGGTTCCGAATCATGCCCGCTGGGGCTGTAACGAGCGCGAACGGAGTGGTGAAGCCCGCGATCGCGCCCGTCCCCGCGGACGACCCGCGCAGCCGCGAGGTGCTGGAGGCGCTGGTAATGGCGCTTCAGCCGAAGGGCGGTCTGCAGTGTTTCTACCGCGAGGCGCCCGGTGCGTGGGAGGACCTCGCGAAGCTCGGCATTGGCGACCCGCGACCTGCGGTGCCAGCCGGCCTGACGTTGCAAGAGTTGCGAGTGACGACCTTCACGGCGCCGGCGCCAGGTTGCGATGTCGCACCCGGGAAGCCGGCGGGAACGGGATTCAACGCGGTGTGGACGCAGGACCAGTCCAGGGGTGCGTTCGGGGTGCTGTATGTGAGTGCCTACGCCCGGACGCCGGAGATGGGCCGGTACCCCGGCCACGTGACCGAGTACAGCGCCAGTTGGAGCAACGCCTCTTACCAGTTCAGCGTTGGCATGAAGAGCGAGAAGCCGCTCGGCGGCACGAAGATCCGCGAGATCGCGAAGCTGCTTGACCCGGACTTTGAGCGGGCGTGCTTCTCCGTGGAGAGGCAGTTGAGCGGGGGCGACCTCGCGACCTACGGGTTACGGAAACCAAAGGCACCGGCTGGCTTGAACATCGTCAACGAATGGATGTCGGCGACGGAGTTGAACGGCAACTGCGGCGGCATCTCGCCGGACTTCGCCACCGGGGTGAACGCCGGGTGGAACCTGGAAGACAAGGCCGGGACTTCTATCCAGGCGAACGTGAACCAGCGCAAAGGCGGCAGTCAGCCCGCGGGCGGATCTATTGGCGAAAACCACCTCTCATGGGTGGACTCGAAAGGGAACGAGTACTTCGTCCAGGGCGCTTCGCGCGGCGTGAGCGGCGTGGTGGCAAAGGAACTGCTGCTGGAAGTAGCCAGGAGCATGGACCCCACGCTCGACGAATCGAAGCTACAGATTGGCGGCGCGACCATCGACGGGTCTCCGCCACCCGTGAAGCCGATGCCTGCCACGCGGTAGCCCCGAACCGCGTGCTCACTTCGCCAGCCCGGTTTCGCCCGCGGAATCACAATTGGTGGGCGGGGCCGGGCTGGTTGTATTTCGCCCGCTGCGCCGATTGGAGGGCGCCGATCGTTTCCGCGGAGCGATTGTAGATCTGGGGGACATCCCAGCCGTTCATCCCCGCGTAGGTATCGATCTGCGAACGGTGGTGGATGTCGTGTTCCATCATCATCAGGAGCAGCCGCCAGCCGGGGAGCGTCGCGTCGCTGTCAATCATGTCGATACGCCGGTCGAGCCAGGAGTCCGGAGCGTTTTCGAGCCGGGCATGGAACTCGGCGTGGCTGGATTCGAGCGCGGCCAGCCACTTGTCGCGGGATGAGACGTCGGGCGGCGCGGGGCTTATCCAGCCGTTGCCGCTGTAAGCGCTCGCGAAGTAGAGGCGGGATCCGGCCATGTGGCCGATGAGTTTGTTGATGCTCCAGGCCTTCTCGCCTTCGCCGGTTTGCGGGGTCCAGCCGTCGGCTTCGGGTGGGAGTGCAGCGATATCCCGCATTGCCCGGCGATTAACCCCTTCGAAGTAACGGAGGAAGGCGGCGGTGGATGTGAACATGCGGCGATTGTAGCGGAGCGCGAAGAGCAAAGGGCAGCGGGCAAAGGGTGAAGAGCGTGCCCCTCGGGACGCGCCGGAATCTGCTGGGAGAAAAGGGGCCGGCTGGCGAACCTGGTCCACCGGTTTCGCGATCGTAGGGTCGAACGGTCCCCAAGTCGGGCCCCATCCGGGTATCGCGGCACGGACGGCGGAACCGCGAGCATGGACTACGACTACCAGTAGTAGTGGTGGTGAGCTTCCTCTGGAGGATCTTCGTTCATGACACTCAACGTCTCAGGCATGCGGATGGTCGCCCTGGCCGCCACCATTCTCACGCTCGCCGTGGGCGTCGCTTGCGGGAGCGACAACGGAGGTGCCGCCCCCGCAGCCCGCCCAGAGGTACAGGCGAAGACAGGCGACGCCACGAAGTCCGCCGCCGGACAGCCTCACACCGACCACGCAGCCGAAATCGACCAGAAGGACATGGCGTTTGTGCCCGCCCGAGTATCCGTCAAGGTTGGCGAGGCAGTCCTCATCAAGAACAGTGAAACCGCCATCCACACCGGCAACGTCAATGGCAAGAACATCACGGGGAACATGAAAAAAGGTGACAGCGTTGCCTGGACCGCGAAGGAACCCGGCGAATACGCGGTCACCTGTGACTATCACCCTCAGATGAAAGCTACCATCGTCGTTACTTCGTAGCAGGGCCGGGATCAAAGAAGCAGTAGCGCCCTACCGGGAGCGGTTTCCCCGGACAGGCGCTCGAAAGGTTCGTACGGCATGCCGCCATATCTCTTCGACCGTGCCAGCGTCTTCGCTGCGATCACGATCCCCTTCGATCCCATCCTGGTGCGCATCGGCCACTTCGGCCTTGGCTGGTATGGCATTGCGGTTGGCGCCGCGATCACCGTCTCACTGGTGGTGGCGCGCCGCGAAGCCCTGCGGCGCAACATCGACCCGGATGCCGTGCTCTGGGTCGCCATCTGGGCCCTTGTCGGCGGCTTCATCGGAGCTCGTGCCCTCTTCGTGGTGGATCACTGGTCAACCTACGCCTCGGACCCCCTCCGCAGCTTCGCGGTCCGGGAAGGTGGGCTCGCGATCCAGGGGGCGCTGCTCGGAGGCCTCGTAGCAGGCGCGCTCGCTGCCAGATGGCGAGGCCTGCCGGTGTTGGTGCTCGCCGACACAGCCGCACCGGCCGCGGTACTCGGCCAGGCCATAGGGCGCCTTGGATGCCTCTTCACCGGGGATGCGCTCGGCGCACCGACGTCGTTGCCCTGGGGAGTCAGCTACACGAACGCCGCCTCCATGGCACCCCAACTTGGTGTCCCCCTTCAGCCCGTGTTCGCCTACGAAGCGGCCTGGGCCCTCGCCGTGTTCGCCCTCCTCTGGGCGCTTCGAACTCGCGCATGGCACCCAGGCCAGCTCTTCGCCATGTATCTTGGGCTCTACGCGGCCGGTAAATTCGGACTGACGTTCTTCAGGCAGGAACGTGTGTGGGCCTGGGGGCTTCAGGAGGCCCAATTCGCGGCTGCGCTGTTGCTCATCGGCGCGCTCGTTCTGTGGGCTTTCACCACCTTCCGCAGCGTACGGCCGGTCCCGGCCGTCGGCGGATCCATGTCCGAAGGCATCTGAGCCAATGTCGCCGGATGCCTCCTTCCTACCCACGCTCACACGCCGACGCGCCCGCTCGCGGCCCGATCGAGCCATCGAATTTCGCGCCGATCTACAGGTGCGCTACGCGGCGCCAGACCAGGAGAGAGCAAAATGAACACCCCTGCAACTGCCAGCGAGACCGTCCGCCGACGCTACAACCGGAGCGCACGGTTCTACGATACCGAGCAAAAGATGATGGAGCGGGTGGCGGGCAGGTGGCGCCGCGAACTCTGGAGCCGTGTCCCGGGCGGCGAGGTCCTCGAGGTGGGAGTGGGCACCGGCGCGAATATGCCGTTCTATCCGGCCGGTGCGCACATAACGGCGATCGACATTGCCGAGAACATGCTCGCGAGGGCCGGCGCGCGGGCCGCGAAACTGGGCCTCGATGTGGACCTTGACCGAATGGACGCCGAGCACCTGGACTTTGCCGACGGTCGCTTCGACTCCGTGGTGGCCACGTTTGTCTTCTGTTCCGTGCCAGACCCGGTTGCCGGCCTCCAGGAGGCCCGCCGCGTGCTTAAGCCCGGCGGAGTCCTGCTTCTTATGGAGCATGTCCGCAGCCAAAACCCGCTGCTGGGCAAGCTCATGGACATCCTCAACCCCGTGGTCGTCCGCGTGGCAGGTGCCAACATCAACCGGCATACAGTGGACAACGTGCGCACCGCGGGGTTCGAGGAGGTTTCGGTATCGAGCCACCTGAGGGGCATCGTGAAGCTCATCGAAGCCCGTAAGTGACCCCATCGAGTGGGGAGTCGCGTCGCTTTGTGGCCGAACGACGGTCGCTCACTGGATCGTGAGTCTTACTTGAACAATGCCTTGAAATACAACCGCACCACGGCGCTTTCCCCGGCGCCGTTCCGCACCGGCACGCTTATCCGGAAGACATGCGGGCCATCCATCCCGGCGTGCATCCCCATGGGAAGAGAGAGGACAACCGGTACTTCCTGCCCTGGCGCGATGGTCGTGGCACCCACGACCGGCATGGTCGGTCAGCAACCCTCGAGGACCTCGATGCTCGTCCGGCCCAATGTAATCGGCGTCGTCCCCGTGTTGCGCAACTGCCACTCCCGTTGGACGGCGGTATTCAAGGGGACCACGCCCGCGTCGGCCACCGGCTGAAGGACTTCCACCCCCAGAACCTGCACAGGCCCGTCCGGCAGTGCAATCGCCGTGACGCTTGATGTCTTCGCCGGCGCCGTGGCGGTGGTAGCCTCGCGGTCAGGCGCTCCAGCCGTGCCGGGCTGGTCCGGACCGGACTTCCACACGAAAAGACTCACCGTGGCAACGGCCGCAACAACGGCCGCAACAGCGGAAAGGACGAGTACCGCCGCTTTTGTCGATCGCCGGGTCCCCACCTCTGGACTCATCAGTCCCTCCTCACGGCCTGGGCTCGCCCGCCCTACCCGGAGTCAGCCTTCGCGTAGACTTCCACGTTACCGGTCTCGCCGTTGTTGTTCCGCACCGGCGCCGTGAGGTGGAGGAGGCCCGGGCCGCCCATGCCTTTGTGCATGCCCATGGGCAGCGAAAAGTGCGCGGCTCTTCCTTCCCCAATTCGATTCCGTTCGAGTTCCGGATCGGGTCTTCTGGGCAACAACCTTCGACACCTCGATGTTCGCGCAGCCGAAGGTGGCGGGCGTGCTCCCCGTGTTGCGCAGTTCGAACGTCTTCTCCACGGCGGTATTCAGGGGCTGGCGGCCACGATTCACGGCTGGCTCGTCTACGACGCCAGCCGTCACGACCGGCTCCCGCGAGACCGCGGATCCGTCCGGTGTGAAGATGTCGGCGGCCACCGCCGGGCCGGCTGCGATCCCGCCCGACGTCCAACTCAAGAACTGGACCGCGAAGCCAACCGCCACGAGGGACAGCGGCGCCTGCAAGGGCCACGACCAGAAACCTGATCCTACGGGGTCGGGGACGAGCGGCCAGGGACCCTCTTTTGCCGTACTTCGAAGGTTTCATGTAACCCCTCACTATGGCGTGTCCGTGGGCGCCCCGTAGCGCGCGTACTCCCCGTCGATCCACGTCCGGATTTCGCGCGCGCTCAGGCCCTCGCTGGCCAGGCGTTGGATATCGCTGGCTTCGTCTCCGCAAACCATGCAGCCTGAGGCGTGATCGCTGTACACGCCCGTGCTAATAACAAAGCAGTCGAACAGGTTCTGGTGGCCAATCGCTTTCCCGCACCCGCAGTAGCACGGTATCTGCCGGGCCAGCGAACGATGCCCTTCAATGTAGCGATAGGCGGCGACCATCTCGGGCGGCTGGGAGGAAAGGTCGAGGACGTTCTCGAGGTCCCTCCTGGTTCGCGCTTCGGAACTCGTCCGCGGCGCGAATTCAAGTATGGCGGCGGCCGCCACGGCGACAGCCGCCATGGCAACCGCTACGGACAGCCACTTCCGTCTCGTCACCATGGCCCTCTTCCGTCAACCAGGAACATGCCGGCGCCCGCCGCGGCGGCGTGAGCGGCAGCGGACGCGTTCCCGGCCCGATCTGATCTGGTGACTGGGCTACTATGCATCGTCGTAAAGCATCCCGCCTGGCGATGCCGGCGCTCAGGGCCATCGGTCCTTGATGTGGTAGCCCAAGGGGCCGTGCTTGGCACGGCACGGCCCCTTCAGGATGCCTCAATCCTGGAGAGAGGTAACAAGTGTCCGCACCTGCTTTACGACGGCATCGCCATCGACCCGCATCGTGGGATAGTCGGCAGCCCAGAGGATCGTGCCCTCGCGGCTGATGAGGACGAACTTGTGGTCCGGCT
Organism: Anaerolinea sp.; assembly: GCA_013822275.1. Classification (GTDB taxonomy): domain Bacteria; phylum Chloroflexota; class Dehalococcoidia; order Tepidiformales; family Tepidiformaceae; genus PNKC01. The sequence continues at coordinate 28,538 of PNKC01000023.1, read as the reverse complement.
TGTTGGCGTGCATTCCGCCCAACGCGTCGTACGACTTGGAAACGTTCGTCGTCTGGTCCACGAGGATCGGTATTGTCTTCAGCCCCCAGCGTGTCATCTCGCTCTTGATCAGTGAAGGCTGGTCGACCATGACCGCGTAGACTTCGACCCCCATCTCGGCGAAGGTTTGCTGATCTTTCTGCAACTGCGCCGTCTGCTGCCAGCACGGGTCGCAGCCGTAGCCTTCGTTGAAGAAGAGGAGGACGTTCTTCTTGCCCAGGAAGTCGCTCAGGCTGACGTCGCGTCCGTCGGTGGTCTTGAGCGTGAAGTCGGGCGCAGGCTTCGTGATCATATCCGGTGACGATGACGCCTTTTGCGGTCCAGCAGCGCGGTAGGCGAGGATCAGGACCGCCGCGAGAGCGGCGACGCCAACGACGAGCAGGCCCCGCGAGGCGAGCCGAATCATGCGCTGACGCGCCCGCTGCCTTTCCCGCTCCCGGACTGCGGCAGCGCGGCGCCCGATCGGTTTGGGCGGTGTCGGCGCTTCAGGCGAGCTGTTCAGGGTTGTCTTATTCATGGTCGTGCCTCCTGCAGGTTCGGAATCGCTCGCTTCCCGTTGCTCTTACGCGGAGCTGACAGGTCAGCGATGGAGGAAACGGCGCATCCGGTCCAGTCTCCAGCCGAACGCCCGGGCGATGAGGTAGAGGACGAGCCCGGCCAGGACGATGCTGAAGACTACGTCCGGCCCGCCACTCGTCGCATCGACGATCTTCTGCGCCGCGGAGCGCAAGTACTCGCTGAGTTGCGTCTGCGTCTGGGACGGCTCCAGACCTCCCGCGAACGTGCTGGCGATGACGAAGACGCCGACGGCGAGGAAGAGGACGCCAGCGAGCAGGTTTGTCGAATGGATCCGCCACCGCAGGTCTCCGAATCCGAGCGACACGGGCCGTCCCCGGACGATCACGTTGTTCGAGAGGTTGAACTTCTCCCACAGGAGGGCGATGACTACCAGCGGTGTCACCATTCCCGCCACGTAAGCCAGCCCCAGGCCCGTCGCCTGAACCAGCGACGACGACATCGCCGAGAGCGTGAGGACACCGGCGAGGACCGGTGCGCAGCAGGAACTCGCGGCGCCAGAGAACACGCCGAGCGAAAAAACGGACATAACCGTTGGACGGTCCCCGAGCGTGCTGCGGTGGATCGGCATGGCAAAGTTCCTGCCAGCGAGGGACCATACACCGAGGAGGACAAGGAGCAGCCCGCCGAGGAGAAATACCTCCGAGTGGTACTGGGAGATCACACGCGAAAGGGCGGCCACCCCGATGGTGATCGGCAGGAGCACGACTGCTACGCCAGCCGCGAAGACGAGCGTCATCGCCAGCAGCGCGTAGCGTGCGCGGAAGGCGCTGGCCAGGTAGGCGGGCAGCAAGAAGGTCACGCAACAGGGTGCGGCCAGGGCGATGACGCCGCCCAGGAAAGCTGCGATTACCGACGTGCCGAAGAAAAGGTCCATCAGGTTTGCGGCACCCGAGCCTTGCGCGCTTGTTCCAGCCGCTCCCGCAGCAACGGCTCAGAGACGTCGCCGACCAGCGCCATTCGCCCGTTGATCAGGATTCCCGGCAACCCAACCAGCTTATACCGCAGGGCGATGGCTGTTCCCTGGTCGCTGCCCACGTCGAGCTCCGTGACGCGCAGCTCGGGAAACTCCGCTTCAAGCCGGTGAAGACGCTCCTTCACGTGGTCACACGGTTTGCAGCCGAAGCCGGTAACCACCCACACCTCGGTCGTCTCGGCCATCGTTCACTCCTCTGATCTCATGTGGTCTACGAACTACTATGCTCGTCGTAGAAGCATCCCGTCTGGCGACGCCCGCGCTTAGGGCCATCCGCCCGCGATGTGATACCCCAAAGGCCCGACCTTGGCCCAGCACGTAAAGAGCCGGTTCGGTCCGTTGCACACCACCGTGAAGGCTTCCCTGCGTGCCCGGCCGGGTTGAGGCTCTCGGGCAGAGGTCCAGGCAGATATGGAGACTTATCTCAGTGAATCGCCTACACAGAAACGCGGCCGCCGAGAACGCGACCGGTCGGTCAAGGAACACGTGCCTGTTTGGCCCCTATGGTTTCCCGCGCCGGAGGCCGATACTACGACTAACTACGACACGAGGTAGTACAGTGACCGGACATCAAGAACCCAGCAGCGGACGGAACCAACAGCGGGACAGCGGCGGACTCGCAATGATGGTCATGATGATGGCGTGCTGCATGGCGGTTGTCCTCTTGTTCCTGCTCATCCCCGTCGTTGGCTGGCCGATCGGCCTGACCATCGGTGCGGTGGGCTTCGCTGCCATGCTCTTCGCCCACCAGCGGATGGGCCACGGTGGTCATCACTGATCGAGGCATGCCCGGTGACGATCGTTGGGAGTCGCTCCCGATGAGTGGCAGCCGCAAACGGCGGCGTCGCGTCCCTGGTGCGCGCCTGAGGGGATGGCGGCCGTGATTGGCCTCCGTGCCAACCCCCGGCGGCGGCGATACCGCGAGATCCTGTCCGCGCTCTCGCGGCACGGACTCGGGGCGTTCGTCAACGAGGCCGGTTGGGGCCGTCTCGTGCCGTTCCAGTGGGGCCTCATGGGTCATGCGCGCCGAGACTCTCGCTACACGACCGCGGAGCACATACGCCTGGCAATGGAAGAACTGGGTACTACGGCCATCAAGTTGGGCCAGATCCTGAGTACCCGCCCTGACTTCGTGGCCCCAGACTACATCGCCGAGTTCGAAAAACTGCGAGACCGCGTCCCAGCGGTACCGGCGGATGCGATCATCGCAATCATCGAGCGAGAGCTGGGCGGGGACGTCGCCGACCTCTTCCTGGAGTTCGAGCACGAGCCCCTGGCCGCCGCTTCTATCGGCCAGGTCCATGGCGCCGTCCTGCTGGATGGGACTCGCGTCGTCGTTAAGGTCCAGAAGCCCGGCGTCGCCGCCACAGTCTTCCAGGACCTCGCTATCCTCGGCGACCTCGCCCGGCGGGCCAGCGGTGGCCAGCTCGCCTCCTCCTACGACCTGGAAGCGCTCGTTGATGACTTCGCCTGGACACTCCGCTGCGAGCTTGATTACATCCGCGAGGGCCGCAACGCCGATCGGCTGCGGGTAATCCTTGCCAGCAACCCTGCGCTCGTCGTGCCCGCAATCCGTTGGCAACTGACAACGGAGAACGTCCTTGTGATGGAACGCATGGAGGGCGTGCGACTGGCAGGCTCGCTTGAGCTGCCGCCAGGCGCGAATCCCAGGGCCCTCGCGAAGGCGGGCGCGGAAGGTTTGCTCACGCAGGTCTTCGAAGCCGGTTTCTTTCATGCAGACCCCCACCCGGGCAACTTCCTTGTCACGCCGGATGGGCGGCTCGCGATCCTCGACTTCGGGATGGTGGGCTATCTCGACGACCAGCTGAAGTTCCAGCTCATGCAGCTCCTCGACGCGTGCGTCCGCCAGGACGCCACCGCCGCGGTCTACGCCCTTGAGACGCTTGGCGTGCTGCGGACGGCGGCCAGCCGGGAGACGGTCCGCCGCGACCTTCAACACCTCCTCGACAGCTACTACGGACTGACGCTGAGCCAGGTGGATTTTTCCAGGTTTCTCAGCGACCTCCTGAGCACCTTTCGGCGCAACCACCTGCAGCTTCCGACGGGGCTTGCGCTGATGTTGAAAACGACCGCCATGAGCGAGTCCCTTTGGCGCCGGCTCGACCCGGACTTCAATTTCGCCCTCGTGGCGGAGCCGTTCGCCAAACGGGCTCGTTCCAGACGGTCGTCTGCGGGCGCGTTGCGACACCAGCTGACCGGCGCCGCCCGGCAATCCGCCATAGCGGCGATGTCGCTCCCCGGGCAGGTCGGCCGGATCGCCTCACGACTTGACCGCGGCGAACTCGAAATCGCGCTCCGTCACCGCGACCTCGACGAGTACCTTGATCGCGTCGGTGGTATGGTCGCCCGGCTTGGGACTGCTATCGTAGCGAGTTCCCTCATGGTCGGCGTCGCAATCATCGGCGCGGCCGAGGATCCGCCCGGCTGGGGCGTCATCGCGCCGCTGTGGTTTGCTGGCGGCACGATCGCCATCATCGGCCTGGCCGCGAGGTCGCTCCTCTTCCGTCGGCGCCGCAATCGGCACTGAGAGCTTGCGGTCCACGCCGGGACGCCGGCCGGCGTCCACCCCGGAGGCTACACCATCGCCGATGCGGGCTTGGGCTCCGGGCAGCCTGTCCCCTGGGCATTCGCCTCCAACTCTCTCGTCACTTCACCCACCCTGGCGGCGGCGCCAGCAAGCCTGGCTCGCGCAGACGCTCCGTTCGATCCGCGCCGGCCCCGGAGCAGATCGCGCAGGCGCCGCGCTTTACCCGGACGGAACTCATATCGACTACCCACACGGCTGCGTGCGTGCAGGCTTCTCGCCGCCGGTCCCCGGGCCCCGCGTTGGGTCCCTCCTCGTGAACCGTGGTTTGCATGGCGGGCCTCCATTCCTCGAACCCGTGATCCTGCCGATTGGCCATATACTACGCTGGTAGTAGTAAAGCCCCGGTTGGGAGGATGGTCGCCCGGCCACCATCCTCGGTCGATGCGCCTCCCGCAGTTGGGGCCTTCGGGCGAGGAGCCAACCTGCCCTGGAATGAACAGCGTGAGGGCCGCAAGTCCCGGAATTTTGGTCCCGATCTGCCCTGCTCAGGTGGTCACGCGCTACGTAGGTTGACTACGACTCGACGTAGTAAACGAAGGCTCGCTCCGGGCCCCAGACGGCGAGCGCGGGTGGGCAAGGATGAACATGCGTGGGACTCGGGAGTGCCAGGACTTGACGGACTGCCCTCGCGCAGAGCCGTGCCCGCTGAATCGGGTTACGGACCCGGTGGAGCTCGCTGCATGACCGCCTCACCAGTGTTCGCGCCGTTCCGGGCGGTTGCCTCGGCGGTACGGCTGGCTTTCCGCAACCTGCTTCAGGACAGGCTCCGCTTCGCCCTCAGCGTCGTCGGGGTTGGCCTTTCGCTGATGCTTATCCTGTTCCTCATCGGGCTCCGCGCAGGCGCGCTGCGAAGCGCCGTCGTCTACCTGGACAACGCCCCGGGGTCGGTTGGCGTCTTCCCTCCCGGGACAAAGAGCACATCGGCTGGTTCGGCGCAGTTCCTTGCTCCCGAAACTGCCTCCGCGGTTGCATCCACGCCCGGCGTCGCCAGGGTCACGCCCATCCTCCTGACGCTGGGCCTGGCGGACCTGCACGGGAAGAAAGAGGTCATCAAGCTCATCGGCTACGACGCCGCCCTGGGCGGCGGCCCCTGGAGCCTCAAGCAAGGCCGCGAGCCAGTGGCCGACGATGAGGTCGTGCTCGACCGGGTGCTCGCGGGACGCCACGGACTCCGCGTTGGCGACACGTTCGAGATTGGCGGGCGGCGGCCCACGATCGTTGGCCTGTCGAGCGAGACGAGTTCCTGGACAGGGAGCTATGTGTTCGCCCTGAGGACATTCGTGGAAGCGGTGGTCCTGGCGCCGGGCGGGGCCAGCTTCCTCCTCGTCACGCCCGAGCCGGGGACGAGGATCAGCGAGCTGTCAGCACGGCTGCAAACGCTCGAGGGCGCCAACGTCGTGCTCAAGGGCGAAGTCATGGCTAATGACCGAGAGGCCGTCGCCGGCATCTTCGACCGGGTGCTCCTGCTGATGGTTGGCGCCGCCTTTATAGTCGGCGCGCTGGTTGTGGGAATGGTGATCTACACGGCGACTAACGAACGCCGGGCCGAATACGGCATCTTGAAAGCCATTGGTGCCCCCGGCGGCGTGCTTTACCGCGTCGTTGCCTCGCAGGCAGTCGTCGCGGCAAGCATCGGTGCCGTGCTCGGAGTGGGGTTCGCTTACGGGATGGGCTGGTTGGTGATGGCCGCCAGGCCCCAGTTCATGGTCATCATCGAACCCACGTCGATCGCCGTGGCCCTCGCGGCCGGGTTCGTCATGGCCCTCGCCGGCGCCCTTTTCCCCGCCCGGGCGGTCGCCCGCCTGGAGCCGGCCGAGGTCTTCCGGAGGTAACCGCCATGTTCCGCCTCGCCGTCAGCAACCTCGCGCAGAATAAGGCCCGCCTCCTCATCTCCGTTGGGGGGACAGGATTGGCGTTGACGCTCGTGCTCTTCTTCGGGGCCGTATTCACGGGCGCCACCGGCCGGCTGACGGTCTACATTGACCGCGCCGGCGCCGATGTCTGGGTCTCCCAGGCAGGAGTGCGCACCATGCACATGTCCGCGTCGGCGTTGCCAGCCACTGCCACTGGCGAAGTGAAAGCGGTCCCCGGTGTCGAAGAGGCCGTGCCTATCCTTTACGCGGAGGACATGCTCGAGGCGGGCGGTAACCAGTTTGTCGTTTACGTGTTCGGCGTGCCCGCGGACGCGCCCATGGGTGGCCCGTGGCGGATCGCCGACGGCTCGGCTGTGATCCGCCCCGGCGAAACTATCATCGACCACGCCATCGCCGCCCGCGCGGGTGTCAGCGTGGGCGACCGCATCACAGTGCTTGGCCAGGAGATGAAAGTCGTGGGCCTCACATCCGGCGCCTCGAGCCTCGTGAGCTCGGTCACCTTTGTGACGATGGATGACTTCGCCCGCGTACGTGGCGGAGGTAGCGTCATCAGCTTCGTGCTCGTAAAGGTCGCGCCGGGCGAGTCGCCAGGCGCGGTCGCTGCTCGTATCGCCCGGGACGTGGATGGCGTCACCGTCCAAACCCGCGGCGAGTTCGCCACGCAGGAGCGCAAGCTCATTAACGACATGAGCGCCGACCTCATCAACATCATGAACACCGCCGGTTACCTCACTGGCCTGGCCGTTGTTGTCCTCACCGTGTACATCGCCACCATTGCTCGCCGCAAGGAGTATGGCGTGCTCAAGGCGATCGGGGTCCGGAACCGCCGGCTGTATCAGGTCGTCGTACTCCAGGCCCTGATGAGCGTGGCTACGGGGTTCGTGGCGGGACTCGGCCTCACCCTGCTGCTCACGATCGTCATCCCGCAATTCGATGAACTGCTCGTGCTTTCGCTGAGCGCTGGAGCGGTGCTTCGCGTCGCCGCCATCTCGACGGTGCTGGCCGGAGTCGCGGCGCTGCTCCCGGCCAGACAGATCGCGGGCCTCGAACCCGTAGCGATTATCCGGAGGAGGTAGTCATGGACAACCTGGGGCTGCAGGTGGAGCGGGTGACGAAGCGGTTCGGCTCGGGAGACACCGAGGTGGTAGCGGTGAGGGACGTTTCCCTCGTCGTGAACCCCGGCGAGGTGGTACTCATCATGGGGCCGTCCGGCTCGGGCAAGACGACGCTCCTGCTGATGCTTGGCGCTCTCCTCAAACCCACGGAGGGCAGCATCACGCTGGACGGGCTTGAGCTGAGCGCCATGTCGGAGCGGAAGCTGCCCGATGTCCGGCTTCGCCACTTCGGTTTCATCTTCCAGGACTTCAACCTTCTCTCCGCACTCAATGTGTTGGATAACGTCGCCTTCCCTGCCGAACTCACCGGCGTCAGCCGGAGGACGGCGCGAGAGAAAGCAACGGCCGTGCTCACCGAGCTGGGGCTGGGCCACCGGCTGCGCTTCCCTCCGGACAAACTCTCCGGCGGCGAGAAGCAACGCGTCGCGATCGCCCGCGCACTGATCAACGACCCGACGCTCATCCTCGCTGACGAGCCCACGGCGAACCTGGATTCGAGCCACGGCCACGAGACGATGCGCCTGCTCCGCGAAATCACACAGAAGCGCTCCCGGAGCGTCGTCATCGTCTCGCACGACGCCCGCATCAAGGACATCGCCGACCGCGTCCTCTGGCTCGAAGACGGGCAGTTCATGAAGGCCATCGAGATGGCGACGGACCCGATCTGCGGCATGGCCGTTGAGCGCGAGGGCGCCGTCGCCGGCGTCCGCGAGGGCGAAACCTACTACTTCTGCGCCAAAGGCTGCCGCGACGAATTCCTGGCATCCTGAGAAACTGTGGGGAGTCATGACCGAACAATGCTCTGGATGCGGGACCACAGGCCGCGCTGTCCCGCTGAACCTTGTGCGGCACCACGTCCTCGATCCCTGGCGCGGACGGCTCGAGGGCAAGGAGTTCAGCTTCTGCGAAACGCCCGGCTGTGATGTCGTGTACTTCACCGTGGACGGGGACACGATCGGCACGGATGACGTGCGCCGTGCACCCGCCTACAAGACGGGGCAGGCTGGCGACCCGCTTTGTTTCTGCTTTGACGTGTCCGGCGACGACGCCCTGGGCGACCCCGATCCAGCCCGGTACGTCCGCGAGCGCGTGCGGCGGGGCGAGTGCGCCTGCGAGGTCCTCAATCCCTCGGGGGCCTGCTGCCTGGGTTCGATTGGCCGCTGGAAGAAGGCAACCGCGGAAGCGTGAGGCCGTGACTGGAAGCGGATGAACCATGACGAAGGCGGAGGTTCGGCCGTCCAGACGCCTTCAGAAGTGTGCCTCCTGCGTGCCCCTCGGGGGCCACGTTCAACGACAGCCTGTAGTAGGCTGGTCGCAGAGGTGGGCCACGTGAACGTCTCTCGCCGTTGTCTTCTTGGCCTGGTGCTGGCCGCCGGCATTGCCGTCTTCCTCGCTGGATGCGGAAACCACGACGCGGGAAACGCAACGCCCGCGCAAGACACCACAAGCCCGGAGGCGGTCGCCAGCCGTTTCTTTCATTGGTATGCGAGCGAACGCAATCTCGGCCGCGACCCGATAACTTCGGGCGCCCTTGACGCCAACGCCGACGTCACCGCGGACTTCAGGCAGACGTTGAAGTCCGCTGCCGCCAACAGCCAGCCCGGCGTGGACCCGATGCTGTGTTCGATGCCGATCCCTCACGCGTTCGAAACCGCGAAAGCAGAGGTATCCGGCTCCTCCGCCAGCGTGACGGTAGGAGCAGAGTCACACGCCATGGCGTGGCGGGCCGAACTCACGCGACAGGATGGCGTGTGGCGGATTCACGCGGTGACGTGTGCCGTGAATTGAGCGGACGCCAACGGATCGCCAGATACAATGCGGAAGGCCGGGAGACGCTGGTGGCGCGACGCAATGAGGCGGGCGCCCGCGCAAGAAGGAGAACCGGATGAATCGATTCCACAACTGGTATTGCCGGTCGAGCCTTTGGCGGCGGACGCTGCACGGCTCTATCCTCCCCTGGGCCCTCAATGGCGCCCGCCTCGGAGACAACGTCCTGGAGGTCGGGCCGGGCCCGGGATTGACTACCGATGTGCTCATGCACCGGGTGCCGAAGCTGACCGCCATCGAGTTCGAACCCCTGCTCGCCGAGCGGCTGCGCGGCAGGACGGCCGGGACGAATGTGACAATCATGACGGGAGACGCGACTGCGATGCCCTTCGCGCCGGACCAGTTCAGCGCCGTGGTTTCGTTCACCATGCTCCACCATGTGCCGTCACGAGATGCCCAGGACCGCCTCCTGCGCGAAGCGTGCCGGGTGCTTCGGCCAGGGGGGGTCTTCCTCGGGTCGGATAGCCGCTCAAGCCTGGTCTTCCGCGCAGCGCACCTGTTCGACACCATGGTACTGGTCGATCCCGATCAATTTGGGCGGAGACTTGAGGAGGCCGGCTTCGAGGCCGTCCGGGTAGACAGCCGCCCCAAAGCCTTTCGGTTCTCGGCGCTGAAGCCTCCGGCCGGGGACTAGGACCCGGCCGATTTGGGCTCGTTCCGTTTACCTCGAGAGGTTCCGGCGCGCCGCTGCCTCGGTCAGGGCGGCCCTACTTCAGCGTCATCTGCTGCCCACCACCGCCAACGCTATCAAGACAACCATCGGGATGCAGCACAGCAGCATCATCCCGGCCATGCCCCAACCACTGTGGCCGCCCGCGGCGTCGGGCTCGGGCGGGCCCTGCGCGTCCGGTAGGTTTTCCGGGGACGGCTGGTGGTGCCCATGGTTCATGAGGCGGACCTCCTGGCGCCGCGCCGGGCCAGCCATGCATAGAGCGGGCAATAGCCCCGGACTCCTGTGACGATGAGGTCGATCCCGGCGGCCGCCAGGACCACCGCCCCGACGGCCACCAGGACGGACGGCACCCATGCGAACCAGATCACGGCGCCAGCCGCGCCGGCGGCCCCGACGACGACGCGCGCCACACGCTCGATCAAGCTGAGGTTGACGGGATGGTGATTGATGACAGCGGCCATGTGCGGCCTCCTCCACTGTGATACTACGTACGTAGTATAAACCGCCACGGCGCGGAGGTGTTGTCCAGTCGGGCCCCGCTCTCGGGCCTACCGGTCCTTCGAGCGCCCCCGCTCGCGCCTGGCCCCGGGCGCGAGCCGGCGCCTCGCCGCGATGCCCTGCCCCCCAATGACGATCCAGAGCAACCCGGTTGGGACCGTGGAAATGGCCGACGCGGTCAAGCCGAGGGATGCGTACGCGATCGCGAAGAGGATGAGCAGCGCGCCCGTTGGCAGACTGGTCAGTACCGGTGGCTTTTCCTTGCCGAGAGCCGTCGGCACCAGCGATGCGAAGAGCACGATGGAACCGAAGGTGAAGACGAGATCCTGCCACGAGGTCATTTGTGCTACAGCGTATAGTACGATCGCTGTTGGACGGCCTGGTCAGCCCGGCGGTAAGCATGACGAGCCCGCGCTCCTCGAAGGGGACTTATGGGCACGAAACCCGCGGACCGCGCGCGACGAGGAGGGCCGGCAGCTACATCAGCAGGTGTGACGTGCCAGTGGCAGCGGCGATGGCGATCACGTGGACGGCCACGGCGGGCAGCGCGACGGCCGCGGCGAGCACCGCAAAACTTTTCGCGGCCCGGCCTGGCAACGGGGTCTCGGGGTGAACCAACCGGAGGAGCCTCAGCTCGAGGTTCGAATCTGTGAGGCCTACGCCCGCCGGGCTGCCAACGGGAGCTGACGCCGCCACGATCGCGTCGAAAAGGTCGAGACGGCGGGCGCCGCCACGGATGGCGTAGTCGTCAGCCTCGCATTCGGTGCGCAGCGTCTCCGCTTCGACGACATCCGCGATCCACGGCACGAAGGCGAAGCCGCGTCCGACCGCTTTCAGGAGCAGTCGCCACACGACGTCCTGCCGGTGCTGATGTGCCTGCTCGTGGAGGAGGGCGGCTCGGAGCCCCGCGGGCCCCAGCTTCCGTTCGGCGCCGGTGCTCAAGAAGGTGATTGGCCGAAGAAGCCCGGCCGTGAACACCACGACATCATCCGCGGGGAACACGCGATAGGGGAATTCGCCAAGTTGAACCCGCTCGCTGTGTTGGGTGAGTGCCCGGAGATGGGCCACCCCACGCATCGCCCGGAACATGGCGAGAGCAAATCCCGCGGCCGGGAGAAGCGACAATACGGTGATCACCAGAAACCCGGAGACCATGGGATGCACGAGTTCGATGGAGAGGTTCGAGAGCCCCGCGGCGTAGAGGTGCATCACGACGGGGTGAAGCGCCGCGGCCGGTGCCAGCAGGAGGACCACCGCCAGCACAATGAGTGCCAGCCGGCTGCCGCGGCTCACGCTTCTGACTCTTGCAGCTGGTTGCGCAGCATTGCCATGAACGCCGGGTCAAGGCGCTGCGCTTCGGCAAGAAACGCCGATAGCCCGGCATCGCCGAGCCCGACCATGGCGCTGGCGAGCACCTCGCCACGGCGCTCGGAGAACTGTTCGCGCGACATTGCCGGCGAATACACATGGGCCTTGCCCGCGCCCCTGCGAGACGCGAGGCCCTTCCGGTGCAGGCGTTGCAGCACTGTCAGGATCGTGGTGTACGCGAGACCTCTCGGCTTCCCTACCCTGGCGAACACGTCCGGGGTGGCGAGCTCGCCATTGTCCCACAGTGCCGAAAGCACGGAGGCTTCAAGCTCGCCGACCGAGGTGGATTGGGCAGTTGGCTCCAGGTGATCGTTCATAGAGTCATCGTAGCGCATCGCCAACCTCCCCCGTATGGACCATTCGGTACCGGATGACCGGCCATCCAGCCGTCCACCCCGGCGGCCACTCCCAGTGTACACTGGGGCCGACGTACGACGCATCGTAGTAAGGAAATCTCGAACATGGATGACAGAGTCACCCGCAGCCGGCGGAACGGCCGTTTCAGGCCAGGCCAGGCTCTCAGTCGCGGCGCCGCCCGGCGTCCGCACATCGGGTTGGGGCTCGCTGCCGGGTTCCTGCTCATCGCCGCGTTTCTGTCGGCCAGTTGTTCCAACTCCGGCAGCGGCGACCAGTCTCCCGCCGTCGGCGGCAAGCGAACTTCCGACGCGGGAAGCGTGACTGTCGATCTCACCTGGGAGGGCCCGGAGGCCGGGCTCGTCTTCAACGTGACGATGGACACTCACTCGGTCGACCTGGATGGATTCGACCTCATGAACCTCGCGTTGCTGCGGACCGATACGGGCGTTGAGGTCGCCCCCATCACGTGGGATGCGGCGAAAGGCAGCCATCACCGGGAAGGCAAGCTGAGTTTCCCGGCAACCGTCGATGGACGGCCGCTGCTCGGGGAGCCGGTGCGAGCGATCACCGTCGTCGTTAAGGATGTCGCCTCGCCGGAAAGGAGCTTCCAATGGACCTGGTGACGCGACGACGGCGAGACCTGTGCGAAGCACCCTCCAGCCTGCGAAACGATCCGAAGACCTGGCTGAAGGCCACCAGCTGGGGGCTCGTCGGCGCCGGTCTTCTCCTCGGCATGTACCTCGGCATCATCTCTCTCGCCCAGGGCTGGGCCCACGCCCGGGAGCAACTGGCCACGGACCGCTGGTTCGTTGGGGCCGTCACGGCGGGGTTCGGGATCCAGGTGGCAATGTTCGTTTACCTGCGCGCTCTCCATGCCCGAAGCAACCCTGGCGCCATGGCAGCGGGGACGGGCACGAGTACCGCGGCCATGCTGGCGTGTTGCGCGCATCATCTCGCCGACGCTCTCCCCCTCATCGGGATGTCGGGAGCCGCCGTATTCCTTAACGACTTCAAAGAACCGATCATGTGGACGGGGATCGTGATGAACGGCCTCGGCATCTCGTACCTCGGGTGGAAAATTCGGCGGCAGCGGTCGCTGCTCGTCCACCTCGCCAGGCCGCTCGAGGCAACCATACCGGCTTCGAGCCGGTAGAAAGGACAGCGTTAATGTGGGGAGCGAATGAAGGAATGGGGTGGTGGATGCTCTTCGGAGGCGTCTTCTGGGTCCTGCTCATTGGGACGCTCGTGTACCTGTTCTCCAGCGCCTTTGGCCGTGGAGCGGGAGACGCACCAGGGCGGTCCGAGACTCCGTTGGAGGTCGCGAAGCGGCGGTTTGCCGCCGGCGAGATTTCGCAGGAGGAGTACGAACGCATCCGCGAGACGTTGCTCAGATGACCCGCAACCGGGGATGGTCCGGCCGGCGCACTGCGGCGAGCACCATGCCGGACCGGAGGAGAAGCTGACATGAACCACGCGGTTTCCGGGCCATCGAAACCACTTGCGCTGCTGCTTGGCTTTGGACTGATCGGTCTGCTTGCCATCACGATCGGCTCCTTTGCGTGGATGGCATCGTCCTGGGACGCGTCCGGGATGATGGGCGGCGGCCACATGGGCGGGATGATGGGCGGTGGCGGGCGCAACGCGTCGGGTGACGCCGCGCGTCAGGGGACCGCGGCCGAGACGATCGCAATCGAGGACTTCGCCTATTCCCCGGGCAACCTCCAGATACCCGTAGGTGGCACGGTAACCTGGACGAACCGCGACAGCGCACCCCACTCCGCGACGGATACTGGCCGCGCCTGGGACACGGGGGTGCTCGGCAGGGGCAAGAGCGCGACACTCACCTTCCCCACCGCCGGTACATTCGACTACTTCTGCACGATTCATCCCAACATGAAGGCGCGGCTCGTGGTGCAATGACAACGTATTCGGGCGTCTCGACGATGCGCTGGCCATAGCCTGGAGTAGGACGGCTGATTCCGCGCCCTGACTGCCCTGGACAGTAGCGCTGGCAAACGTGGCTTTCGGACACCGTGGCTGCCGGACCCTTCAGTCCCGCCACACGGGCATCGTGTCCAACCGCTGGCTTAACCGAAGGGAAACCCTGCGCGATTGTCCCATCCGCCCCCGGCCGGTACGCTACGGACAAGTACGACACTCGTAGTAGGAAGGTTTCAGCAAATGCGCTTCTTGATCCTGGTGGCCGGCGTTGGCGTGATGGGGCTAATCTCCGCGGCGTGCGGAGGTGATGACGACAGTCCGGCTATGGGCGGGATGGACATGGGCGGGGCCGGGACACCCACCGCCGGTGCCGCGAAAACCGCCGCCGGCGCCGCCGAGTCGTCCGTCACGGTGAATCTCAAGAACTGGAGCATCGAACCCTCCTCCGCGACGCTCGCCGCGGGGACCGTGAAGTTCACCGCGACACATGAGGCGGAACACGGCGGGATGGCCATGGCCGGCCAGGAGGGTGCGACCCATCAGCTGGTTGTCCTTCCCCTGCCACAGGGCGCCAAGGCCGGCCAGTCCAAGTTCGGGGCCCCCGTGCTCAACCTCAGCGATATCAAGCCTGGCGAGACGAAGACAGGTCAGGCCGCGCTCGCCCCGGGGACATACGAACTCGCCTGCCTGGTCGTTGAGCAAGTGGATGGCAAGGCGGTGAACCACTATGAGAAGGGCATGTTCGCGCAGGTGACCGTGAAGTAGGACCCTGCCCGGCTCGACGCACGCCACTTTTTTGCGTGGCTGGCTCCCGTCAAGCGTTTCGAAACACCTGCGCCTGATCACTCGCGCCCACCAACCTCGCCCGGCCGCGGACTGGCGAGCGAGCTTCGGACGCGGCATGAAGCGCGTGGCCGCGCCCACCAGTGGGAGACGCGCGGCCCGAACGCCCAATCCGTAGCGCGGCGGGCGATTCCCTCCCACTCCGCGCGCGGGATGCTGGCGGGATCATTCACAGTCCGGGACGGTCCCTGGCACGGCCGCGTGCCTGGGTTCAGTTGGCCGCCTTCCGGCCGCCGTCCTCAGGTGCCGGATGTGAGCCTGGGCGCGGCCCCCGACTTGAGAGCAGCGAGCCGGGCCTCCACCTCAATGTCGTCCATCTCGTCGTCTAGCTGGTCGAACTGCTCGTCGATCGAACTGACCGCGACCTCTTCCATGCCCCGCGCGAGCGCTTCCTGACGGCGGATTCGCTCCTCGAACCGGTTGAGGTCGCTCGTCGGGTCCATGACCGAGATGCTCTTCACCGCTTGCTGGACGTGGACCGAGGCCTGCGCGAGCTTCGCGCGGGCGATCAACTCGCCGCGCTTCTGGACGAGCTCTTCGCGGCGGTCTCGCATCTTGTTCAGGCCGTCCTTCAGCTTCTCCGTGAGGATGGTCTGCTGGTCAACCTGCGCGGCGTACGTCTGGATCTGCTGTTCGAAGCCGAGTTGGCGGCGAAGGGCTGTCTTTGCGAGTTCGTCGAAGCGGCTGGCGTCGGTCAGCTTGTCCCCGGCGCGGAGTTGGTCGGCTTTCTGTGAGGCAGCGGCCGCCTTGCCGCCCCATTCCTGGCAGGCCTCGCGGGCTTCCCGAAGGTCGTCTTCGAGAAGGCGTAAGTTGCCGACGGTTTGGGCTACAGCCTGCTCGGCCTCGGAGATGTTCTCGGTGAAGTCCCGGACCATCTGATCGAGCATCTTCTCGGGGTCTTCCGCCTTGTCGAGAAGGGCGTTGATGTTCGCGCGCATAAGCGTGGACATGCGGCCAAGGATGGAATTCGCCATTTTGTTTCTCCTTCGAGCGAAACCTGCTGAGAGCGGATTGGCCAGGACGTTGTTGATATCGAAGTTATGGGGTTGGCGGGCCACGCCCCGGTGCACGCACTACCAGCGCCCTCCTCTTGATCGCCCACCCCCACGGCCAACGCCGCTGGGGATACGAAAGCCGCCGCCGCGCGAGCGGGATTGGCCAGGGCTGCCCCAGGCCGTGCCACCGAATCCAGGCCCACCGCGCATCCCTCCCGCGAGGATGCCACCGATTATTCCACCCAGGACGCCACCCATGGCACCGGACCCCCCGGCGCCACGGCCGTGGCCGCCGAACTCGCCCTGGGCGAGCCGGATCGCGTCGTTGGCCAGACGTTCGCCAGCCGCCGCCTCGGAAGCGGCAGAGGCGAGGTCAGTCGCCTGCAGTTCGCGCGCCGCGGCGAGGTGGCGCTCCGCCTCGGCAAGGCGCGTGCGCGCCTCCCGGCCGATGCCGGGCCGGGGTCCGAGGACGTAGTCAGCGGCCTGGCGGTAAGCGGTTTCCGCGCGCCTGAGCGTCGCCTCGAAGGCGGCCTGCGCGCGCTGCTGCCGCTTCTCCGCGGCGCGGAGCCCGGCGAGGACGGTGTCGGCGCCGCTATTCGCCTCCTGCGCCATCCGCAGGGCGGCGAGGACGTCGGCGCCGGGCGCGGAGGCCGCCCGCTTGGCCGATTCGAGGAGGGCCTGGGCGCGGACAAGGTCTTCGGACCCGCTTTCCACTTTCCCCTCAGCGACGGCAGCGAGGGCGGCGCGCACGTCCGCCTCGGCTGCCGCGATCTCCCGATCGAGGGTCTCGCGAGCCGCCTGGACGGCCTGCGCTTGCCGGTCGATCGCGTCGAGCAGCGCCCCTGCCTGGGCATGGGCAGCCTGGCCCTCCCGTGCCCTCGCGGCCGCCGCTCGTCCGTCCCCCGCGGCGGTGGCCGCCAGGCCGGCCGCGGTCGCCTCGCGCGCAAAGTCGAGACGCTTTCGCGCTTCCACCACGTTGCCCTTGAGCGGTTCCCACGTGGCCGGTGCGTAAGCCTCGAGGCCTCTGAAGCTGGCTTCGGCCTGGGGGATACGCGCTTCGGTTTCGTCCAACTGAGCTGAGAGGCCCGCCAGGACGTCCGGGGCCGTCCGTTCGAGGTCGCGAAGCTTCTCAAGGCGGGCACGTTCCCGGGCGAGGAGCGCGTTCGCCTGCTCGGCGCGGGCGATAAGCTCTTCGAGCATGGTGCGGCGCGTGGCCGGTTCTTCGGGCCGGTCGTCGTCGAGCTGTTGGCGGAGCCGGAAGGCGGCCTGGAGCTCAGTTCGCGCCGCGTCGAGCGCCGCGCGGAAGGGCGCGACGTCGGCCTCGGCGAACTGAGCTTCGGCGAACCCGAGTTCCTGCTGGGCATCGCGAAGTCCGTCATCGACTTCCAGCAGGAGCGGGTTTGCCCTTTGGGCGAGCTGGCCAGTTTGGCGGTCACGCTCCTCCGCGGCCTGACGGCCGCGCCGCCACCGCACAGCCCACCACGCACCGGCCCCCGCCACCGCGATAGCAAACACAACCCCGATAATGAGAAGGACTGTGGCGGCGTCAGCGCCGCCGCTGCTGCCAGCGCTCAGATCTCCGGCAACGGCAACGCCCAGAGCACGCGCCAGCGCGCTAACGGCGCCATTGAAATCGCCGCCGGAGAGGCGCGGTTCGAGTTCGCCCGATAGCATCCGGTCGATCTCGTCGTTGGTTACGCCGGCGAGGAGGGGCCCTACCCAGAGGGCGTCGCTGCGGTCCCGGACGGCGACAACTACGAGGGCGTCGTTCCCTCCAAAGGAGTTCGCTTCCGCAATGGCGTCGGCGAACTGGGTCACCGTTCGGGAACCGGTTGTCTCCACGAAGAGGACCCAGAGCTGTACGTTCCGGCCGTCCTCGAGGTCCTGGAGGGCCTTTTCGATGTCGGCGGTGCCGCTCAATACGCCCGCGAGGTCGGTCACACGCGCCGTCAGAAGCGGCGGCTCCTGAGCCCTGCTGGTGGCGGGCGCCGTCAGCAGGGCGGCCAGCAGGACAAGGCCCATCAGACTCACCGCCCCGAGAGTCGCCAGGGCGGAGACCAGGCGATGGGGCATCGGCACTCCCTCCAATGGCATGGAGTCTACATGACTCAAGCGGCAACGAACTCCTGTTGGCCGAGGAATGCTGCCTTCGGCCAGGGAGGGTCCGGATCCCCGGTTCGTCCGAGCCTGGCAGCGCGCTCGCGCGTTTGACGGGCTCCTAGTGGTGGCCGCACTCCCCACGCTTCGCGAGCTCGCTCACGCACCTGCCGAATTCGCGTCCGTGGTCGGTGGGATGGTCAGGCGCCATCTCCGCCACGTGCTGGCCGAATTCGGGGCCGCCACCGGGCGCCGGTTGTGCTGCCGCCGGCGCGACAAGCCCCAGAGGGAGCGTCAGCCCCAACAGCGTTCCGAACAACACTCTTCGCATTGCTACTACCCCTAACCATGAGTGATCCGTGGAGATACTACTACGAACTGTAGGAGGTTGCCCCGACCAAACGGCCCCCACGCGGGGCCTACTCGGCCCCAGTCTGTCGCCTTCCTGGCCGAGCCGCTACGAAAAACGTCCGCCGCCCGCCGAGCCGGGCCCCTGTTCAACGTGCGGCTCTCGGGCGTCTTTACGAACGGGACTCGTCGCTCCCGGGGGCGACACAGGCACAGGCGGAGCCGCCCGGCTCGTGAGCTTCGGGCAGCTTCGCGAGGGCCGCACGGATGTCGTGGATCCAATGCTCGTGGCGGGTGCTGGTCGCCATGAGGTGCTCCAGGGCGAGCCGCGTCACCCAGAGGTCCCGGCCGGTCATCGGCACATCCACCTCGGTATAGCATGTCGGCTGTCTTGTCACTCTGCTTCTCCTTTCGTCCTCCATCGCCGCGCCGGGTTCGCTGTGCATCGCGCCGGTCGCCTGCTTGGGTGAGGGCCGTGACTTCGATAGCGCCCGGCCGGCTGCAGGTATACAAACCATACGACAAGTGGTAGTAATAGGCGTTAGGTGGCCGCCGCAGCCGGCGGCGCCAGTGGTGGCGATGGCCACCAGTTGCAAGGGGGACGTGGGACCAGAGAGGAGATCGGAATGGCGCAAGACGCACGTAACCGCCCAGCACATCCGGACCGAAGCAAGGCATGGCAGTGGATCGATTCCAGGCTCGGGCTGGAAAGCCTCGCCTATCCAATCCCCGCCCACGCCAACAACGTCCTTTACACCCTGGGCGGGATCACGCTGTTCGGGATCGTAGTCCTGATTATCAGCGGCATTTACCTCACGCAGTTCTACCATGCAGACCCGAGCCAGGCGCGTGAGAGCGTCAACTACATCATCAGCACCGCCCGGCTCGGGGAATACGTCAGGGGGCTGCACTTCTGGTTAGCAAACCTCGTGGTGATCACGCTTCTCCTGCATCTGGTGCGCGTCTTCGCCACCGGCAGCTATCGGGCGCCACGGGAGCTGAACTGGGTCGTCGGGGTCGGACTTTTCGCCATCATGTTGGGCCTTGTCTTCACAGGCACCGTCTTGAAGTGGGATCAGGAGGGGTGGGAAGCGCTGCAGCACAACCAGGAGATCGGCGAACTGCTCGGGGGCGCCGGCGTCTGGTTCACCCCGGATTTCACGGACAGCACGCCCATCCTCGAACGCCTCTTCATTGCCCACATCGCCGTCCTCCCGTTCCTCTTGGCCGGCCTTGCCGGCGTCCACCTCCTGCTGGTGAAGTACCATGGAATCTCCGCCCGGCCCGGCGAAGTCATCCAGCACCCCGGTCACACGGACACACGGGAGGCCATGGAGCACGAGGGGTACTACCGCTTTACAAGTCACCTGGCTGACATTGTGGGGTGGGGACTGTTGGTGACCGCCGTTGGAAGCCTCCTTGCTCTGGTTTTCGGGGCGCCGCTCGGCGAACTGATCGATCCCGGCGAAGAGAAGACGAAGCCGTTGTGGATGTTCCTCCCCCTCTACCCCTTCGAGGACTGGTTTGGGATCAAGGCCCTGCTCTGGCTGCCGTTCGTGGGGCTCCTCGGCCTCGCCGCTATCCCCTTCATCGACCGGTTCCGGTCGAGCGGGCTTCGCGTCCGGATGCCCCTTCTGATCGCGGGTGCGGTGGTTCTCGCCACTCTCGCCGCCCTCGGCATCTACGCCCAGGCATCGACACCGGCCGAGCATGTCCCCGGAGTCGAGGAGGGAGCGGGATGAGGCTCCCAATCACCTTCCTCGTACTCCTGCTGCTGGGTAGCACGGGCATGACGGTCGCTTGGGAACAGATGACGACTGCCCGCGATGGCCAACTTGAGGCCCGCCTCATTGTGTTCCTCGGTGGCGGAATAGCCTTCCTCTCCGTCACCCTCCTTGGACGAATCGTGTACCAGATTTCGAACCTCCACGGATCGAAGAAAGGTAGCTGACGCATGAAAGCCCTGATGGCTGTGCTCATCGTGGCGGCTCTCGCCCTGTTGCCGCAGTTCGTCGCCGCCCACGGCGGCTCCGAGGTCGCCATCACCGGTCATCCGCACCCGGATGGGCCGATCGAAATCAAAGGCACCGACTTCGAACCGGGGGAGGTCGCTCAGTTGGAACTGCGCAAGCAAGGGGAACAAACCCTGGTGCTTGGCCAGGCAACGGCCGGCCCCGACGGTACCTTCGCCATCACGCTCCATCTCCCGAGCACTGTTCGGCCCGGCCTCTACACGCTGGTGGCTGCGTCCGGCGAGGAGACAACCTCGGCGGAGGCAACGATTCTCGGTGTGTTGGGCCAGAGCATCGCGGGTGGCGCCACCACCGCGGATGAGACGGTCAGCAACGACCGGCCAACCGGCGAGACCGTCGGCCTCGCGATCGTCACGGCCGTACTGGGCGCCCTGGGTGTGGCGGTAATCCTGAACGAGCGCAGGCAGTCCGCGCGACCGTTCCAGGAGAGCTGAGCGGTGCTCGCGTCCGCCGTACGCCTTCACGGGTACCGCGACGAGACTACCGCCTCGGTGACGTTCGGCAGCCCGGTACTATCCGTCTGACGCCACCACGGAGGAAGTCATGTTTGACGCAATGTTCTACCAGGCTGTGTTGCCAGACCGCGTGAAGGCGGAGTGCGAAAACTGCCCGTCGGAGGTGCCTGTGGTGGAGTTGCACCTGGGCAGCGGCGCCGTTCTCGATCTCTGCCATATCCTCCACGCGTCTGGGGAGTGGATGGTGTGCCGGTTCTTCAGGAATCCAGGGCACGACGACGAGATGGACGTGGCCTTCGTGCCCTACGGACTCGTGAGTCTGGTGACTGTCTCCACACATCCGCCCGAGAAGAGGCGCTTTGGTTTCCAACTGGAGAGCAGCGTTGCGCCGCGGCCGGAGGATCCGCCGGCCCCCACGGAAGTGCGCTGATTTGCACGTGGCGCTCGCGGCGCGCAAGTTTTCCGATCCCGTCGGGGGCGCTCGACGCGCGATCCCGCCGTCTCGAGCGAAAAAGGGTCCGCGTCAGCGAAAGGCTCGCTGCCGGCTGCTGGAACTCTGGCGGGTGGCCAACCGTCCGTCACTGGCCATCTGGACCGGCAGTTACTACCACTTGTCCGAGCACTCGGACCATGCTGTAGGATGGAGCGGTGAGCAGGCGGCCGCCTTTCGCGCTCGTACCAACCCCGGTCGAGTCGCGGGAAACTTCGAGGTCGCCACGAAGGAGCAGAACATGGCCGGAGATGACCAGGTCACCGATCCCGTCTGTCAAATGAAGATCAAGCCGTCGGAAGCGGTAGCCACGGCCGAGCACAAGGGCCAGACCTACTACTTCTGCAGCCAGGACTGTGCTGACGCCTTCCGGGAGTCGCCGGAGGACTACCTGTAAACTCTGCGCCATCACGGCGAGGTGGTTGTGATGATCCTGCTGGGTCCGGTGGGAGTCGCCCTTGCGGTCTTCGTCGCGGCGATCCTGTTGGCGCTGCTCATTCGAGTTTCGGGGGACGTCCAGCGTCACCCGGCCCTCGCCGTCCCCGAGCGCTCGCCGTTCGCGGGAGGTGAAGCCCCGGTAGTGCACGCCTGGAACCGCTACCACGCTCGCTACTATGTGATGGCACTCGTCTTCCTCGCGTTCGACATGGAGATGGTCTTCATGTACCCGTGGGCCGTCGTCTTCGTCAGAGAGGGAGGTATCGCCATGGTTGAAATGGGCATGTTTATCACCATCCTCCTCCTCGGCGTGCTCTACGCCTGGCGCGAGCGGGTGTTTGAGTGGGCGTGAGGGGAGTTCTCGCCCGGCTTGCGTCAGGCGCTCCCGTGCCTGTCTTTGCCGTCGCGGGCAGCGGCACCCGCGAACAGGTGCAGGACCTCCGGCTCGATGTCCACATGCAGCTTGTGGACACCCCCCGCGCGGCGACCATCCTCCTGGTGGCCGGCGCAATCCCGGAGGAACTCGCCGAAGCACTCGCAAGGTTGCACGACAGCATCCCGCATCCGCGTTGCACCGTATGGTGGCCGCTCGGCGCGCCTTCCGGCGCTTGGCTGGGGAGCTTTCCTCACCACGTCGCGATCGAGGACCAGGTGCCCGGCAGGCTAACGGCCATCCAGCGCGAGCTGCTGAGCGGGCAGCGGCCATCTGAACCGCCGATCCTCCCCGACGTGGATGCGGCGCCATGGCGCGGCGTCGGTCCTTTCGGTCAGGGTGGCACGGGCATGACGGGCGGCACACCTTATGGCCGCCCGATGGCGGAACTCGGCCCCGACCGCGACGGGCTCCGGCTGGACGTGTTGCCACTTACGGTTGGGCCG
This sequence comes from Anaerolinea sp., assembly GCA_013822275.1. Lineage (GTDB taxonomy): Bacteria > Chloroflexota > Dehalococcoidia > Tepidiformales > Tepidiformaceae > PNKC01. The sequence continues at coordinate 6,108 of PNKC01000023.1, read as the reverse complement.
TTTTTCCCCCGGTTTCCCGCAGGTCTTGTGCTCGACGCAAAGCTAGCGGGCGACATCCTTGTGGAAGTTGCCGTTCGGGACAATCCCTTCGTCACCAACAGCGTCCGGGGCAACGATCGTGCTGGCCGCGGCCCCTTCCTCCGAGCTCTGACCGAGCCCGTTTCCCTCGCCGAGCTGGAGTTGGCCCGCGCGCGCGCGCATCTCCGTTGGGTCGCCGACGCCCTCGCTGCCTGCGAGCTCGCTGCACTCGGCCTCCGTGTCCTGCGGCTGGCGACGGCCATCATGCCCGGCGACAGCGAGCCGGTTGAGTCCCTCGCCAGGGTCTTGGGGTGGACGCAGGCTCTGGGCTGGTCGACGCGCGGTGTCGGCCGGATTGAAGCCGCCGCGCTGGAAGGCCTCGGTGCAGGCCCGGTGGCGCGCGCGTCGGGCCTTCCCGACGACCTGCGCGCTCAGGATCAGGCCTACCGCGACCTCGGCTTCGAACCCATTGTCCAGGCGGAGGGTGACGCGGCAGCACGCTGGCGGCAGCGCCTTGCGGAGGCCACCCAGTCACTGGAACTGGCCGGCCGTGCCGGCGACCGCCGCACCATTCCCACCGGATCCATCGAGTCCCCACGGGGGCTCCTTGAACCCGCCGGCGGTCCGGCTGCGCGTCTCCTGCCGCTGATCCCGGGGCTCCTCGAGGGCATGGAGTGGGGCGATGCCGTGACCACGCTGGTGAGTCTCGATCTCGACCTGGAGGAGGCTTCGGCTGCGGCCGGACAGGCGCACGGGGAGGCGGTCGCTTCGTGAGCGAGTATGCCGCGGCGGGCGTCGCCATCGCCGCGGTGGGCGCCGCCCTGCTGGCCGGGGTCTACTTCGTGGCGGTGTTCGACCGGCTCATCGGCGCCCTGGTGGAGGGGAGGCCCCTTCAATGGAGTCGGCTGCTGGCGGAGCCTGTGCAGTCCAGCGCGCTCATGGCGGTGCAGCAACGGCGGACGACGGAGCGTCCCGATGCGCCCGCGTGGGCACTCGCCCCGGCCCTCTTCGCCGGGCTCGCGGCGGTGGCCCTGGCCATGGTGCCGCTCGACCGGGACCTGGTGGCGACCGACCCGGCAACCGGCTTCGTCGTCTTCTCCGCCGCCATCGCGATGGTCATGATCGCGGTCTACCTCCACGGATGGTCGCCCAACTCCGCCTTTGCGCTCCACGGAGCCTACCGCTACGGCGCCCAGGCGCTCTCGTTCCAGATCCCGTTCCTCCTCGCGATGCTCGCCACGGTCCTGCCCGCCGAGTCCCTTTCGATAGTCGAAATCGTCAATGCCCAGGAGTCCCTCTGGAATGTCGTCCGGCAGCCGGCGGGCCTTCCTCTTTACCTTGTTGTGGGGGTTGCGGTGAGCTTCTGGGGGCCGCTCAATCTGCCCGACGGGTCCGATCTCGCCGGTGGGACTTCGGTCGAAGACTCCGGCCTGTCCCGGCTTCTGTGGAAGGCAGCTCGCGCCGCAATGCTGGTCTCGGTTGCCGCCATGGGCGCGGCGGCCTTCCTTGGCGGATGGTGGGGGCCATGGCTGGCCGGCCCGGTATGGGTCGTCCTCAAGACGGTCGCCCTCCTCGGCGTGCTCCTGGCCTCCGGCCACCTCCTTGCCCGGGTCCGCATCGAACAGTTCGTGCTCGTTTCGTGGGTGGTGCTCATACCACTGGCCCTGCTCAACGTGTTCGTGTCCGGGGCCTTTCTGCTATGAACGATCTTCTCGCGGACGCCATCTTCTGGGCATTCGCTGCCGGCAGCGTCACCACGGGACTCCGGGTCTTTCGCACCGACTCCATGATGCGGGCCGCGTTCTATCTGCTCGCCTCCTTCGCGGGTGTCGGTGGGATCCTCGTCCTGCTTGGCGCCGAGTTCCTGGGAATGGTCCTCATCCTGATGATGGCCGGTGAGATGCTCATCATGGCCATCGTCATGGTCATGTTCATGATGAACCCGGCCGGGCTGAACCCGATGTGGATGGTGCATCAGCACCGTGTGGCGGTAGCAGCCGGCGCCGGTTCGTTCGTCCTGCTGGCGAGCCTGCCGTTCCTGGTGAAGTTCCCCGATCGGCCTGCCCCGCAACCAGAGGAAGCGACCGCGGAACTGGGGACCGAACTCCTCGGAGATTCCATGCTCGTCTTCCAAACAGCGGGCGTGGCCCTCCTCTCAACTATGATCGGGGCGGTAGTCATCGCGAACCGGAGCGGCCGGTTCGGGGTGGCCGAGGAGGGTTCGCAGGAGCCGACTGTGGAGCCCGGCGCGGGGGATCAGCGCTGATGCCACGGGTGCGGCCGAGCCTGGCTGGGAGGGAAGGATGACGCTCGAAGCCGTCCTCGTCGTGGCCGCCGCTCTCGTCGGCATCGGGGTATATGGCGCCTTGAGCCAGCAGTCGTTCGTCATGCTCATGATGGGCCTGGAGTTGATGATCAACGGCGCCATCCTCGCGCTCGTCGCCCTCTGGAGCGCAAGTGCCGGTGGCAACCCCCAGGGCCAGATGCTCGGCGTCGTTTTCATGACCGTCATGGCGGTGGAGATGGCGCTTGGCTTCGCCCTCGTTACGAACGTTTACCGCGTCCGCCGCGCCGACATTACGGAGAAGCTCAGGCGGCTGAAGGGATGATCGCCCTTTTGCTGCCGCTGCTCCCCCTGGCTGCCTCGGGGCTGCTCCTCGTGCTCCGCGGCTACCCGCGAGCACTCGCTCCGGCGGGCGTTGTGGCGCTGCTCGCCACGCTTGCCCTGGGCGGCTGGGCCGCGGCCACCGAACCCACGATCGGGTGGGACTGGAGCCCTGCGATCAGGACCGGGCTCGCCATCGAAGGCTTCAGCCGGGTGATGGTGATCCTCGTCCCGGCGATCGCTACCCCGATCTTCGTGTATGCCGCCGCGACTGAAAAGGAGGGGCGACTGCGCCTCCTCGCCCTCATGCTGGCGTTTACCGGTGCCATGCTCCTGCTGGTCTCCGCCGCGGACTTCCTCATGCTTGTCACCGCCTGGGAACTGGTCGGCGCCACCTCCTGGGCATTGATCGGCCACGGTTGGCGAGACTCCGGCAATGCCCGGTCAGCGGCTCAAGCCTTCGTCACCACGCGTGCCGGCGATCTCGGCCTCTATTTGGCGGCCGGCGCATTGTTCGCCGCCACCGGCAGCTTTGCCCTGAACAGCGCCGGCCGCGCGGACGGGTGGGAGTTGAACCTGATCGCCGCTGGTGTGCTGGTTGCGGCGGCGGCGAAGTCCGCGCAGGTGCCGTTCTCTCCCTGGCTATTCTCCGCCATGGCTGGGCCGACGCCGGTTTCCGCCCTCCTCCACTCCGCTACCCTCGTTGCCGGCGGCGCCTACTTGCTCATCCGGGTCGCCCCTCAGCTCGACGCGGTGGATTGGTTTACGCCGGCAGTCGCCGCGACGGGCCTCGCCACCGCGATCGCGGGCGGCACCGTCGCAGGCATTCAGCCCCATGCGAAACGCGCGCTCGCGGGCTCGACCTCCGCCCAGTATGGGCTCATGTTCGTGGCCGTGGGCGCCTCGTCCACAGCCGCGGCGGGAGCGCATCTCGTCACCCATGCGGCGTTCAAGTCGCTGCTTTTCCTGGGTGCGGGGGTCGCGATCCACGCTTCGGGAACCCATAACCTGGCCGGCATGCGGCTCGGCCGGGTATTGCCTCGGGTCGCGGCGCTATCGGCGGTGGGCGCACTCGCGCTGGCAGCTTTTCCGCCTCTCGGCGGTGCCTGGACCAAGGAGGAGATCGTAGCCGCGGGCGTGCATGCCTCCCCGTGGCTCGGCGCGGGAGTGTTTGTCGCCGGCTTCCTCAGCGCGTTCTATGCCGCCCGCTACCAGATTCTTGCCTACGGCCCCGGCGTGGCTTCTCGCGGCGACGGTGGCGCCATGAACCCGGAGGCCCTCCACCATCGCCCAGGCGGCTGGGAAGTCGGGAGCCTCGCCGTCCTCGCCGGCGCCACGCTCGGCCTCTCGCTCCTCTGGCTCCCGGGCGCCGCCGCGCTCGTGGAAGACGCGGCAGGCGGAGAACTCTTCCCTTCCGCCCCATGGGAACTGGCGGTCTCCGTGGCTGCGATCGTCCTCGCGCTTGGTTCAGTCTGGCTGCTCGCGCGCCAGCGCCGGCTCGGCACCCTGGGGCTGCCCGGCGGCTTGCAGGAGGCCGCCGCCGACTGGCTTGGCCTCCCCACCATCACCCGCCTGCTTGTCGTTACTCCGGTCATCACCCTCTCACGCCTGCTCGCCCGGTTCGACGACCTCGTAGTGGACGCCGGCGTGCGCGCGGTGGGCCGGCTCGCGCGCACCGTCTCGAAACTGCTCTCGCTTAGGGTCGAATGGACGTTCGACGGGGCCGTCCGTGCTGTCGCGGCGGCGACCATGCAGGCCGCCCTCGGCTCCCGAACCACAGACGAAGCAGGGATCGACGGCGCCGTCGAGGGGACTGCTCGCGCGGTCGGCACAGCGGGCGAGCAAAGCCGCCGGCTCCAAACCGGCCTCGCCCACCACTACTACGTCGTCCTCGCCGCTGGCCTGGCTGCGAGCGTTGCCGCGCTCGCGCTGCTCGGGTTGCAGCAGTGAATTCCGGAGGAGAGCGTCATTGCTGACAGTTGCCATCTTCATCCCCATCGTTGCCGCGGTTGTCTTCGCCCTGATCCCGAGGCGTGACCCGACCCAGGCCGGCGAAGACAACCCGGCGGGCCAGACGAGCCCCGCTGCCGAAGCCAGACCAGAGGATCACGCCGCTGATTCCCTGCTTCATGCCTCCGGCAGCTCGCGCGGTGAAGCGGGCCGCCAGGCGCATGAACGCAGGCTGCAGATAGCGGCCACGGTGGTTGCCGCGGTGCCGCTCCTGCTCATGGCCGTTGCCTGGCTGCGGTTCCAAGCGAGGGGCGGGTTCGAGCAGGTGGAAGCGGTCTCGTGGATCCCCACACTTGGGATCGCCTATCGGGTAGGGGTCGATGGCCTCTCTCTTCCACTCGCCTCGATGACGGCCCTCCTCTTCGTGGTTGCGATCGCCTACCCCGTCGATCTGAAGGGCCGCGCTGGCCCCTATTTCGCCCTCATGCTGTTCTTGATGGGAGTGTCGCTCGGCCTCTTCCTCGCCCTGGACCTCTTTCTCTTTTTCGTCTTCTGGGACCTCTCCCTCGTTGGCATGTACTTCCTGATCGGAGCCTGGGGGCACGGCAATGCCCAGCGGTCCGCCTTGAAGTTCTTCGTCTACACGTTCGCGGGCTCGCTGGCGTTGCTCCTCGCGATCCTCGGCATCTACCTCGCCAGCGAACCGCGCACCTTCGATATGGCAGAGCTTATCCGTCAGCAGCCGCTCCCGGCGGCGGGTCTCTATGCCACCCTGGTATTCCTCGGCTTCTTCATCGGGTTTGCGATCAAGACGCCGCTCGTGCCCTTCCACACATGGCTGCCACCGGCCCATGTCGATGCACCGGGCCCCGCATCGGCGATCCTTGCCGGCGTCCTCCTGAAGATGGGCACGTACGGTTTCGTCCGGATCCTCATGGCGATGATGCCCGAGACGTTCGACCGCTTCGCCCTCCCCCTTGGGATCCTCGCCGTAGTCTCAATCCTCTATGGCTCCCTCGTGGCGCTGGCGCAATCCAACGTTAAGCGCCTCGTCGCATACACGAGCGTTAATCACATGGGCTACGTCATGCTCGGGCTGGCGGTGGCGGGCACATCAATCCTTGGGGCGGAGGAGGCCCGCGCCATCGCCCTCACCGGCGCCACCGTGGAGATGGTCGCCCACGGGCTGATCACGGGCGCGCTCTTCCTGATCAGCGGGTCCCTGCTGGCACGGACGAACACCTACGAGATGGACGAGTACGGCGGCCTGGCCGGCCGTGCCCGCGCGCTTACCGGGCTGACGGTGGTCGCGGCGTTCGCGAGCCTCGGCCTTCCCGCGCTGGCCGGATTCGTCGCCGAATTCCAGATCTTTGCCGGCGCTGTCGCCGTCTACCCATGGCTCGCCGGCATCGGCCTGGTGGGCATTGTCATCACGGCCGCGCTCTTCCTGCGCATGCTCCAGAAACTCTTCCTCGGGCCCCTGCCCGTCCGCTGGGCGCACTTCCAGGACCTCGGCCGCGTTGAAATCGCTGCGC
>PNKC01000022.1 GCA_013822275.1 Anaerolinea sp. | reverse complement strand
GCGCGTGTGCCCCATGCCGGTTGTCGCGTCCAGTGGCTCGCCATCCGCAAGGGCAGCTTCAAGGTTGACAATCTTCCCCTGCCGCTTGGTGACAGCCAGATGCTGCCCGTCGCCCGAGCCACTCAGGACGGCGATACCGGCGCTGTCGTAGCCGCGGTATTCAAGGTCGTGCAGGGCACGGAGGATGATCGGCGCGGCCGGCCGCCCGCCGGCGTATCCAACAATTCCACACATTTCGAAGGACTCCCTGTCGTGGGCCTCCCAGATGGGAGGATAGACGGCAGCACGCGCCCACACAGGCGCGCCGGTTGGCGCGGGAAGGTATGGGGAGAGGACGGGAGTGCGTTCTCCCGGGCACCTGGCGCACTTTTGTCAGCCGATTACTCGTGCTGGTTTGTCGTGCTGCCTGTCGGCTGTGCCGGCCGGGGGGCCATCCGCCGAGATGTTCGATACTGCCCCCGCCTCGTCATCCTTCCGAGGGAAGGACCTGGCGCTTCTGTTTGTCTCTCCGTGCGTGCTCAATTGCGGTAGGGGACGCGGGCACCTCCATGCTGTGGGGTATGACCAGTCTCGGGGGCTCTGGGCAGAGGGTCAATCACATGAGTGCGGACCCCCGGACTGCGAACGCCTGTCAGCTTTCGGCCCTGGAGATGCCGGCGAAGCCCAGGAAGTCGTCCTCCCATTCCAGTACGGCGCGGATCAGCGGCGGTTCGATGGGGTAAGGGGAGCCCGAGATGCCACGAAGTTTGAACTCCTCGTCCAGCGTGCGAGCTATCTCTTCCAGCGGCCGGGTGTGGACGCCCAGCTCGCGCTCGGTTTCGAGGATGAGGTCAACCAGTTCACCGGCGAGCTGATAGCCGTCGTCCACCAACTGTTCCCAGATCCACTCACCGCACTCGGCGAAGAGCTCCCCGTTCAATTTTCCGTCCAGTGTCATCCTTTCCTCGCGATCACGGCGTGTACGGCGCCACCCATCAGCGGCCGCCGTTCCGCGCCGGCGAACCCGGCCTTCCGGAGCAGCTCGTCGAGCTCGCTAACAGTGGGCACGCGGCTGCCCCAGAGCATCTCGGTGTACTCAAAGTGAAGGCCCATCCGGGAACTGCTCTCAGCGGCTTCGGAGAGGGTGGCCGGATACATTTCATCGAAGATGAACAACACTCCTTCTGGTCCGAGCGCGGAATGGACTGCCCGCAGGGTGGCTTCGCGGTCCGCCGGCGGGATCTCGTGGAAGGAAAGGAACAGGGTCGCCAGGCCGTAGCCGTTGTCCAGCGGGAATGTGGCAACGTCACCGGCGAACACCCTCGCCCGTCCGCTCAACCCGTTGGCGCGGATGGCCCTCCCGGCCTCGGCTACGGCGGCTTCGTCACTATCGATACCCGTGTATGTCAGGCCCTCATACATCGAGCAGAGGACGATGCCGAGATTCGCCGCGCCGCAGCCGGCATCCAGCACACGGCAGCCCCGCTCGAGCCGGGCAGCGACCTCCGGCAGTTCGGGGAGCATCCCGCCGGCAAAGACGGCGTGCATCATCGCTGTCTGTTCGGCGATGTTTCGGGAGAGCGGCGCACCGTGCCGGGCTGGCGGTTGTGGCACGCCTTCCCGGAAGTATTCGGCGAGGTCGAGGAAGTCGCGGGCGAGGAAGCGTCCGTGATAGGCGAAGGACGGCCCCAGGTGGAACAGCGTGCGTGGCTCGCAGACCATCAGCTCCACGCCGGGCGCGAGGGCGAGTTCTTCGTCCCCCGCGTCCACGAGGAGGCCGTTGTGGACCAGCACCTTCGCCCAGGTATCGACCGCCCGCGGCTGGAGTTGGAGCCTGGCTGCCAGATCCGTGGAGGTGATTGGCCCCTGGTCCCGGATTGCGTCGAACAGCCCCAGTTCAACGCCAAGGTTCGTGGCGGAGAGGGCGACCATGCCGCCGAACCACTCCCAGGCGCGGTTGACGTGTTGGATCGCGGCGTCGTGGACATCCATTCAAAATAGCCTAGCGAGTGCGACGACAGCGGGCCAACGCTACGCCGGGGGCAGCCCAATGCCGGCGCGAATCGCTTTGAGGCGCATGACGTTCTCGATGTCCGGACCGGCCCCGGAGAGCCCCGGTACTTCGAGCAGGAATGGCACGGCGGCGAACGCCTTGTGGCGCATGACCGCTGCAAAACCGTCCAGGCCAATGTGGCCGTCGCCGATGTTCTCGTGGCGGTCGCGCAGGCCGCCGAGCGGCTGCTTGCTGTCGTTCGCATGGACCGCGACAAGCCGCTCCAGGCCGATGTCGCGCTCGAACTCAGCCATGACGGCGGCGCAGCCTTCGTTGGTGCGGATGTCGTAACCCATGGCGAAGGCATGGCAGGTATCGATGCAGACGGCGAGGCGCGGGTCGCCGCCGGCCTCGCGGATGAGCAGCCCGAGTTCGGTGAAGGTGCCGCCGATGCAACCACCCTGGCCGGCGTTGCATTCGAGGATCAGTTTCGACTCCGCCGGCGAGCGGTCGAGTACCTGCTTCAGAAGGCGCGAGACCTGGGCCACGCATGCTTCATCCATGCCGCGGCCAAGGTGGCTTCCCACGTGGAAGATCGTCCCTTCCACGCCCATCCGGGCGCCGAAGTCCAGGTAGCTCGCGAGCGAATCGACCGACCGTGGGGCGAGGGCCTCGTCCTGGCTGGCGAGGTTGATCAGGTAGACGCCGTGGAAGAAGACCGGCACAGCCGCCTGTTGGCGCGCGTCGTTGAAGGCAGCCACGACCTCTGCACTGATGGCGGGGGCCTTCCACTGCTGCGGCGCGGAGATGAACAGCTGGATGGCTTCGGCGCCAACGGCGGCGGCCCGCTCAAACGCCTTGAGTGGCCCGCCAGCCGTCGAAACGTGTGCTCCTATCCGCATTGGCTCCACCCCGTACCGGATCGGGCGAGTATAGCGGTCGCCACGCGTTGACACCCTGCCATTGCATTCTGATGATTCGCACATGGGCGCCATTGACGCCCGGAGTCGCGCGTGTTTCCCGACGTCCCGCACAACGGTCTGCCGCTTTCCGGCCTCAAAGTCATCGACTGCACGATCTTCCAGCAGGGCACCTACGCGACCGCGATGCTTGCTGACTTCGGGGCCGATGTCGTCAAGGTTGAGGGTCCGGACTCGCCGGACCCCGGGCGTGGGCTCAGCGAAGCCTATTTCCAGAGCTACAACCGCAACAAGCGCGGCATCGTCATCGACCTGAAGCACCCCCGGGGTGTGGAGACGCTGCTCCGATTGATTGAGAAGGCGGACGTGTTTGCCCAGAACATGCGCCAGGGCGTGATGGAGAAGCTTGGCCTCGGGTACGAGACAATGAAAGCGCGCAACCCGGGCATCATCTACGCCTCGGCGAGCGGCTACGGCCCGAAAGGGCCGCATGCGCAATGGGCGGCGATGGACATTCTCGGCCAGGCGCGCGGCGGGACGATGGCCGTCCAGGGGCCGCCCGATGTGCCGCCGGTCCCCGCTTTTGGCGGGATGGCCGATCAGGTTGGCGCGACCACGCTCAGCTACGGCGTCCTCCTCGCGCTCATTCACCGCAGCCGCACGGGCGAGGGCCAACAGGTCGATGCGTCTTTGCTGGGCGGGCAGGTCATGCTCCAGTCGCACAACATAACTGGCACGCTATTCACGGGCCGCGTCCCCGAGCGCATCCCTCGCGAGCAGATGCAGGCGACCTGGAATACGTACCGTTGCCGCGACGGCCGCTATCTGACGGTGAGCATGCTCCAGAGCGACCGCTGGTGGGGCCCGTTCTGCAAGGCCGTGGACCGGACGGACTGGATCGATGACCCGCGCTACTGCGACGCCCAACAGCGCACCGCCCACCGCACCGAACTTGTAGCCGACTTCGATGCCCTCTTCGCGACGCGTGACCAGATGGATTGGGTGGATTACCTCTGTGAGTGCGGCCTCCCTGTCGCGCCGGTGCAGGATTACGGCCAGGTTGCGGAGGACCCGCAAGTGATCGCGAACGACTATGTGGTGCCGTTCGAGCTTCCCGACGGGACGAAGAGCCGGATGGTCGGGCCAGGTGTCCAACTTGCCGCTAGCCCGGGCAGCATCCGTCATCGCGCGCCGGAGTTCGGCGAGCACACCGAGGAGGTCCTCCTGGAGCACGGCTTTAGCTGGGATGAGATCGCGTCGCTCGCCGAAGCCGGTGCGATCGGCGCCCGCTGAGGAATCGGCGAGGGCAGCGGCTGTGGGCCGCTTGCTGTGGGGGTCCAGGCATTTGTAGGATAGGGCGGTACCCTATGGAGGAATCTCGCGATGACGCCCGAGACCCGCCGCCAAGCGCTGCGCCGCATGAAGATCATCGCCGGACAGGTGCAAGCTCTGGACAAGCAATTGGAAGATGACCGCTACTGTATGGACATCCTCGACCTGTCGCTTTCCATCCAGCGTGCCCTGCGGAGTCTTGACGGCCTGGTAATCGAAGGCCACCTTCGCACTCATGTCGTCGAACAGATCAACAGCGGCGAGTCAGACCGCGCGGTGAACGAACTCCTCCGGCTGTACAAAGTTCAGGGCCCGGCCGAAGGCTGACCCTCCACCACGAACCTTCCACACGAAAGGAAAGGACCATGCCTCAGACTATCGAACTCAAAATCAGCGGGATGACCTGCGACCATTGCGTGCGCTCCGTCACTAACGCTGTCCAGGATGTGCCGGGCGTTAGCGAGGCGAAGGTCAGCCTCGATACGAATTCGGCTGTCGTGAAGGGCGAAGCGGTCGATATTCAGAAGATCCTCGACGCCATCGAGGAAGAGGGCTACGAAGCCACCGTCCGCTAGCCTAACGGCCGGTCCCCGGGAGGAAACAGAAAGATGCCAACGAAGGAACGGGCGGTCACGCTCGACATTGGCGGGATGACCTGCGCCTCGTGTGTGCGCCGGGTCGAGCGCGCCCTGAGCAAAGTTGACGGTGTTGAGACGGCGAGCGTCAACTTCGCCGCGGAAACCGCCCGCGTCACCTTCGCCGGGGAAGTCACCCTTGAGAAGCTGACGGGAGCCGTGGAAAAGGCCGGCTACTCCGCGAGCGAGTCGCAGCCGGGCAAGGATCGGGAAGCCGAGCGCACCATCCACGCCCAGAAAACGCTGTACACGCTCATCTTCGGTGCGGTGCTGGCCGTGCCCACGATCGTCCTTGCCATGGCGATGGACATCGCGGACCTGGCCATCTTCGGCGATCATCAGCTCCACGGCCGCCTGCTCCTCGCGTTGGCAACACCCGTCCAGCTAGGGCTGGGCTGGCGGTTCTATAGGGGCAGCTACACGAGCCTGCGGCATCTCAATCCCAACATGGATGTGCTCGTCGCGCTCGGGACCAGCGTGGCGTACGTCTTCAGCGCCTGGGTCGTCCTCGCCGGTAAGCCGTACACGATGTTCTTCGATGTCAGCTCCGGCGTGCTCGTCTTCATCACCATGGGAAAGTACTTCGAAGAGAAGTCCAAGGGCGCCGCCTCCAGCGCCATCCGCACACTTCTTGGCCTGTCGGCGAGGTCAGCCACGCTCCTCCGCGATGGCGCCGAGGTCGATGTCCCGGTGGAGCAGCTCGTGGTTGGCGACATCTTCGTCGTGCGGCCGGGGCAGCGAGTTGCCGTGGATGGCGTGATCCGCGACGGCCACAGCACCATCGACGAGGCGATGATCACGGGCGAATCCATCCCTGTCGAGCGGAAGGCAGGCGACCACATCATTGGCGGGACGGTCAACCAAAACGGCGTGATCCGCGTTGAAGCGACGGCCGTGGGCGAACAGACGGCGCTCAGGCGCATGGCCCGCATGGTCGAAGAGGCGCAAGGTTCCAAGGCGCCGATCCAAAAGCTTGTCGACCAGGTGGCGGCAGTGTTCGTCCCGGTTGTGATCGTGCTTGCGCTTGGGGTCTTCCTCGGGTGGGGGACGCTCGGGAGTTCGTGGATAAACGCGATGGTTTACGCCGTCGCTGTCCTCGTCATCGCCTGCCCGTGCGCCCTGGGCCTGGCCACGCCCACCGCGATCATGGTAGGCACGGGCATGGGCGCCGAACGCGGCATCCTGATTAAGAACGCCGAGATCCTGGAACGCACGAAGTCGCTCAACGTGATCATCCTGGACAAGACAGGCACCCTGACTGAGGGCCGGCCGCAGGTGACGGAGGTTGTGCCCTTCGGCGGGATCGACCGGCAGGCGCTCCTTCGGGTCGTGGCTGCCGCCGAGGCGGGCAGCGAGCACCCGCTTAGCCGGGCGATCGTCGACGCCGCCGTCGATGAGTCGATCGCGCTCCCCGAGGCATCCGCGTTCGAGTCATTTACTGCGCGGGGGGTCTTCGGGGAAGTCGAAGGGCGACCCGTGCTCGCCGGAAACCGGCGTTTGTTTGAAGAGCGTGAGATCCCGCTGCCCGCCGAGGCCGAAGCTGAGGTCTTGCGGCTCGAGGAGGCGGGGAGGACAGTCATCCTCGCGGCCATTGATGGCCAGATTGCCGGCATCATCGCGATCGCGGATGAAGTGAAGCAGAATGCCCGCAGGGCGGTGGACGCGCTTCACCATCGTGGCCTGCGGGTCATCATGATGACGGGGGACAACGAGCGCGCCGCGGCGGCCGTGGCAGCGCGCGCCGGGATCAGTGAATACCGCGCGAACGCGAGGCCCGAAGACAAGCTCGCCCTCGTGAAGGCACTCCAGGCCGAGGGGCTCCAGGTGGCGATGGTGGGGGACGGCGTAAACGATGCCCCAGCCCTCGCCCAGGCCGACATCGGCATCGCGATGAGCACAGGCACGGACGTCGCCATCGAAGCCGGAGACATCACTCTCCTGAGCGGCGACGTTTCGAAAATCGCGGAGGCGATCACGCTCAGCCGGTCCACCTTGAGCGCCATCCGGCAGAACCTGGTCTGGGCGTTCGGCTACAACGTCGTCGCCATCCCGGTTGCGGCGGCGGGACTGCTCAACCCGATTATCGCCGGGGCCGCCATGGCTTTCAGCTCCGTCAGCGTCATGGGCAACAGCCTGCGGTTGCGGACGAAGGCCCGGCGGATTGCCGAGGCGAGCGGGAATAGCTTCGCCGGCCCTCGCCAGAACTTCGTCGCCGCCAACCAGGGCCCGTTGCTCGCAATGACGGCGGCGGCCGCCGTGCTGGTCGCGCCGCTCGTGGTTTTCACCGCAATCGACCGGGGCTGGTTCGAAAGTGACGCACCTCTCGCGGCACGCGAGGTTCGCGTCGAACTGCGGAATTGGGACGTGGATGCGACGCGCGAGGAGATCACCGCCGGGGAGGTGACTTTCCACGCAGTCCACGTGGGCGACGGCGCGGGTCACCGTCACTCGGCGGGTCAGCCTGGCCAGACCCATGACCTCGTTATTTTGCGCAAAGCGCCGGACGGGTCCTATGAGATGGTGGCCAGGACCGCCGCATTGCCGATGGGCGCCTCGGAAACACTCACAGTCAGCCTGGAAGCGGGTGACTATGAGCTTCTCTGCGACGTCGTAGAAATGGTGGATGGCAAGACCATCAGCCACACGAACGAAGGGATGCATGCCACGTTCAAGGTGACGTGACCGGGGGCGCGCCGGAGTGAGACGCAGAAGAAGCCGCCTCCCACTGGGAGGCGGCTTCTTTGTCCACGTCGCCGGGCTGATTCCAGCTCAGTCGAGATAATCCTTGAGCTTGCGGCTGCGGCTTGGGTGCCGGAGCTTGCGCAACGCCTTGGCCTCGATCTGGCGAATGCGTTCGCGGGTTACGCCGAACTCGCGGCCGACCTCCTCGAGAGTCCGGCTGCGGCCGTCTTCAAGACCGAAGCGAAGCTGGAGCACGCGCCGTTCGCGGCTGGTGAGGCTTGCAAGCACGTCTTCGACCTGTTCGCGGAGAAGCTGCTGGCTGGCGGCTTCCGCCGGCGCCAGGGCAGTCGGGTCTTCCAGGAAGTCGCCGAGATGACTGTCTTCCTCTTCGCCGATCGGCGTCTCCAGCGAGACCGGCTCCTGTGAGACCTTCTGGATCTCACGGATGCGCTCCGGGGTGTAGGCGGCGGCCGTGTCGGGTTTGCCGCTTTCCGTCATTCCGCGGGCGATCTCTTCACTCGTGGGCTCGCGGCCGTACTCCTGGACGAGGCGCCGGCTGACGCGCACGAGCTTGTTGATCGTCTCCACCATGTGGACGGGGATGCGGATGGTGCGGGCCTGATCCGCGATGGCGCGCGTGATCGCCTGGCGAATCCACCACGTCGCGTAGGTGGAGAACTTATACCCCTTGCGGTAGTCGAATTTCTCGACCGCGCGGATGAGGCCGATGTTGCCTTCCTGGATCAGGTCGAGGAGTGACATGCCGCGGCCGATGTACTTCTTGGCGACTGAGACCACGAGCCGGAGGTTCGCTTCCGTGAGGCGCCGGGTTGCCTTGGTCCCGTTTCGCTTCACCGCGTCGAAGTGGTAGCGGAGCTTCTCTTCCAGGGGCGCGATCTTCTCCACCAGGCCGTCGGCCGGCGGGACAAGTTCCTCTTCGCCGCCCGCTTCCTCGCCCATCTGGGCGACCAGGTCCGGGGTGAGGATATGGGTGACGATGGAAAGCTGGACGATGCGAAGGTGGGCGTCCTCCTCCGTGATCTTCAGCTTGTTCGTGAGCAGCTGACGGAAGTCGTAGTCCATTTCGCCGTCGATCATCCCGCGGAATTGCGGGTCACCGATGACTTCCGAGAGCTTCATCGCTTTCAGCTTTGGCCCGTTCGGGTTGCGCCACTTCGGTGGCCGCATGGGGTTGCCGTTTTCATCAACCCTGGGCGTGGAGAGCTTTTCGTAGTCATCCAGGAAGCGCTTGGCCTCCTTGTACACGGGGAAAAGGCCATGCCACTGCTCGAGCAGGGAGACGGCCGTCCTGGCGGCGGAAGGCGGGTGGCCGTAGGCGGCGACGTAGCCCTCTTCGATAGCCTGGAGGTGGAGGCCCTCCTCCATCTGCCGCGCGAGGTGCTTCTCATCATCGGCAGTCAGCAGGTAAACCTTGCCGATTTCGCGCAGGTACATGCGGACGGGGTCGTCAATGCCCTCGGACTCTTCCGTGAGGAGAGCGAGGCTTGCTTCCTCCTCCTCTTCTTCCTCTTCGTCCGCGGCGGCGAACTCCTCCTCGTCCGAGGCGGCTTCCACGGTGTCTTCGTCTTCGGTTTCGGAGTCGAACTCTTCCTGGTTCGAGAGGCGACTGAGGACGCTATCAACGAGGGCACCATCGCTGGAGGCCGCGCTCTCGGTCAGGGTATCTTCACGCATTCGGGTCTCATTTCCTGGGGGGCTGGAACTGGGGACGGCCAACCGGAGGGCGTTTTGGGCACACTCCTCCTTTTCCAGCCTAGCAAGTGTTTTCACGCACCGCAAGCGCACCTGAGGCTGGAGAACGACGTAAGGAAGACGCCCAAACCAGCCCCGGCGTTACGGGTGAAAGCGCTCCGCCACGAGGATGACGCGGCTGTTGTACTCGCCGCCCGCCCCGTTGGGACTGGGCACGAAGGTGCCGCCACAGCTGATCAGGGTGACGCGCTCGGTTGAGGCACTGAGCGCCGGGAAGACAACCGCATCCATGTCCAGCGCGCTGAGCGAGATGATGTCGACGCTCGTCACGGTGTAGGCGTAGGTCTCGCCGTTGTCCATGGTGACGTAGAGGGCGTCGCCGGCGACTGCGCTGGTGAGATAGGCAAACGGCCCGTTGCCGTAGCCAACGTAGTTGATGTGCGCGGCGAAGATACTGTTCTGGGCGGGAAACCCCGGGCGACCGAACCGCGGGTACCAGGCGACGAGGGCTGGCGCCGACGGATCTTCAAACACTTCTCGCCCGGCCAGATAGGTGGTGTCGCGCTGCTCGACCACGGGGTTCATGGTGAGGTTGGCGCTGCCGAGGTACAGCGTCCGGACTGGCCCGGCGTACGGCTCGGGGTGCGGCGGGAGGACGGGCGTGGGGGCGGCCGGCGCCTCCGCGCGCGCGATAGCGGGGAGCACAGCCCGGTATTTCAGGTCCGGCTCCGGTCCGTCCGCCGCGGAGGCCAGCATCACGCTCATCACGGTGGCCAACGCGGCGACCGCGCCAGCGACCCCAGCAATCCTCATCACGGGTCTCACCCTACGACGGCACTGCCTTCCTGTCGCCAGGACTCGCCCAGCGTCACGCTTCTCCCAGGTAGGCGCGGCGCACACTGTCGTCGTTGGCCAGCTCGGCGCCGCTTCCCTTCAGGGTGATGACCCCGGATTCAAGCACGTACGCCCGGTCCGCGACTTCCAGGGCCATGCGCGCGTTCTGTTCGACGAGGAGGATGGTGGAGCCCTGCGCCTTGATCGACCGGATCGTCGCGAAGATCGCCTCCACGAGCAGGGGCGAAAGACCCATTGACGGTTCATCCATCAGCAAGAGCCTGGGGCGGGCCATCATCGCTCGTCCGATGGCGAGCATCTGTTGCTCGCCGCCGGAGAGCGTGCCGCCTGTCTGGCCGAGCCGTTCCTTGAGGCGCGGGAAGAGGTCGTAAACCTTCCCGAGGTCAGATTGGACCTCGCGGTCCTTGCGCTGGAACGCACCCATGATCAGGTTTTCGAGGACGGTGAGGCGGGCGAAGACGCCGCGGCCTTCCGGGACGTGGGAGAGCCCCATCGCGACGATCTTATGCGGCGGCAGCCGGTCAATCGGCGCACCCTTGAACGTAATCGCGCCGGCGCGTGGCCGGATCAGTCCCGAGATGGCGCGCAGGGTGGTCGACTTGCCGGCCCCATTGGAACCGATGAGGGTGACGATCTCGCCTTCCTCGACCTCCACGTCGATCCCTTTGACCGCAGTGATGGCGCCGTAACCGGCGACAAGGCCGGAGACGCTAAGGAGCGGCATGGCCACTCCCCTCGACGGCGCGCGTGCCAAGGTACGCCTCGATCACCCGCGCATCCCGCTGGATCTCCGCCGGGCTCCCCTCCGCGATCTTGCGGCCGTAGTCCAGCACGGTGATCTGCTCGCAGACGCCCATCACCACACGCATCTGGTGTTCGATGAGGACCACCGTCGTCCCGAACTCGTCCCGGAGGCGGCGGATGAGGCCTACCATGCTGGCGCTCTCCTGCGGGTTCATGCCGGCGGTTGGCTCGTCCAGCAACAGGAGCTTCGGCCGTGTTGCGAGCGCGCGGGCGAGTTCCAGTCTCCGTTGGTCGCCGTAGGCCAGGTTGCGGGCGATGACGTTCTCGCGGCCAACCAGTCCAACGGACGCGAGCAGGCGCCGGGCGCCGAGCACCGCGTCGCGCTCGGCCTGGCGGACTCGCGGCGGGCGGCCGATTGCGCCGGCGATCTCGACGACGCCTCTTGTCGTTGCCTTCGGCACGCCGGGCAGGCGGCGGGCTGTGTCCAGCAGCCTGTGGCCGGTGCGGGGCTCGATGACGATCACCTCGGCACCTCCGGCGCCGATATGCGAGTGCCCGCCAATGAGCACGTTCTCGAGCGCCGTCATGTTGCCGAACAGGCGGATGTTCTGGAAGGTCCGGGAGACGCCGCAGGCGCTGATCTCGTGCGGGGCGAGCCCTGTGAGTCGCTGGTCGTCCAGCCGGAGCGTGCCTGAAGTCGGCCGATAGAAGCCGGTGACGCAGTTGAAGAACGTGGTCTTGCCAGCGCCGTTAGGCCCAATCAGCCCGTGGATCTGG
Source organism: Anaerolinea sp. (assembly GCA_013822275.1). Lineage (GTDB taxonomy): Bacteria > Chloroflexota > Dehalococcoidia > Tepidiformales > Tepidiformaceae > PNKC01. Next base: position 33,730 of record PNKC01000022.1, on the reverse strand, counting down.
CCGGCCGGAACCCGAAGCGAAACATCCGCCAGCGCGCTCAAGCCGTCGAATTGCATCCCAAGGCCTTCGGCCAGAAGCGTCCCCGGCGGCATCAGACGGCTCCCGCGCGAAGGGGCGCGTCAGCGTCCGCGGGGTTTTCGAATTCGAGCTCCCGCCGCTTCGAGGGGAACAGGCCTGCCGGCCGCAAGACCATGATCGCAACGAGCAACGCCCCGTAGATGATGAACCGCTTGTCGGCGAGTTCCTCTCCCCAGGTGTCAGAAGGCGGGAGACCGCCGATCCCCCAGGGCAGGAGCGCGTCCAGGCCGTCGATCACGCCGTTGACGGCGCTCCTGATGAACTCGAAGTTGCCCAGGAGGTCCCCGGTCTGGCGGAACTGGAGGATGTCCGGAAGGCCCACGAGGATGAACGAACCGAAGACGATCCCCGTCGTGCTCCCCATGCCGCCGATGATCACCAGCGCGAGGACGTTCACGCTCACCTGGAGGGTGAACGCCGAGGGGTTCACGAAACTGTACTGGGAGGCATAGAGGACGCCGCCGACGGCACCGATGGCGGCGCCCATGGAGAACGCCATGAGCTTGTACTTCACCGTGTTAATGCCCATGCCTGCAGCCACATCCTCGTCTTCGCGGATCGCCTCCCAGGCGCGGCCAACGCGGGAATCGCGCAGCCGGGTGGTCACGAAGGCGACGATGGCGGCGGCGATGACGATGAAGTAGTACCAGGAGGTGGGGTCATCAATGTCTCGAAGGACAACGTCCGGGGTGCTGATCGCGCTGATGCCCTGGGCGCCGGCCGTGATGTTGTCCATGTTCACGAGGAGAATGCGGACGATTTCGCCGAAGCCGAGGGTGACGATAGCCAGGTAGTCACCGCGGAGCGGCAGGACCGGGAGGCCCAGCAGCAACCCCGCGCACGCCCCCGCCACCATCCCGAGCGGCAGTACGAGCCAGAAGTTGAGGTACACATCCAGCGGCGACGACGCCGATGACAGGATCGCGAGGGTATAGGCGCCAACGGCGAAGAACGCGACATAGCCCAGGTCCAGCAGCCCCGCGAACCCAACGACGACGTTCAGCCCGAGACCGAGCATGACGTACAGCCCGACGAGGAAGAACACCCGCAGCCACGGTTCGTCGAACATCGGGATGAATGGCACGACGGCGAGCAACGCGAACAGCGCGACTGTCTTCGCCCACGAGGGCGAGGCCGCCCACCTGGCGCGGGCATCGCCCATCCAGCCGCGGAAGGTTGTCTCAGGCACGCTTCGCCACCTTCTCCCCGAAGATGCCAGTCGGCCGGAACAACAGGACGAGCACAAGAAGCGAAAACGCAATCACGTCTCGCCACTGGTTCGGCAGGTCCACACCGGGGATCGTGTTCAACAGTTCGCGGCCAACGGTCTCCGTCATCCCGAGGAAGAACCCGCCGGCCACTGCCCCGGGGACGCTGCCGATGCCGCCGAGTACGGCCGCGGTGAATGCCTTGATCCCGGGCAGGAAGCCCATGCTCCCGCGGATGGTCTGGAAGAAGAGGCCGTGGAGGACGCCGGCCACGCCTGCCATGGCCGCCCCCAGGATGAAGACGTTGACGATGGTCCGGTTCACATCCACGCCCATGAGCGAGGCGTTGCTGGGGCTTTCGGCGACGGCCCGGATGGCGCGGCCCATTTTCGTTTTCTGGATGATGAGATAGAGAAACACCATCATCAGGAGCGAACTGCCGATCAGGAAAGCCTGGATGTACTCGATCTCGAAGGGTTCCACACCGAAGCTCCCATCCGGAAAAACGTTCGGGTAGAACTTCGCCTCGGAACTCGTACGGTCCAGCACGAGGTACTGGAGGAAGATGCTCGCCCCAATGGCGCTGATCAGCGGCGCGAGCCTGGGCGCGTTCCGCAGCGGCCGGTAGGCGAACCGCTCCAGGGCGACGCTCGTCGCCGCCGAGGCCGTCATCGCGGCGAGCAGCGCAACCAGGATTGAGACAGCGATCATCGCCCCGTCCAGTTCGCTGCCGCCCATCGCCGCCATCGCGCCGTACCCCGCGAACGACCCGAGCATGAAGACTTCGCCATGGGCAAAGTTAATCATCTGCAACACGCCGTAAACCATCGTGTAGCCCAGGGCGATGAGCGCGTAGAGGCTGCCCGTGGTCAGCCCGTTGACGAACTGGTCAACCCAGAAGCTCGTTGATGTGGCGAAGAGGATGGTCATGCAAAGTAGCTCCCCGGAAGCCCAAGACAAAGGGCGCCGAACTCTGGCGCCCTCCGTCCGATCTGGTCAAGCTGCGACCAGCGGAATCACTTCTGTTCGGCGTACTTGCCGTCCTTGATGACGAACAGTGTGACCGGGGTGGCGCCACCGGCGTTGTCGCCGCGGGCGTCAAACTTGATCTTCCCCGAGGCGCCGTTGAGGTCCGTCTTGCGGATCTCTTCGTTGAGCTTCTTGAGGTCGATCTTGAGCTTGCCACCGTCATCCACCGCCACCTTGTTCAGGGCGTTGATGATGACCGTGGCGGCATCGTAGGACTCAGCCACGAACGGGCTCGCGTCGCGCTTGGCGCCGGTCGCTTTTTCATAGGCGGTGCCGAACGCCTCGTATGCCGGGCCGGTGAGGACCGGGCTGGGGAGCGAGAGGTAGGCGCCTTCCGCGTCGGCGCCCGCGCCCTTGGTGAATTCGTCGTTCTTCACACCGTCGCCGGCCAGGAACTTGACGTTCTTGTCGGCCGCGCGGAGCTGCTTGATGAATGGCGTCGCTTCGGCGTAGAAGCCGGCGAAGTAAACGAGGTCAGGCTTCGCTGCCTGGATATTGGTGACGATTGACTTGAAGTCAGTCGCCTTTTTCTCGAAGCCCTCCGGGCTGCCGACGATTTTGCCGCCGCCCTTGACAAACGCTGCCCTAAAGGCGTCGCGGAGGCCAGCGCCGTAGGCGTCGGTGTCGTAGACGATGTAGGCGGTCTTGGCGCCAAGCTTGTCCTTCGCGAACGTCGCCTGGGCGGGCCCCTGGATGGAGTCGTTGTAGGTCACGCGGAAGAAGGTCTGGAAGACCTGGCCGCGGTCTGGCGTCGTGGGCTTGATGGCCGTTGACGAAGGTGAGACGTGCGAAACGCCCTTCGCTTCGTACTGGGTCTGCGCAGCGACCACACCGCCCGAACAGATCGGCCCGACGGCCGCCACAACGTTCTCCTGCAGGATCTGCGCGGCAGCGGACGCGCCGCCTTCCGCCGTGCAGCTATCATCCTTCCGGACGAACTCTATCTTGTGGCCCTTGATGTCCTTGCCCTCTCCAGCAAGGGCGGCGGCGTTGGCGATCGGCTCGCCAAGGCCCTTGAGGTCACCACTGAGCACGCTTGAGATGCCGATCTTGACCGGGGCACCCGCGTCGATGGTGATCGTGGTGAAGCCCGCCTTGCCGTACGTGACAGCGCCCCCGCCCCCGCCTGCGCCGTCGTCATCGTCGCCGCATGCGGCTGCGACGAGGGCCGTGAGCGCCATGAGCGCCACAAGCCACATCCACTTGAGACTGATTCCCTTGTTCCTCAATGTTTCCCTCCTGAGGCTACCGGCCGGTAGATCCCACATGGGAGTACGCGGACGCCGGGATACTAGGTTTCACCCGGTGTGCGGTCAAGGATTTGTGAGGAACAAGAGCCAATCTGTGAGCAGCGGTCGCGAAGTCAGTCCCCGGTCGGATAGCCTGCCGCCACCCACGCCGTGGTCCCGCCTTCAACGTTCGAAAGGGCAATGTCGTCCAGGCCGGCGGCGGTGGCGAACTCGGCAGCCAGGGCGCTGCGCTGGCCGGACTTGCAGATGAAGAGGACTTCCTTGCCGCCCGCGAAGTCCCGAATCTGCTTGATTTCGCTCATGACCGTGTTGACAGGGATTAGGCGGACGCCCCGGGCGTGCACTTCCACGTATTCGTTCGGGTCGCGTACGTCCACCATCACGGCCTCGCCCTTGTCGAGCTTTTCTTTCGCTTCGGCCACGGAGATGCGGGTAAACGGTTCTCGCGGGTCTCGAGTCGCCACGGGGCCTCCTATTGTTGACTGAACTACTGGAGAATAAGCCTAGCATAGCCACCGTCCCCGGCGCACAGAGATGTTGCGGCCGGACGGCGCACGCTCCACACTCCGCTTCGTGACCGACCCCCTTCGCCCCGATAAAGCCGCAGCCCTGGCGGAGTGGGCTCGCCGGGTCCGCGCCAACCGCGATCAGGCCGAACGGGTGCGCGAAGCGCCGGAGCGGCCGGACTTCTACGCCCCGGTCGCTTCGTCGTTCAAAGTGGACCCGCGTCGCACTGACGAGCCGGCCCTCGACCTCCTCCTTTCCCTCGCGCTGCCCGGCGACACGTGGCTGGACATTGGCGCCGGCGGCGGCCGCTACGCCCTGCCTATCGCGCTGCACACGCGTGAAGTCATCGCCCTCGACCCGTCCGACGCCATGCTCCAGGTCCTTCGAGAGGGGATGGCTGAGTTCGAGGTCCCGAACATACGCGTGGTCCAGTCACGCTGGCCGCCGGAAGCGAAGCTCCAGGCGGACGTTTGCCTCATTTCACACATTGGCTACGACATTGAGGAGATCGGCCCATTCCTGGATGCCATGGAGGCCGCGGCCGGGAGGCTCTGCGTCGCCGTGCTGCTGGCCCGCGCCCCGGCCGCCGTTGCGGAACCGTTCTGGCCCCCCGTCCATGGGGAGCCCCGTGAACCGCTGCCCGCGCTTCCTGAATTCCTTGCTCTCCAGCTTGCCCGCGGGCGGCTCTGCGAAGTCCGCCTTTCGGAACGAGCGGGCGGGTCGTATCCCTCGGAGGAAGCCGCCCTCCGGTTCCTTCGCCAGCAGTTGTTCATCGAACCGGGCGGTGAGGGAGAGAGCCGGCTTATCAAGGCGCTCGCGGCTGTCCCGAGGGGCCCGGACGGTGAGCTGCAGGTTTCGGCCGGACCCACGCCCCTGGGCGTCGTGAGCTGGAGTCCAGGGTAGGGCACCGGCCGATTCGCCACGCCGGTTCCGTTCCGCCACAATATCCGCGCATACGATGGCAGGACGCGGGCGACTCGCGCCCGTCGATGGCCCAGAGAGGGTTTCATGGAACTGCGTTTTGGCGAAAAGGAAGAGAACCTGAGGAAGGAGGTGCGCGAGTTCCTCCGCACCAATCTCCCCAAGACCGAAGGCGAAGGCGGCGGCCAGCTCGGCAGCCGCACGGACGCAGCTTTTGAGGCGGCTCTCAAGTTCAACAACGAACTCGGCAAACGTGGCTGGATCGCTCCAGCATGGCCAAAGGAATACGGCGGGCTCGGCGCTTCCATCTATGAGCAGATGGTGTTCAACGAAGAGTTCGGCTACAACGGCGCACCGGACACTGGCACGCGTGGCTTCGGCGTTGGCATGATCGGCCCCACGCTGATCATCCACGGCAACGAAGAGCAGAAGAAGCGCTACCTCCCGCGCATTACCAGCGGCGAAGACATCTGGTGCCAGGGCTACAGCGAGCCAGGCGCCGGGAGCGACCTCGCAGCCCTCCAGACCCGTGCTGTCCGCGACGGTGACGACTACGTCATCAACGGCCAGAAGATCTGGACTTCCGGCGGCCACCGCTCGAACCAGATGTTCTGTCTGGTCCGCACGGACCCGGAAGCTCCCAAGCACCGCGGCATCAGTTTCCTGCTGATCGACGACATCAAGAACCAGCCCGGCCTCACGATCCGGCCGTTGGTCAACATGGCGAACCGCCACCACTTCAACGAAGTCTTCTTCGAAGACGTGCGTGTCCCGGCCCGCAACCTGGTGGGTGAAGAGAACCGCGGCTGGTACGTCGGGATGACGCTGCTGGACTTCGAGCGTTCCGGCATTGGCACAACGGCCTCCCAGAAGAAGACGCTGGAGAACCTTACGAAGACCTTGAAGGGCGGCCCCGCCTGGAAGCGCGAGAAGTATCGCCACAAGCTGGCGGATTTCGTCATCGCGAATGAAGTTGGCCGTTTCCTGGGCTACCGCATTGGCTATATCCAGGCCAGCGGGATGGTCCCGAACTACGAGGCCTCCGTTGTGAAGATCTATCAGTCCGAACTGGGCCAGAAGATTTACAACTTCGGCGTCAACATGCTTGGCCTCTCGGGCCAGTTTGTGCCCGAAGAGCCGCGGGCCCCACTGGGCGGCGACATGCCGGAGTCGTACATCCAGTCAGTGCCTGCCAGCATCTACAGCGGCTCGAACGAAATCCAGCGGAACATCATCGCCACCCGCGGCCTCGGCCTGCCGCGCGGCTAAGCGAGACCGCGACCCGCGACCCGCGCCGCCCCTCCGAAAGGAGGGGCGGCGTTAGAATGCAGGGGTGCTTGCTCCCGGACAGTTCGAACGCCGCGTCGGCGCCACGGGGACGATGGCGCTGCTCGCCGTCTTCGTGTTCTTCGCCGTCCTGGCCTACTGGCAGGTGTGGCGCACCGACCTCTCGGACGAGGCCAACAACCCGCGCGTCCTGGCGTCGTTCCAGGACCCCCGGCGGGGGCGGATCCTGGACCGTGACGGCAACGAGCTCGCGGTCTCACTGCCGGGCGGCGAGCGGCGCTACACTGACGCCTCGGTCGCCCATCTCGTGGGCTATATCGATGCCCGGTACGGTTCTCAAGGCGCGGAGCTCGTGTTCAACTCACGGCTATCGGGAGAAGCGGCGGCGTCCTGGGGGGCCGCAATCGATGCGGAGTTCCTCCGCGCCGGGCGGCGGGGGCTGGACGTCCGATTGACCATCGACCCCGCGATCCAGCGCGCCGCGGCGTCCGCCCTCGGGTCTCGCAAGGGAGCGGTGGTGGCCCTGGACCCGCGCAACGGGGAGGTCCTGGCGATGGCCAGCGTCCCCACATACGACCCTGGGGCGCTCTCCGAGGACGGCGAAGCGCTGCTCAAAGATCCGGATTCGCCGCTTGTAAACCGGGCAACACAGGGCCTCTACCCGCCCGGATCAACGTTTAAGGCGGTGACCGCGACGTCGCTCCTGGAAAACAAGGTCGTAGCCCCGGACACGATGGTTACGTGTAAGGACCAAGTTGTGATCGACGGGTTCCCGGTGCAGTGCGACAACGTCCGCCAGGGTCCCGGCACGTACCCGTTCAAGAACGCGTTCACCTTTTCCGTGAACGCAATCTTTGCCGAGCAGGGCGTCAAGCTCGGCTGGGATAGGCTGCTTGCGACGGCAACCAGGTTCGGGTTCGGGTCAAGGCTGCCGTTTACACTGCCAACGGCGGCCACGCAGGTCCATTCGCCGGAAGCGAAACTGACGAAGACGCTGCTCGCCAGCACCGCGTTCGGCCAGGGCGAGATCCTCGCCACCCCGCTTCAGATGGCGGCCGTCGCCTCCGCAATCGCCAATGGCGGCGTGCTCGCCTCGCCGCATCTCGGCCTGTCGGCGCTCGATGACAACCGCGTGGTCGAACGGCTCGGACCGGATGCCGAAGCCCGCGTGATGACGGCGGAGGTCGCCCGCACGTTGCGCGACTTCATGGTCTCGGTGATCGACAACGGCCAGGCGGCCGGTGTGGCAATCCAGGGCGTCAGCGTCGGCGGAAAGACGGGTACCGCCGAAGTCTCGAGCGGTGGTGCGTCGCACGCGTGGTTCATCGCGTTTGCGCCGGCGGAGGACCCGGTCATCGCCGTCGCTGTCGTCGTGGAGCAAGGCGGCCGCGGTGGCGAAGTCGCGTCTCCGATCGCGGGCCAGGTGATCAGGGCGGCGCTGGCTCGATGAGTGAGGACCGCGCCCCCCGGCTGGAAAGGCTTCTCGAAGCGACCGCGCGCAGGGTGAGCGGCGGCCCGCTCCACCCCCTCGAACTGCTCCAACGCCTTCAAGCAGCGGCGGAAGCCAGCGTCCGCGACGGCGCCGTGGCGAACGAGTTCGCCGTCTCCCTGAGCCCCGCAGACCACGAGCGGTATTGCCCCGTGCTTGCGCGCTTGAGCGAAGAGGCGGCCGAACTGCTGCGCGAGCTGGCGCGGCGTCATCGTTGGAGACGGGTCGGCGAGTTCAGCATCGACTTCCGCCCTTCGCGGGAGGTGGCTGATGGCGTGCCCTTGATCGCGGCGCAGTTCGCCGAACGCCGCTACCGCGCCACCGCGCCGCCAGCCGGGGCAACCCGCCGCATCAGCCGTCACCGCGGCCTCTTCCTGCGAATGGGCGACGGGACGCTGGTGCCCCTCACTCACACCCCGTTCGCGATCGGCCGGAGCCCCGCGAACGACCTCGTCCTCCCCGTGTTGTCGGTTTCGCGTCAGCATGCGGAAATCGTCCGGACACCGGAGGGCCTGGTGATCCGTGACCTTGGCAGCCGCAACGGGGTTGTGGTTGAGGGCGTGAGACTGCCCGAGTACCTTCTCGACGGCGGCGGTGTTGTCGTCCTGGGCGACGCCCAATTTCGTCTGGAGCGTGCGTGAGCGGCTCGACAGAGCTGCTGGTGCTCCGCCTCGCCCTGATCGGGACGCTGTTGCTGTTCGTGCTCGCCGTGGCGTTGACGATGCGCGCCGGTTTGCACGTCCCCGCTCGCCCTCCCCGCGCGATCAGCCGCCCGGCGGGGCCGCGGCTGATCCTGGTTTCTCCGGGCGAAACCGGGCTGCCCCCGGGGGCTGAGTTCGCGGTGGCCGGGGCGATGACCCTGGGGCGGGACGCCGGCAACAGCATCGTCCTCGGCGATCCCTCGGTTTCGAACCGCCACGCCCGCATCGAACGGACGCGTGACGGCTGGCGGATCGCCGACCTGGGAAGTACGAACGGGACATTCGTGGACGGGCGAGGGATCGACCGGCGAGGATTCCTGCTCCACGGGGGCGAACAGGTTGCGCTCGGAGCCATCTCTCTTCGCTTCAGCCTGTGACGCCGGTCATCGCCTGTGGTTCGAGATGCCGAGGAGCAATCCAACGAGCGCGTAGTTGATCAGCAGGCTTGACCCTCCATAGCTCACGAACGGCAGCGTGATCCCGGTCGTTGGGATAACGCGCAGGTTTCCCGCGATGATGACCGCCGCCTGGACTGCGATGAGGAGGGCCACCGAAGAGGCGAGCAAACGGCCGTAGTCGTCGCGGGCATCGAGCGCGATTCGCAACCCCGAAAAGAGCAGCAGGACGTAGAGCAGGACCACGCCAACCGCGCCGCCAAGCCCGAGTTCCTCGGCGATGGCGGCGAATACGTAGTCTGTCTGCGCCGCCGGGATGCTGCCGGGCTGGCCAAGGCCCAACCCTTCGCCGGTAACGCCGCCGGCCTGGACGGCGTAGATGCTCTGCAAGGCCTGGTAGCCGGCGCCCGCGGGGTCGTCGTACGGATGCAGCCAAACGTCGACCCGGGCGTTGACATGGCTGAAGGCGAAATAGCCGAAGACGCCCGTAACCCCGAGCAGCACCAGCCCCCCAACCACGAAACGGAGGCGGCCAGTGGCGACATAAAGAGAGGCGATGACCACAAGCAAAAGAAGCGCGATCGAACCGAGGTCCCGCAGGAGCGCAAGCGCGGCAACCGCCGCCAGCAGCGTCAGCAAGAGGGGTACCAGATAAGGCAGGGCCGTATAGGTCCGCCCCCCGAAGCGCAGCCTGGGCGACGCCAGCACGCTCGCTTCGTCCGCCAGGTACCCGGCGAGGAACACCACGAGAAAGAGCTTAATGAGTTCGGTCGTCTGGACTGTCTGCCCGGCGACGCTGAACCAGAGCCTCGCCCCGTTGATGGTCGTCCCAAAGACGCCGGTGGCCACGAGCAGTGCAACAGCGGCAAGAGCAGCCGTGTACTTGTAGGCCCGCAATCGCGGGTAGTAGCGTCCGGCAAAGGCGGCACCGACCATCGCCGCGACGCCTAACGCGACCCAGTTCACCTGGTCCTGGGCAACTGACGGTTCGAGCCGGGTGACGAAGGCGACGCCCACGGCACTGAGCAAGAGGGCAATTGCGTAGGGCTGGCTGGCGGCGCGCGGGGCGACCACGCGGAGGCCAGCGTGCCCAACCAGCGCGGCGACGAGGAATTGCGTTAGGATGCGAGTAGACCCGGCCGGCATGGTGAACGCCGCTGCCTCCAGAGCGCGCCAGGCCAGCAGGATGAATACGGCGCTCGCAACCAGCAGCGCAAGCTCAACGTTGCGGTTCGCCGAACGCAGCCCATCCGTCACGTTGCGGAGTGTCATGCGAGTTTGAACGCCTCCCGACTTCTTGAAGAACGATATCGCCTGGAGCGGCTCCTCGGTACCGGCGGCATGTCCGAAGTCTGGCTTGCGGAGGATCAGCGGCTCGGACGGTGGGTCGCGGTGAAGCTGCTCGGGGGCCTGGGGGACGGCGCCAGCGCCGTCGCGGGCCGCGAAGCGCGCCTCGTCGCCCGCCTGCAACACCCCAACATCGTCACCGTGTTCGACGTGGGCACGCACGAAGGCAAGCCGTTCTTCGTGATGGAATACGTCCACGGATACTCCATCCGGCAGTTGCTGGAGACGCACGGCAGGTTCACCGAAGCGGAAGCGATCCGGTATGGCGCCCAGGTCGCGGCTGCCCTTGACTACGCCCACCGGCAGGGCGTGGTCCACCGTGACCTGAAGCCGGAGAACATCCTGATCAACGAAAACGGCGTCGCGAAGCTTGCGGACTTTGGCGTCGCCAGCACCGTGACGCAAACGCTCGCCCCCGGCCAGGCTGAGGACATCCTCGGGACCATTGCCTACCTCCCTCCAGAAGTCATCCAGGGGGCGAACCCGGACGCGCGGGGCGACATCTACTCGCTCGCCCTCACGATTTACGAGATGGTGGCCGGGCGCCTGCCGTTCACCGGTGTCACGGCCGCGGCGGTCGCCGGACAGCGGCTGGGCGCACCCGTGCCGCGGTTGCGGACATTCGCCCCCGGCGCATCCGGAGAGCTGGAGGCCGTCCTTGCCCGCGCCCTCGCGCTAAACCCCGCGGAGAGATTTGAGAGTGCTGGCGAGTTCACAGCCGCGCTCCGCCGTGTCCCAGCCGCCCGTCCGGGCGCCGCGCCGCCGATCATCGCACCGCCGGGGCGAGCCCCGCGGCCGCCTACTCCGCAGCCGTCGCGGCAGCGGCGAAACCCCACTACGCGGGTTACGCTGGCAAGCCCAGGCGCCCGCGCAACGCCGTCGCCGGGCGGGGTCAGGGGTTCGACCGTTGCGATGGTGGTGGGGATTGTCCTTCTCGCGCTCGGCGCGGGAATCGCGGCGGCCCTCATCCTGGCAAACAGCAGTCAGGACGGCACCCCGGCGCCCACCGTGACGCCCACCCGCACGGCCACGTCCCAGCCCGTCGTCCAGCCGACGCCGAGGCCGACGAATGAACCCACCCTCACGCCAACGCCGGGGCGGTCGCCATCACCTTCGCCCTCGCCCTCCCCCTCAGCAACGCCAACCGGGCCGAAGGCGACCGTGACGACTCCAGCGGCGCAGTCCACCACGCCCCCGCCGGCGACGGCCACCCCACCGAAACCGTCGCCGTCGCCCATCCAGACCGGGACCGCAACACCCCGGCCCTGAAAGGATCCGGCGCCGGGGCCACGGCCCCCGGAACCGCCCACGCGGCCAGAAGGCCGAAGCTGCCACGGTAGAGTGGAGCAGCTTCGGGTAACTACCAGGCGCCGGCGCGGGTCGCCCGGTAGAGCCGTACCGGCGCGGGGATGCCCTTCATCACGACGGGTCCCAGCTCATCAAACTGATAGGACCCGGCCGACGTCCCGATGGCCGCCAGCGTGGCGTCGCTGAGGAGAATCTCGCCCGGGCCTGCGTGGTTCACGATCCGCGAGGCCACGTTTACGTCATGGCCCACAATGTCGTCCCGCCTGCGAGTCTGGGTCCCCCAGTGCATGCCCATGCGCACCCAGATGGGCATGACGTCCGTGGCGTTCTCCTGGTCGTATCGGTCCTGCAGTTCGAGCGCGAAGTCCAGCGCCGCGCACGCATCCGGGAACCAGAGGAGCAGGCCATCGCCCAGCTCCTTGACCACGCGCGCGCTCCCGGGAAGGCTCGCCCGCACGATCTCCTCCTGGCGCGAAAGCAGCGCCAACGCTTCCAGGTCACCTCGCAAGGCGGTGAACTCCGTGAAGCCGACGATGTCCGTGAAGAGCACCGCTCCCCGAAGGACCTCCACCGCGGGCGGGGCCGCGGCTGTCATTCCATGCCCACCACGTCAATGGCGCCCTGCATCGTCTGCACGGCGACGAGGCAGTCTGCGCCGTCCGGCAATTCGCAGTGCTCCCTGCCGGTCATTGAGCGCAGCCTGGCGGCAGGGCGTGTTTCGGGAGGGAGTTTGACGGTCACCCGGCCGGACATCGTCTGCACGGTGATGTCGTCCCGGCCGCTCCCGCCGAGTTCGACCCTTCCGCTTGCCGTGCGCACGCGCATCCGGCCTTCCGCCCGGCCGACGGTGACCGCTCCGGAGGCAGTCGATACTTCCGTCGCCGCCGAACGTTCCACCTCCACGCTGCCGGAGGTGGTCTGAACGCGACAGTTGTCCCCGCAGCACCCGACCTTCACGCGCCCTGTCTCGGAGCGCAGGTCGGCTCGCCGGGCTGATTCGACGGTGACCGCCCCGGAAGCGCTGGTCGCGCGGACATCACCAGGGTCACCACGCACTTCGATACTGCCACTGGAGGTGCCTATGGCGACGCAACTCCCGGCCGGGCAGCGGACCTCGATGTTTCCCGAGCCGGAACCGGAGATGCCGACGACACCGTCGGCGCCCACTTCGGCCGAAACGCGGGTCCCCGAAACAAGCACGTCGTCCCGGTCTTCGGCCAGGACGACCACCTTGCCGGACTGCGATATGACCCTGAGAGACGGGGTGCCGTCCACGCGAACGGATATGTGGTCTCGCTGCATGCGCGCATGTTACCGCCTGCGAAGGGCGGATGACTGTGGCCGCCGCCACACCTGCCGACAATCAGCACATGAACTCCGTCGGCGAGGCCTCGCTCCACGCTGTACTTCGCGACCCAGGGGACCCCGGCGCCATAGGCCAGGCGCTGAGCGCGCGCGTGGCCGTGGCCGCGGCTGCGAAGGTGCTGCAAGTCCAGCGCGAGATGGGCAATCAGATTGTCGCCCTGCTCGACCCAAACGTCGGCGCGAACATCGACCGCAAGGTGTAGCTGGCGACGGCCGGCGAAGAACTGACGATGGTTCGTCGAGCCGCTTCGCGGTACTCTCAGTGCCATGAGAGAGATCACGGCCGGGCAGATTACGGAGACGGTGGCGAGGCTCGCCGTCGAAGCTACACACTTCCTTCCCGAGGACGTGGAGGGGGCTATCCGAAGCGCAAAGACGACCGAGCGAAACCCCCTGGCGGTCCAGATCCTCGAAGAAATCCTGGAAAACGCCGAGATCGCGCGGACTCGCATGCTCCCGCTTTGCCAGGACACCGGGTCCGCGGTCGTCCACGTGGAAATCGGGCAGGACGTCCACGTAACCGGCGGCTATCTGATCGATGCCATCAACGAGGGAATCCGCCGCGGCTACGGAGAGGGCTTCCTGAGGAAGTCCATAGCCGCCCGGCCCTTCAGTGCACGCACGAACACCGGTGACAACACGCCGGGGATTATCCACACAGAGATCGTCCCCGGCGACCAACTGAAGCTGCACTTCATGCCAAAAGGCGGCGGCTGTGAGAACATGTCGCGCTACCAGAACTTCTTGCCCGGCATGGGCAAGGCAGCCGTCATCGATTTCGTCTGCGAAACGGTGGACATGTCGGGAGGCAACCCCTGCCCACCGCTGGTGATCGGCGTCGGCATTGGCGGGACGGCCGAAAAGGCGATGACGATGGCAAAGCACACCCTCTTCCGCAAGATCGGCTCCCGTCATCCGGACGAGGAAGTGGCAGCGCTTGAGGACGAACTGCTCGAGGCGGTAAACGCGCTCGGTGTCGGGCCACAGGCCGTCGGTGGAAGCACCACGGCGTTGGATGTGTTCGTCGATACGTTCCCAACACACATCACAGCCCTTCCCGTGGCCGTGAACATCCAGTGCCACAGCGCCCGCACGAAGGAAGCGGTCCTCTAGCCGCGCAAGCGCCATTGATGAAGACGAAGGATCGGACGCCTCAGTTCCGTCTCGCTCGCCCGGACGAGGCGGACGCCGTGACGGCACTCGTGAACGAGGCGTACCGCGTGGAGGACTTCTTCATAGACGGCAACCGGACAAACGTTGCTGAGGTGACTCTCCGCATCGAGGACGACCGGTTCCTGGTGGTGGACGCGCCGGACGGCTTGCTTGCCGGGGCGGTCCACGTAGTGCTCGACGGCACTCGCGGCTACTTCGGCATGTTGTCGGTAGCTCCGGCACACCAGCGTACCGGTCTCGGCGCGCAACTCGTTGGCGCAGCCGAGGAGTTCTGTCGTGAACGTGGCTGCACCGTGATGGAGCTGACCGCCGTCAATCTGCGGACTGAGTTGCCACCGTGGTACGGACGTCTGGGCTACGCCGTCACGGGCAGCGCTCCGTGGCCGGAGGGTCACATGGAGAAGCTCAAAATGCCGGCCCACTTCATTCTCATGAGCAAACCGCTCGCGCCGCTTCCGGCCGGGCACGAATCCCGGGGGTAACAATCATGGCCGAAGGCGTCCACCTGACGACACCACTCACCGACGAGGTGATCGACACCCTTACGATCGGCACCCACGTCACGTTCACGGGCGTCATCTACACCGCCCGCGACGCCGCCCACAAGCGGCTGATCGAACTGATGAAGAACGGCCAGGAGCTTCCGGTCGACCTTCGTGGCCAGGTTATCTACTACGTCGGGCCAACGCCGCCCCGGCCTGGCGCCGTGATCGGTTCAGCCGGCCCGACGACGGCGATGCGGCTCGACCCCTACACAATCCCGATGCTCGAACTTGGCCTCAAGGGCATCATCGGGAAGGGCGGCCGCGGTCCGGCCATCCGCGAGGCGATCAAACAGCATCATGCTGTTTACTGCATAGCCGTCGGCGGGGCCGGGGCGCTCCTCAACCGCCATATCAAGTCCGCGGAAGTCGTCGCCTTCGAGGACCTCGGCACGGAAGCGATCCGCCGCCTTGGAGTGGAAGGCTTCCCGGCCATCGTCGTCAACGACTGCCGCGGCAACGACCTGCTCGAATCGGGCAAGGCCCAATACCGCACGAGCGAGCGGCCCATACCGGCGGTCAAGAGCCTCGGCGGGTGAGGCCCTGGCGTTTTCGTTGTCATTGTTGATAGACTCAATCAACAATGACAACCGCTGGCCCACTCATCGACCTTTACGGCTGCGGCTGGACGACCGTCTCACTCGGCGCGGACGAGATGGCGAGTATTCAGGCGCGCATGGCGGCGAGTCACCCGGGCCGTCCAATCATCGCGAGCTGCCAGCGCCTGGAGGCCTTCGGCGATACGGCCTGTGACTGTCCAGCGCCCGGGAAATGGGCTGGCGTGGCCGCGCTTGAGCGGATTGCGCAGGTTGCCGCGGGACTGCACTCGGCTGTGCTTGGCGAAGAGCAGATCATGGGCCAGGTGCGCGCCGGGTTCGCTGACGCCTCTCCCGCTGTCCGCCGCCTCGCTGATGTCGCCATCGCCGCAGCGCGGGAACTTCGCCGCGCGACGCCCTTCGAAAGCCACGCCGGGCACCTCCTGGACCGTGGGCTTCGCCTCGCGGGGCTGCCTGCCGCGGGTACCCTGCTGGTCCTCGGCACGGGAGCCATGGGGCGCCTTGTCGCCGCCCGTGGCCTCGAACTCGGCTTCGACCGGGTGCTCATCGCCGGCCGGCAACGGCCCGCTGACGACGAGGAACAGGCGTGGGAGTTCGTGCCGCTTGCGGGCATCGCCCAACTCTCTTCCGTCACAGTCATTGCGGGCTGTCTCGGCTCAGGCGCG
The DNA here is from genome assembly GCA_013822275.1 of Anaerolinea sp. Taxonomy (GTDB): domain Bacteria; phylum Chloroflexota; class Dehalococcoidia; order Tepidiformales; family Tepidiformaceae; genus PNKC01. Next base: position 17,908 of record PNKC01000022.1, on the reverse strand, counting down.
GGGGAACTTGCGCCCGGCGACTTGCCGACCGCTACGCTCGCGCTCGACCTCGGCACGCCGCGCAATTTCGCCGTCGGCGAGCGCATCCTCACCATGGCGGACCTGCTCCGCGAAGAACACTCGCGCGCCCATTCCATGCACCGCCGGGCGGAACTCCAGGCGAAGCTAAGTCAGATCGTCGCCCGGCACCTCGAGCGCGCCAACGAAAGCGGCGCGTCGCTGGTCGGCTCCCTGCGCCTGGAGGTCGAGCGGGTCCGTCAGCGTGAACTTGGCAGGATGCAGCGCCTTCATCCGGAACTTCCACCGCAGTTGCTCGAGACCCTCACCCGCTCGCTGGTGGACCAGATCTTTCACCGGCCATCCGCCCGGCTGCGCCAGCGAGGCGACGCGGAGTTCGGCCGCGACGTCGTCGCGCTTTTCGCTGAAGACTGACAGCCTCTGCCGTAGGCGGTAGTGTTGCGCGGCAACTCACCCGGAGGCCTCCCGTGCGCATCGGCATCTCGCTCACCAGTTTCCACACCACCCGGGACGTCCGGGAAGGCGCGCGGATGATGATCGACCGGGCCGCGGCTGCCCGCGCCGCGCGCCTCGATTCGCTCTTCGTTGGCGACCACCACGCCATGCCGGCGCCGTATTACCAGAACGTGCCGATTCTTGGCCGGTTGCTGGCCGAATGGGGCCCCAATCCGGCCGGGTGTCTTTTTCTCCTTCCGCTCTGGAACCCTGTGCTCGTCGCGGAGCAGGTTGGCACGCTGGCCTCCATCGCCGAGGGCCCGTTCATCGTCCAATGCGCGCTTGGAGACGGCCGGCAGCAGTTTTCGGCCATGGGCGCGAACATCAAGCACCGCCCGTCACTTTTCGAAGAGGGCCTCGACACGGTGAAACGCTTGCTTTCCGGCGAGACGGTCAGCAGCGAGGGCCGCTACCGGTTCGAGGGCGCGCGCATCGCTCCCGTCCCACCGGAACCCGTCCAGTTCTGGGTTGGCGGGAGCGCGGAGCCGTCCATCGATCGTGCCGCGCGGCTCGGCGACGGCTTCCTGGCCGGACCGGAGTTGATGCCCGAGCTGGCGAAGCACTGGGCCCAGTTCTACCGCGAACGATGCGAAGCGCACGGCCGCAAGCCCGGGACGGTCGCCATCCGCCGGGACATCTACGTCGGTGAGTCCTCCGCGGAAGCCGAGGCGGTGGCGAGGCCGATCGTCGAGGGCGGCTACCGTGGCCACCAGCCGCCGGCCTCCACGTACGGCAGCGCCGAGGAGGTTGCGGCGCGCTTCGCGGACTACGGCGCGATGGGTTACACGGATATCATCGTCCGCCACCTGACCGGCGATCAGTCGCGGGTGTTGGGGTCGATCAAGCGCCTGGCCGAAGTCCGCGCCCTGGTGGCGGACGTCTGAGCTAAAACTGGTTCGGGCAGTGCGGCGCGTACTCCGGACGGAAGAGCGCATCCGCGGTCGCCAGCGCCGTGCGGTCGTGCGCTTCGAGTTGTCCGGCCCGTTCGTGGTAGGTCGCCGAACGGTGACCTGCCAGCAGCGAGGCCAGCGTGTTGGGAGTCATCGTCAGTTGGGGGTTCCTGTCCGTCCTGCGCACGGCGGTTGCCCGGCCGTCCGTCTCCAGGAGGTAGGTGCCGTCGTTCCAGGGGCAAACGTCGTCCCGCTCGATCCTGAACGTCAGGTTCCCGCGGGCGCCATACGGGCGCTGGGGCATCGCCTGTTCGACATCGACGATCCGCATCCAGATCTGGTCGCTCGTACTGCGGTTAAGCATGCGCGGCTCCAGGAGCAGCGCTGGCGCCGGGTCGTCTTCCGGCACAACGCCACGCATGACGACTTTGCCGACGAGGTCGTGCCGCCGGATGTATTCCCAGAGGCCCCGATAAGCCTCCAGGTCGAGGGCGATGAAGTCGTTGACGACCATCTTCTGGCCCGGTCCGGGTCCAACGTGTTCGTCTTCCGCGGTCGAGTAGATCAAGTGGCCCCGCGGTTCGCCTTCCTGGTCCCGGTAAACAGCGACATAAAGCGGTTGGCCTTTCTTCGGGGGGTGCAGGGAACTCGCCTCCCAGAGCGGGACCGAACGGTGGATGTGAAGGTTGCGAGGCGTGGCGTGGCGGATGTAGAGCTGTTTGATGATCGGGAAGGCGTCGGCCTTGTCCATCATCTCGATGGAGCCAGGGACCGGGGAGTTGTCCACGAGGTCCACATAACGCGGGTCGAACGCGTAGCTTACTTGCGTCGAAGCGAGGCCGTAGCCGAATCGCTGGTAAATCGCCCCCATGCTCGCCCAGAGGATCGCGTACGCCTGGCGCCGGTCGCGCATGATGGCGAGCCCGTCGGTCATTACCTTTCGCAGCAGGCCCTGCCGCCGGTATGCGGGAAGCGTACCCACTGCGGTCACGCCGCCCATCGCCACAGGGCTACCGTTCAGCCGCACGGTGAATGGGAAGACTCCCATCGTCCCCGCCATCTTGCCGTCAACAAAGGCACACATCGTCCAGTCGGGCTGTGTCGTGGCAAGCTCTTCTTCCATGCCGTCGGGAGAAGCGAACACGTAGCTAACGATGCGGCCGTAGTCGGCCATCTCGGCGGCATCCCGGCATGGTCTGATTTCGATTCCCAAAGATTCCCCCTCCTGGGTCCCAACGTTCTCGTCCGGCGTGACGGTTCAGTATACGAGCAGCAGCTACGGCTGGAGCGGCGTGAGCACGGCGTCCTGGGTCATGAAGATCTCGAAGGCCCCGCACGCCTGGAGTTCGCTGAAATCCCGCGCCCACGCCGGCACGCCCGGACCGCCGTAGCGCTGCCACGCCTGAGAGGCGGCGCTCCAGGCGTACAACCCGGTGTACTTTCCCGCGATCGACGCGAGGGCGTCTTCCACGGCCGCGGTTGCCCCAATGTAGACGACGGTGTTCCAGCCGGCGCGGAGCTGCACCGGGACAGGGACGGAAAGCGAAAACCCTCCCGGGAGCGCGACCGCTGCCTCCGCGAGCATCCAGTACGCTTCGCCCGGCTGAAGTGCGTTGAGCGTCCGCCCGGCGGCCGTGTCTGAGAGCCACCCCGCGTACGAGCCGGTACCCGCATTCAGGCGGTAGATCGCGCGGACAGAGCCAACTCCGGGCCCATCCGCGGGGAAAGCAGCGCCCAGGTTGACCGCCTGGGCGCCGAAGTAGCCAACCAGGTTCCAACCCGGGCTCAGCGACGGGATACCGCACTGCACGTTGCCCGCGCCAACGCGCGTGCTCGTGCTGAACTCGCTCGTGTTGCCTTCGCCGTCGGTGGCGAGAGCGACGAGCCACTGGCCCGGCGCAACCGGTGGATTATCGAAAGCGAACGAGCCGTCCGGTCCTGCCGTCGCCACGGCGCCGGGCAATGGCTCCGTGCCGTAGTCGGACTTCCCCCCCGGGAGGTGATGGGCGAAGTAGAGCTGGACCTGGCAGCCCGCGCAGGCCTTCCCCGTCACGCTGGACTGGACAGCCCGGATGAGCACGGGGGAGTTTCGCAGCCCGTTCGCGCCATCGTCCGTGTCGCCTTCGTCGTTGGGGTTTGCCAGGCCGTCGGCGTTGAGGTCGATTGCGAGCCCGGCGATGTTCGCGAAGGTGTTGCGGGAGATCGTGACTTTGACAGCGGACGGCCCAGCGGCGCTGCCATGGACGCGGATGCCGCTCGCGGCTGTCCTGACGCCGTTCTCCGTGATAAGGACACCAGCCGCCGGCGCAAAGACATCAATGCCGGCCTGGACAGGCGCAGGGGCATCGACCTCGCCGCCGATGCTGTTCCCGGCCACCCGCACGCCCGTGAGCGCCGCCACATTCACGCCGCCAATGCGGATGCCGCTGGCAGCGTTGCCGATCGCGTTGGCGTGCCCCTCTCCTGAAGCCGCTTCGCCCACAATGGTGTCCGCACCGGTTGCCCAGATCCCGGTGGAGACGCTGTTCGCCCCGGCGACACCCGGCGAAAGGCCTATGGAATTGCCGTGCACGAGCGAGTCGGCCCCGTCCACGCGCACCCCCACATCGCAATCGTCGATGACGTTTCCCTGCCCGGCAGCGGGGTCCCCACCGGCCGTGGATGATGGGCCAGACATGTGCAGGCAGGTCCCGGCGAACCCGCGGATTTCAAGTCCGCGGACGGTTGCGCGCGTGCCGGAGGTAACCAGGCCGTTCACCGTTGGCGTCACGCTTTGCGTTGTGCCCGCCAGCCGTACCCCGCGGCCAGACCCGTCGATCGTCACGTCTTCACGCGTGACCACCGGCAGGGGGGTGGAACCCACGACGATGGTGGCCGTCGCGGCGGCGGGAAACGCGGTCTCTGCGAAGGTGATGCGGACGGGCAATCCGCTCGCGTCGGTGTTGGCGACCTCGATCGCCCTGCGCAGCGTACAGCGGGTTGCGTCGGGGCACGCCGGTGACGCGGCCGTGTCGGCGGAGCTGGTTACTTCGACGACAACCGGGTCCGCGGCGGCGGCGGCGCGCGGGCCCCGAAGTGGCCCACCACTCAACGCGCCGATCGCCAATGCAAAGGCCACGAGAAGGGCAGCGGTTTGGTTCACCGTCGTCACGCTACGCCGCGACTGGATCACCGGGCAAGCGCTCAAACGCTCTTGGATGTCCTATATCGCCTGGAAGACGCGCTTGCCTTCGAGCCGCGCAAGCTTGCCGATACCGGGATACGCCCAGTGGCCCGCGAGCCACGTCCGGTCCTCGGTGATCGCCCGATCGAAGAGCGCGTCTCGCGTCCTGGCCGAGAGGATCGGGTCGGTGTCGAATCCAGGCGACCAGTCGGGGTGGATGAGTTGGGCCGGGTGGTGACTCGCATCGCCAATGATGACCGCGCGTTCCCCGGCGGAGGCGATGCCAATCGACACATGTCCGGGGGTATGGCCCGGTGTCGAGATGAATGTGATGTTCGTATCCAGCGCCTTCTCGCCTTCGAAAAACGTGATCCGGCCGCTGTCCCGCAGTGGTTCCACACATTCCACGAGATGCGCGTTGGCCGGCTGGGCGAGCTGCGCGGGGGTCATCCAGAAGTCCCATTCGGCCTGCTGGAACACAAAGCGTGCATTCGGGAAGAACACTTCGCGCGTCCCGTCCTCGCGGTCCACGGTGTTCCAGCCCACATGGTCGATGTGCAGATGCGTATTCAGGACGACATCGATGTCGCCGGGAGCGAGGCCGGCCGCGGTCAGCGTTTCGTCAAGGTGGCCGACCGGAAAGCCGGGCCGCCGGCGGTTCCCGAGCCCCGTGTCAACCAGCACGTTCTTGCCCTCCGAGCGGACGAGGTAGCAGGTAATGCTCATCGGCATCAGCCCTCGTTCGTCCGCGACGTGGCTGTACTCCTTCAGGAGCTGCTCCGCGTGCTTCGGCATGAACTGGTGCGGGTCCATGAGGAGGCCGGTATCGAGGAGCGGGGTGACCTGGACGTTCCCGATCGTGACTGTCTGCAATGGTGAGCCCTCCGGCCGCGGATTCTACGCGAGAGAGGGCTACTTGGCAGCGTTGCGCTCCGCTACTTCGGCCATCGCTTCGCCGAGGCGGTGGATGCCTTCTTCGATGTCCTCCATCGCAACATAACTGAAGGCGAGGCGGACGTGGTTCGTGGCCTGGCCGTCCGCGAAGAATTGCGGTCCCTGGCCGACGATCACGCCCCGTTCGTTCGCCGCCAGCTGGACGTCTCGCGAGTTCAGGCCGGGCCGCAGGGCGAGCCAGAGGAAGAAGCCCCCCTGGGGCCGGACGTAGCTGGTGTACTGCGCGCAATGCTCCTTCAGGGCCGCTTCGACACGTTCGAGCTTGCGGAGGTAGATGCCGCGCAGCCGTTCGACATGGCGGTCCAGGTCACCGTTGCGGATCGTTTCGGCAATGACCCGGCCGAGGTAGGGGCTGGTCCCCATGTCAAAGCGCACGGCGGCCATGCGGCTAATCAGCGGCGCCGGGCCCATCGCCCAACCCATCCGGAGGCCGGTCGCGAGGATCTTCGAAAAGCTCGAGACCTTCACCCCGTGGTCTCCGTTACTCAGGGCAAACAGCGACGGCGGCGGGGGCGTCTCGAACCAGAGCTCGCCGTACGCGTCGTCTTCCAGGATGAAGGTTTTGTACTCGCGGGCGAGTTCGAGCATGCGCTCCCGGCGCTTCAGGTCGAGCGTACAGCCAGCGGGATTCTGGTGCGTTGGGATGGAGTAGATGAACTTCGCCCGCTTGCCCACGTCAGCCAGCTTCTTCAGCTCTTCTTCCAGCCGGTCCACCCGCAGGCCGTACTCGTCCATGGGGACTGCCACCTGCTCGGCGCCAAACGACTTGATCGTCCGCATGCTCCCCGGGAAGTTGGGGCTTTCCACAAGCACCGTGTCGCCCGGGTCCAGCAACGTCTCGCAGACCATGCCAATGCCGTGGGCGGAGCCGGAGCTGATGATCACCTGGTCGATGCCGACCGGTATCCCCTCGATCCTTGAGGAACGCTCGGCGATTGCGGCACGCAGGGGATGGGCCCCGAACGTCCCTCCGTACTCGAGGGCCTCTTTCTGCTCACGGTCGATGACCGCCCGGCTCGCCTTAAGCAGGATCTCACCAGGGAGCGACGGAATGTCGGGCAGCCCGCCGGCAAACGAAATGACCGGGCGCGGGTCCGGTGTCGCAGCGGCCCAGACGGAGGGTCCCAGGATTTTGGCCCGCCGGCTGACCATCTCTTCAAGGTTTTCGGCTGTCCAATACGCCTCGTGGCTCATCATTCTACCCCCATGGCACTGCTCGTGGGGAAAGTATACGGCCTCCGGTGAAGGCGTTGGCCGGGCGAAAGCTCTCCCCGGCGGGACGGCCGGGCTCGGCGTGCTCGACGTGGAGGTTGACGCGCCTGCTATACTGCAAACTCACCTCTCTTAGCTCGCGCATTTGGGATAGTTTTCACAAAGGCGAGGCGGATCCCCGGACCTGCCCCGCAGCGGCTACGCACATTCCCGAATTCAGCCGGGGAGGTAAGCATTTTCAGGCTGGGTAGATGACCATGGGCCATCCAGGTATGCCGTCTGCGCAAGGGCTCTATGACCCCACGTATGAACACGACTCGTGCGGCGTCGGGTTCATCGTCCACCTGAAAGGCCAGCGTTCCCACCAGATCGTGGACGACGGCCTGACCGCGCTCGAGCATCTCAACCACCGTGGCGCCTCTGGCTGCGAAGTGAACACCGGTGACGGCGCCGGCATCCTTGTCCAACTCCCGCACGAGTTCTTCCGGCGGGAATGCGCCGGGCTCGGAATCCGCCTGCCCGAAGCGGGCCAATACGGCGCCGGGCTCTTCTTCAGCTCGAAAGACCCGCGTGCGCGCTCCCAGGGGATGGCGCTCTTCACCGCTATCGTGGAAGAGGAAGGCCAGCACCTGCTGGGCTGGCGGGAAGTCCCGGTCAACAACGCCTCGATTGGGGCGAGCGCCCTTGCCGTTGAACCCTCGATGCAGCACGTCTTTGTCGGCCGCGGCGCGGGCCTCCCGGATGAGGACGCGTTTGAACGGAAGCTGTACGTCATTCGCAAGCGCTTCGAACGAGCGGCGAGGCGCTATGGCATCTATGAGGAGGAGTTCTTTTACTTCCCCAGCCTCTCGGCGCGCACCCTTGTTTACAAAGGCATGCTCACGGCTACCCAACTGCGAGAGTACTTCCCCGACCTCAGCGAACGCCACATGATCAGCGCCCTGGCGATGTTCCACTCGCGCTTCAGCACGAACACCTTCCCCTCGTGGGAACTCGCGCACCCCTACCGGATGCTCTCACACAACGGGGAGATCAACACGTTGCGGGGCAACCGGAACTGGATGACCGCGCGCGAGGCCCTCTTCGCCTCACCGCTCTTCGATGACATCCACAAGATTCTCCCGGTTGTCACGGACCACGGCAGCGACACAGCCAGCCTGGACCAGGCGCTGGAGCTGCTGGTGCAGTCGGGCCGCCCGCTCGAACTGGCGATGCTGATGCTTATCCCCGAGGCCTGGAGCGGGCACGAATCGATGAGCGCCGAGCGCAAAGCATTCTACGAGTACCAGAGCTGCCTGATGGAACCATGGGACGGCCCGGCATCGGTCGCCTTCACCGATGGCAAGGCGATCGGCGCTGTCCTCGACCGGAACGGCCTCCGGCCGTCTCGCTACTACGTTACCAAAGATGACCTTGTCATCATGGCCTCCGAGGTTGGCGTCCTGCCGATCGCGCCGGAGCGCATCCTCAAGAAGGGGCGGCTCCAGCCGGGCAAGATGTTCCTCGTGAGCCTGGAGGAAGGCCGCATCATCGATGACACGGAGATCAAGGCGAAGCTTGCCGCCGAGCACCCCTACCGCGAATGGCTGGACCAGAACCTGATCCCGATCGAGTCCATCCCCGAAGTTGAGACGCCCGCGCCGCCGACGCCGGCAACGCTGCTTAAGCAGCAGATCGCGTTTGGCTACTCGCTGGAGGACCTGAAGTACATCCTTGGGCCCATGGCGGCGAACAGCGAAGAGGCCATCGGCTCCATGGGGACCGACACACCGCTCGCCGTCCTCTCGGACCGGCCTCAGCCGATCTACAACTACTTTCAGCAACTCTTCGCCCAGGTGACGAATCCGCCACTGGACGCCATCCGCGAAGAACTCGTGACGTCAGTCAAGACGGTGATCGGCCCCGAGGGAAACCTCCTGGACCCCGAGCCCGAGAACTGCCACCTCGTCAGCCTCGACAGCCCGTTTCTGGACAACCAGGAGCTCGCGAAGTTCAGGTCGTTGAAGGACCACGCGCTGCGCGCCACGGTCCTGCCGATGCTCTTCCCCGCGAAAGGAGGCCCCTCGGCCATGGGTCCGGGCCTTGACGCGCTCTTTGAGCAGGCTGACCGGGCGATCGCCAACGGCGCGAAGATCCTCATCCTCTCCGACCGCGGGGTGGACGCCGAAAACGCCCCCATCCCGTCGTTGCTCGCCGTCGCCGGGTTACATAATCACCTCGTGCGGGAGCGAAAGCGTACACAGGTTGGGCTCATCGTTGAGACCGGCGACGCGCGCGAAGTCCATCACTTCGCCCTTCTGGTCGGATATGGCGCCGGCGCTATCAACCCCTACCTCGCGCTCGATACGTTCGACCAGTTGCAGGAGGAAGGTTACCTCGCGCCGGGTCTGGACGCCCAAGAGGCGCGCGCCCACTACCTGAAGGCGATAAAGAAGGGCGTTGTGAAGGTGATGTCCAAGATGGGCATCTCCACCATTCACAGCTACCGCGGCGCCCAGATCTTCGAAGCTATCGGCCTCTCCGACGCGATCATTGACAAGTACTTCACCAAGACTGCTTCGCGGATCGGCGGCATCGGCATTGACGAGGTCGCTATCGAAACGCTTGCCCACCATGGCCGCGCCTACCCCACCCGCGATGGCGGCCTGGAGGAGCTCGTCTGGGGCGGGCAGTACCAGTGGCGGCGGGACGGCGAGTTTCACCTCTTCAACCCCGACACAGTCTTCAAGCTTCAGCATGCAACCCAGACCGGCCAGGCGAAGATCTTCAAGGAGTACACGGCGCTCGTCGACGACCAGAGCGAACGGATGGCAACGCTCCGCGGCCTGTTCGACCTGAAGTCCGACCGCCAACCGGTTTCAATTGACGAAGTTGAGCCGGTCGAAGACTTGTTCAAGCGGTTCGCCACGGGCGCCATGAGTTTTGGCAGCATCAGCGCGGAAGCGCACGAAACGCTTGCGATCGCGATGAACCGGATCGGCGGCAAGAGCAACACCGGAGAGGGCGGGGAGGACCGTCGCCGCTACGTCGCCGACGCGAACGGCGACCTCCGCCGGAGCGCGATCAAGCAGGTAGCGTCCGGCCGTTTCGGCGTCACCAGCGAGTACCTGGTGAACGCGGACGAGATCCAGATCAAGATGGCCCAGGGGGCCAAGCCTGGCGAAGGCGGTCAGCTCCCCGGCGCGAAGGTATACCCCTGGATTGCGGCGGTCCGCTACGCCACCCCCGGCGTGGGCCTCATCAGCCCGCCGCCTCACCACGACATTTACTCCATCGAGGACCTTGCCCAACTCATCCACGACCTCAAGAACTCGAATCCACGGGCGCGCATCAGCGTAAAGCTCGTCGCGGAAGTGGGCGTGGGCACGGTGGCGGCAGGCGTTGCGAAGGCGAAGTCGGACCTTGTCCTCATCAGTGGACACGACGGCGGCACCGGCGCGAGCCCGCTCACGTCGCTCAAGCACGCGGGCATCCCCTGGGAGCTGGGACTTGCCGAAACCCAGCAGACGCTCGTCCTGAACAAGCTTCGCGACCGCATCGTCGTCCAGGTGGATGGCCAACTGAAGACCGGGCGTGATGTCATCATCGCCGCCCTCCTTGGCGCGGAGGAGTTCGGGTTCGCGACTGCACCACTCGTCGTCATGGGCTGCGTCATGATGCGCGTTTGCCACCTGGACACGTGCCCTGTTGGCATCGCGACCCAAAATCCAGTGCTGCGCGACAAGTTCACGGGCAAAGCGGAGCACATCGTCAACTTCTTCCGGTTCATCGCGGAAGAAGTCCGTGAGCTCATGGCCCAACTCGGCTATCGCGCGCTCGACGAGCTGGTGGGCCGGAGCGACCTCATCGACATGCGCCGCGCCGTCGATCACTGGAAGGCTCAGGGCCTGGACCTCTCGGCAATCCTCTACCGGCCGGAGGTGGACGAGTCGGTCGCCACTCACCGCGTGATAGCCCAGGATCACGGCCTCGACGCGGCGCTCGATAACGAACTGCTCCGCCTCGCGCAGCCAGCGCTTGAGCACGGCGAAAAGGTCACGCTCGAAATGTCGATCCGGAACGTCAACCGCACGGTTGGCACCATGCTCGGAAGCGAACTGACGCGCCGCCACGGGTTCAACGGGTTGCCGGACGACACGATCGACATCCGTTTCAGCGGCTCAGCGGGCCAGAGTTTCGGCGCCTTCCTGCCCTCTGGAATCACCCTCCGCCTGGAGGGCGACGCCAACGACTACGTGGGCAAGGGCCTCTCCGGCGGGAAACTGATCGTTTACCCGCCGAAAAACGCGACCTTCGTGCCGGAGGAGAACATCCTCATCGGAAACACCGTCCTCTACGGAGCCACGAGCGGGGCGGCCTTCTTCCGCGGTCTCGCTGGCGAGCGCTTCGCCGTCCGCAACAGCGGTGCGGTCGCGGTCGTCGAGGGGACCGGCGACCACGGCTGTGAGTACATGACGGGCGGCCGGGTCGTCGTAATCGGGAACACCGGCCGTAACTTTGGCGCGGGCATGAGCGGCGGCATCGCCTACGTGTACGACGAATGCGGTGACTTTGAAGCCCGCTGCAACAAGCAGATGGTGGGCCTCGAGCGATTGGAGGAGGCGGAGGATTTGGAGCTCGTCCATGGGCTGCTCGAACGGCACCGCGAGTACACGGGGAGCACCGTCGCGGCGCGCCTTCTGCAGGATTGGCCCCGTGCCGCGGACCGCTTCGTAAAGGTCATGCCGGCCGAGTACCGCCGGGTACTGAATGAGCAGCGCCAGGCCGCCACCGAACCCGCCGTCCAAACCGTTGGGGCCGCGCGTGGCTAAACCGACCGGGTTCCTGGAATTTGGACGGGAAACGCCGACTCGCCGGCCCGTTGCGGAACGCGTCCACGACTGGCTGGAAGTCTACGAAGAGTTCCCGGTGGAGCACCTCAAGCAGCAGGCGGCGCGCTGCATGGATTGCGGCATCCCGTTCTGTCACCAGGGCTGTCCCCTGGGCAACATCATCCCGGACTGGAACGACCTCGTGTACCGCTCCCACTGGCGGGACGCGATCGACCGGCTTCACGCCACCAACAACTTCCCGGAGTTCACCGGCCGCCTCTGCCCGGCCCCGTGTGAGACGGCCTGCGTCCTCGGCATCAACAGCGACCCGGTGACCATCAAGCAGGTTGAGCTGACGATCATTGAGCATGCCTGGAAGGAAGGCTGGGTCACTCCGCAGCCGGCAAAGGTGAAGACCGGCAAAGCGGTCGCCGTGATCGGCTCCGGCCCCGCCGGCCTCGCCTGCGCGCAGCAGCTCGCGCGCGCGGGCCACGAAGTCACCCTTTTCGAACGGGACGACCGGATCGGCGGCCTGCTTCGCTATGGCATCCCGGACTTCAAAATGCAGAAGGAGTTCATCGAGCGCCGCATGGCCCAGATGAGCGCCGAGGGCGTCACCTTCAAGCCAGGCGTGAACATCGGGTTCGATATCGACATCCGCGAACTCCAGAGCCAGTTTGACGCGATCTGCCTGGCGGGTGGCGCCACTCATGCGCGCAACCTCGACGTGCCGGGCCGCGAGCTGAAGGGCGTCTACCTGGCGATGGAGTACCTGCCGCAGCAGAACCGTCGCGTGGCCGGTGATTCCGTCCCTGTGGATGAGTCGGTCACCGCCGAAGGCAAGCGGGTGATCATTCTCGGTGGTGGCGATACGGGGGCCGACTGCCTCGGCACCGCCCTCCGCCAGGGCGCCCGCGAGGTACTCCAATACGAGCTCTTGCCAAAGCCACCGGCGACCCGGCCCGCGGAGAACCCGTGGCCGACCTGGCCCAACGTCTATCGCGTCTCGTCGGCCCATGAAGAGGGGGGCGCGCGGGAGTACTCCATCCTCACAAAGGCGCTCTCCGGGGAAAACGGCGTGCTCAGGAAGCTGCACGGCGTACGCGTCGAGTTCGCCCTTGAAGACGGCCGCCAGGTGATGCGCGAAGTACCGGGCACCGAGTTCGAGGAAGAGTGTGACCTCGTGCTCCTGGCCATGGGCTTCCTCGGGCCGGAAAAGCCCGGGATGTTGGAGCAGCTCGGAGTCGAACTGACGGACCGGGGCAACGTGAAGGCGGACGAGAGCAAGATGACCAGCATCGACGGCGTCTTCACGGCCGGGGACATGACGCGCGGACAATCCCTGATTGTCTGGGCAATTGCCGAGGGGCGCGCCGCCGCCCGCGGAATCGACCGGTACCTGATGGGCGAGACGCTGCTCCCCTGAGCCCTGCTTAGCGGAGCAGTTCTTCCACGGCGGCGATGGCCGCCGTGGCATCGGCTGCCGCGCGCGCCCGGCCGTAGATCATCGGTGCGAGGGACTCGACTGCCGCGGCCAGTTCAGGGTCGTGTGCCTGCAGGCGCAGGTGGGCTTGGCCGGCACCCCCATCGCCGGTGAAGGGCCGCACCGCCTCAACAACGAACGCACCGCCAAGCAGTTGAACCTTCTCTTCGGGCGTTAGCTTCGCGGCATCCAGCAGCTCGCAGACCAGGTCCCGCAGCCTATCAGGCGTCAACTCGTTGGCCTGCAGCCGCGAATGGGAAGACCGGCGACCGTTCACGGGCGTCCCCTCCAGGGTGCTGGCTGGAGCATACCAGACAACCGGGGACTGGATAAAGCGCTTTAGCATTTCATTGTTGAGCCGTGCCATGGTTTCGCGTCCTTCCCCGCCATAATGCTCGCATCCGTGTCACGGCGGATGGTATGGTGGGAAAACGTCACCCATTGACGCACCAACTTTTCTCGCGAGGTGCCCCATGGCACGATCGATGTGGACCGGCTCAATCAGCTTCGGGCTTGTGAACATCCCGGTGAAGATGTTCACCGCGGCCCGCGGCAAGGACATAGGCTTCAACCAGCTTCACGCAACCGATGGCTCCCGCATCCAGATGCGCCGGTTCTGCGCGGAAGAGGGCAAAGAGGTGACGGCCTCCGAGATCGTCAAGGGCTACGAAGTGGGGCCCGATCGCTACGTCGTCGTGACGGCGGATGAACTCGACGCCCTGGCGCCGGCGGTTACGAAAGGAATCGAAATCCAGGAGTTTATCGATCTGACGGAGATCGACCCCGTCTACTTCGAAAGTTCCTACTACCTCGCCCCAGACAAAGGCGGCGCCAAACCATACGCGCTGCTGCGGTTGGCCATGGAAGAGGCTGGTAAGGTCGCCCTCGGACGGATGGTCCTGCGTTCGAAGCAGTATGTAGTCGCCATCCGTCCCGCGGGCGAGGCCCTTGTCATGGAGACGCTCTACTTCCCGGATGAGGTGGTTTCACCGTCTGAGTTGGACATCCCGGACGCCACCCAGGCGTTCGACAAGCGCGAGATGGCAATGGCGCAGCAGCTGATCGGTGCGCTCAGCGAGCCGTTCGACCCCTCCAAGTACCGGGACGAGTATCGCGAACAGCTCCTGGACCTGATCGAGCGGAAAGCCGCAGGCGAAACCGTGACAGCCGCTCCCGCCCAGAAGGTTGCGCCGCGCGTGGTCGACCTCATGGCCGCGCTCGAAGCGAGCATCGCGGCCGCGAAGAAGGGGAGCGCCGACGCGCCGGCGCAGGCGCAGGCGCCGGTCCGGGCCGCGAAGCCGGCTTCCGCGGAGGAGCCAGCGGCGGTGGCCGCCAGCAGCGGCGGACGGGGAAAGCGGGCGGCGGAACCCGAGCAACTGGAAGCGATCACCGGCCCAGCCAGCCGGCCAGCGCCAAGCCGGAGGCGCAAGGCTTCCTGAACGGTGCCGTCAGGCGCGGCGATCGATGATGTACGAGGCGATCGCACGGAACTGTTCCGCTTGCCGCGGCCCCAGTTCGAACGTCCTGAGCAGGCGATCCGCATTCGCCGCGTGCCGGTGAGCCTCTTCTGCGCAGGCGCGTGCCGCGCCGCAGCGGTCGAGCGCGGCTACCACCCTGTCGGCGTCGTCAGGAGCCAGCGCCGGCCGGGCATAGGCCGTTGAAATCACATCCCGAGCGCCCGCATCCGCCAGCCCGAAGACTATCGGCAGCGTCTTCTTCTTGCGCATGATGTCACCCCGGTTGGACTTGCCGGTTTCGTCCGGATCCCCCCAGATTCCCAGGAAGTCGTCCTGAATCTGAAAAGCCAACCCGACAGCGCGTCCCCACTCACCCAGTTGCGCGGATTGCTCCGGGGGAATGCCCGCGAGCACCGAGCCCATTTCCAGAGGCGCGCCCAGGAGCGCACCGGTCTTTCTCGCCACCATCGCCAGGTATTCGTGCGGCTGGACGGAATCGCGTGACTCGAATTCGAGGTCTTGCCACTGTCCCTCAATCATCTGGCCGATGGCTTCATGGAGGATGGCGAGCGCCCGCATCCTCCGTCCAACGTCCCCGGGGCCGTCCGTCAGGGCGCGGACCGCGCGCGTATACAGGTAGTCGCCAACGTTGATCGCCTGGCCTTCGCCGAATCGCGCCCAGGTTGTTGGGCGGGAGTGCCGCTCCAGATCGTGGTCCTGGATCTCGTCGTGCACGAGTGAGAAGTTGTGGACGAGTTCAACCGCGACCGCGCCGGGGATGGCGTCTTCGACCCGGCCGCCGAGCGATTCGGCGGCAAAGAGACAGAGCGCAGGGCGGATCCGCTTACCTCCGGCCGCGGCGGCTCGGCCGTGTTCATCTTCCCAGCCCATTACATAACGGCTGGCGGAGGCGAGGGGACTGTCCGACCCGCCGATCGCCCGCTTCAGTGTCTCCTCAAGCAACGGGAGGTGGGCGGCAAGCGCGGCGGGCGGGCGCTCAGGCGGAGACAAGGGCGGGGGCCACAGGCTCGATGGGCCGGCCGGCGCGCCCGGCCAGGGCTTCCCGGGCGCGCTCCGCGATGCCTGCCGCGTCGAGCTGCCAAAGCCGCCGGAAAGTCGCCTGCGGGCCGTGGTCGAGGATGAGGTCTGGCATGGACAGGCCCAGGAGCCAGCTTCCGGCGAGGCCGTTGTCCGCCAGCAGGTCGAGCACCGCCTCGCCGAACCCTCCCGCGCGTACATTCTCCTCCACCGTGACGATGGCGCCGGTGGAGCGAGCCTCGGCCAGGATCAGTTGCTCATCAAGAGGCTTGGCGAAGCGTGCGTTCACCACGCTGGCGGAGATCCCCGCTTCCTCAAGGATCGTGGCGGCCTTCTCACATTCGTTCACGCAAACACCGAACCCGATGAGCGTCACATCGGTCCCTTTTCGGAGCAGCTCGGCTTCGCCGATCGGGACAAGTTCCATCGGCAGGTCCGTCGGCGCGCCCGGTCCGCTGCCGCGGGGGAAACGAAGGGCGAAGGGGGTGTCATGCATGACGCCGGTATAGAGCAGGTCGCGGAGCTCCTTTTCATCCTTCGGGGCGGAAACCACCATGTTCGGCAGGCAGCGGAGGAAGCTGATGTCAATGAACCCCTGGTGCGTCTTGCCGTCGTCGCCAACGAACCCCGCCCTGTCCATGGCAAAGACCACGGGGATGTTCTGCACGCAGACATCGTGGACAACGGAGTCGAAGCCGCGCTGGAGGAACGTCGAGTAGATCGCGGCGATGGGACGGATTCCCTGGGTGGCCAGGCCGGCGGCAAACGTGACCGCGTGCTGTTCGGCGATGCCCACATCAAAAACGCGTTCCGGGTGACGAGCGTGGACCGGCGCGAGGCCCGTCCCTTCCAACATCGCCGCGGTAACGGCCACGACCCTGGAGTCAGCTTCGATCAGCTCCTGAGTGGCCTGGGCGAAGACCTGGCTGTAGGTGGGCAGTGGCGCCGGGGCACCCGGTTTCGCCTGCTTGAGCCAGAACGTACCACTGTGGCTCTTGATGGGGTCAGCCACCGCCTCTGGCACGCCGTGGCCCTTTTCCGTAAGGACGTGGAGGAGGACCGGCTTCGTCCGCACTTTCTTGATCTGGGCGATTGTTGCTTCAAGTTCGTGGATGTTGTGTCCGTCCACGGGACCGTAGTACTCGAAGCCGAACTGCTCCCAGAAACTGGCCGGGACGAGGAGGTCGCGCACGCTGGCCTTGACGCGTTTGGCCCCCTGCCAGACTTGCTTCCCGAGAGGGAGGTGTTCGACAAACGTCCCGATCTCGCGCTTC
This sequence comes from Anaerolinea sp., assembly GCA_013822275.1. Taxonomy (GTDB): domain Bacteria; phylum Chloroflexota; class Dehalococcoidia; order Tepidiformales; family Tepidiformaceae; genus PNKC01. Next base: position 1,113 of record PNKC01000022.1, on the reverse strand, counting down.
GCGTTACGGTAGAGCGGGTCCACGCGGAGCTTGTTGATGTTACGGCTGAGGGCGCCGACGTTGGGCGAGATCGACATGGCGTTGTCGTTCAGGATAACGATCAGATCTTCGTTGAGATGGCCCGCGTGGTTCATCGCCTCAAGCGCCATCCCGGCCGTCATCGCGCCGTCGCCGATGATCGCCACCACTTCGAAATCCTCGCCCTTCAGGTCACGTGCCACCGCCATCCCGACGGCGGCGGAGATGGAGGTGCCAGCGTGGCCCGCGCCGAAGGCGTCGTGGCTGCTTTCGTTGCGGTCGGAGAAACCGGAAAGGCCCCGGTACTGGCGAATCGTGCCCATCCGCTGTTTCCGGCCCGTGAGGATCTTGTGGACATACACCTGGTGGCTCACGTCCCAGATGATCTTGTCTTTCGGTGTGTCAAAGAGCCGGTGGAGGACAATGGAGAGTTCCACCACGCCAAGGTTGGAGGCCAGGTGGCCGCCGTCGCCAATGCCATGGACGCAATCCACGAGGAACTCCCGCATCTCGTGTGCCAGTTGGTCCAACTGGGGGTATGTCAGCCCACGGAGGTCGTGGGGCGTGTCAATCGAGTCCAGCAGTCGCGTCAAACAGAGGCTCCTTGAGGCTTCGCTCCAGTAGGCCACACAACCGGCGTCCGTGCCGTACGAACGCTTACTCGCCTGGCCGAAGGCTCAACGTAAGTTCCCGACTGGTGGGGGTCAAGGCGCTTCGCCGGCAACTGGCCGACGGGCGATGGCGCGGTCGATCGGTGCGGCCGGTGCCTGCTCGCCGGGTTCCCCTGTGCTTCGCGGGAGGCGGATCGTGAACGTCGTCCCTTCGCCCAACTGCGAGCGTACGGAGACCGTCCCGCCAAGCGCCCGGACAACCTCCTGGACGATGGCCAGCCCGAGGCCACTGCCTCCCTCCCGGCGGCTGCGGCCCTTGTCCACGCGGTAGAACCGGTCGAACACGCGCTGGAGGTCGTCGTCCGCGATTCCCGCGCCGTTGTCGGTCACGTCGATGGCGATCGTGGCGTGCTCAGCGACGGCGCGCATGACAACGTGACTGCCTTCGCCTGAATACTTGATGGCGTTGTCCACGAGGTTGGAG